>JBKDBK010000048.1:0-16141 GCA_046315175.1 Opitutia bacterium | reverse complement strand
CCCCTTCGCCGCGTGTCGATCGTCGCACCTGGCTGCGGCGGGTCACGTTTGATCTGCTGGGCCTCCCCCCCCCCCCGGCGGAGGTCGCGGGATTCCTGCAAGACCCCGCCCCCGACGCCGAGGCCGAGGCCCGCGTGGTCGATCGACTGCTCGCCGCTCCTCAATATGGCGAACGCTGGGGTCGGCACTGGCTCGATGTCGCCCGCTACGCCGACACCAAGGGCTATGTCTTCGAGGAGGAGCGCCGCTACCCCTACGCCTACACCTACCGCGACTGGGTCATCGACGCCTTCAACCGCGACCTTCCCTACGACCGGTTCCTCCAGCTCCAGATCGCCGCCGACCGCCTCGTCTCGGGCGACGACAACCGCGACCTCGCCGCGCTCGGCTTCCTCACCCTCGGCCGGCGCTTCCTCAACAACAACCACGACATCATCGACGACCGGATCGACGTCGTCATGCGCGGCACCCAGGCCCTCACCCTCTCCTGCGCGCGCTGCCACGACCACAAGACCGACCCCTTCCCCACCACCGACTACTACGCCCTCCACGCCATCTTCGCCTCCAGCGCCGAGCCGGCCGACAAGCCCCTCCTCAAGCCCTTCCAGCCCACCCCCGACACCGCGCGCTTCGAGCGCGAGCTCGCCGAGAAGGAGGCCCGGATCCCCGCCTTCCGGGCCGCCCGCCTCGACGAGGCCCTCGCGCCCGCCAAGACCGCCCTCTACCTCGGCCTTCTCCGCCGCGGCCTCCGCGAGCCCAAGGCCGACCTCGACCAGGACGCCAAGCGCCTCGCCCTCCATCCCCTCCTCCTCGCCGCCTGGCGGTCCGCCCTCGGCCCCGTCCTCCTGCCCGAGGACGCGCGCTGGGCCCCCTGGGTCGCGGTGGCCCGCGCGCCCGACGCCGAGTTCGCGTCCCGCCTCGCCGCCGCCCTCGCCGCGCCCGCCCTCGACCCCGCCGTCCGCTCCGCCCTCGCCGCCAAGCCGCCCAAGTCCGCCTCCGAGCTCGACCTCGCCATGGCCGAGCTCCTCGCCCAGGGGCGCGCCTCGGCCGACAAGGCCCAGGCCTTCGCCGCCCCGTGGCACCACCCGAAGGGGCCCGGCGGCGTCAAGCCCGACCAGCTCGTCGGCACCTACAGCGCGGCCGACATCGGCAAGCACCGCACCCTGCAGCGCGAGGTCGACGCCTTCCGCGCCACCCATCCGCACAGCCCGCCGCGCGCCATGGTCCTCGTCGAGGGCCGCCCCCGCGAGGGCAAGGTCCTCATCCGCGGCAACCCCGACCGCCCGGGCAAGGAGGTCCCCCGCCGCTTCGTCGAGATCCTCACGCCGCCCGGCGCCGCGCCGTTCAAGGACGGCAGCGGCCGTCTCGAGCTCGCCCGCGCCATCGCCTCGCCCTCCAATCCCCTGACCGCGCGCGTCATGGTCAACCGGGTCTTCAACCAGGTCTTCGGCCAGCCGCTGGTCGAGACGCCGAGCGACTTCGGCACGCGCACCCCGGCCCCGCGCCATCCCGAGCTGCTCGACCACCTCGCCCACGAGTTCGTCGCCCAGGGCTGGTCGACCAAGCGCCTCATCCGCGCGACGGTCGTCTCCGCCGCCTTCCGCCAGGCCTCCGAGCCGACCAAGGCCGGCCTCGCCAGGGATCCCGGCAACGAGCTCCTCTGGCGGATGAACCGCCGCCGGCTCGATTTCGAGTCGATGCGCGACAGCATGCTGCGCGTCGCCGGGCGGACCGAGGGCAAGCCGGGCGGGCAGCCCTTCGACCTGGCCGAGGACTTCGGCGCCCCCCGCCGCACCGTCTACGCCTTCATCGAGCGCCAGAACCTCCCCGCCTTCTTCCGCACCTTCGACTTCGCCAACCCCGATTTCCACGTCGCCAAGCGCAACGTGACCAGCACGCCCCAGCAGGCGCTCTGGCTCCTCAACCATCCCTTCGTCCGCCAGATGGCCGACCGCCTCGCCGCCTCCACCGCCGGCCAGGCCGACCCCGCCGCGCGCGTCGGCGCGCTCTACCGATCCGTCCTCGCCCGCGGGCCCAATCCCGACGAGCTCGCCCTCGCCCTCGGCTTCGTGCGCGACGTCGCCGCCGCGCCCCCGCCCTCCCGCTGGCTCCTCGGCGTCGGCTCCTGGGACCCGGCCGCCCGCAAGGTCAGCTTCGCCGAGATGACGCACCGCAAGGACGGCCGCCTCTCCGCTGCCGCCGAGTATCCCGCCCCGGTCCACACCTGGGCCATGCTCACCGCCAAGGGCGGCCATCCCGGCTCCGGCGCCGCCTCCGCCGTCATCCGCCGCTGGCAGGCCGGGCCGGCCGCGGTCGTCGCCGACTCCGGCTCGCTCCGCGTGCCCTCCGACAAGAGCCTCGGCGTCCGCGCCCGCGTCGTCGCCTCCCGCGCCGGCCTCCTCGGCGAGTGGACCGCCAAGGGCGGCGCCCCCGCCGTCGCCATCGCCCTCCCCAAGGTCCGCCTCGCTCCCGGCGAGACGCTCGACTTCCTGGTCGACGACTGGAACGGCGACGGCCACGACAGCTTCGACTGGGCCCCCGAGATCCGGGACGCCGCGAGCGGCGAGCTGCTCGCGTCCGCCTCGGCCGACTTCGCCCGCCCCGGCGTCGCCCCCCAGGACGCCTGGTCCGCCCTCGCCCAGGTGCTCCTCCAATCCAACGAGTTCAACTTCGCCGACTGACATGACCCCGCGCGAGCTCATCCAGGACAGCCGGCGCGAGTTCCTCCGCAAGTGCGGCATGGGCCTCGGCGCCCTCGCCATGGCCACCCTGCTCCAGCAGGACCTGCGCGGCGCCACGGTCAAGGTCGACCCCCTCCATCCCCTCGCCCCCCGGCGCCCGCCGCTGCCCGCCAAGGCCAAGCGCGTCATCCACATCTTCGCCAACGGCGGCCCCTCGCACCTCGACACCTTCGACCGCAAGGTCGCGCTCGACCGCCATCACGACAAGACCCTGCCCGGGGACTACATCCCGACCGAGCGCAAGACCGGCGCCGCCTTCCGATCCCCCTTCGCCTTCCGCCGCCACGGCCGCTCCGGCCTCGAGGTCAGCGAGCTCTTCGAGAAGACCGCCGCCTTCGCCGACGACCTCTGCGTCATCCGCTCGATGCGCGCCGACGTGCCCAACCACGAGCCCTCGCTCCTCCTGATGAACTGCGGCGACGCCCGCCAGCCCCGCCCGTCCTTCGGCTCCTGGGTCACCTACGGCCTCGGCACCGAGAACCAGAACCTCCCCGCCTTCGTCACGCTCTGCCCCGGCGGCTTCCCCATTCAGGAGACCCAGAACTGGCAGTGCGGCTTCCTCCCCGGCGTCTACCAAGGCACCTACGTCGACTCCTCCAAGCGCACCGTCGAGGAGCTGGTGGAGAACATCCGCAACGCCTCCCTCTCGCGCCCCGCCCAGCGCGCCCAGCTCGACCTGCTCGCCAAGCTCAACCGCGCCCACCAGGCCCGGCGCCCGCAGGACGCCGCCCTCGAGGCCCGCACCCACTCCTTCGAGATGGCCTACCGGATGCAGCTCGAGGCGACCGACGCCTTCGATGTCAGCCGCGAGCCGGCTCATGTCCGCGCGCTCTACGGCGACACCACCCACGGCCGCCAATTCCTCATCGCCCGCCGCCTCGCCGAGCGCGGCGTCCGCTTCATCCAGCTCTGGCACGGGGCGGGGCAGCCCTGGGACAGCCATGACGACCTCGAGAAGCACCACCGCCACCTCGCCCGGGAGAGCGACCAGCCCATCGCCGCCCTCCTCGCCGACCTCAAGCAGCGCGGCATGCTCGACGAGACCCTCGTCATCTGGGGCGGCGAGTTCGGCCGCACCCCGACCGTCGAGCTGCCCACCCCGGGCTCCAACCAGGGCAAGATCAACGGCCGCGACCACAACCACCACGGCTTCACCATGTGGCTCGCCGGCGGCGGCGTCCGCGCCGGCCACGTCCACGGCGCCACCGACGAGTTCGGCTTCAAGGCGGTCAAGGACCCCGTCCACGTCCACGACCTCCACGCCACCCTGCTGCGCCTCCTCGGCTTCGACCACGAGGCCTTCACCTTCCGCCACGCCGGCCGCGACGACCGACTGACCGACGTCCACGGACGGGTCGTGCGCGAGCTGATCGCCTGAGGGCCCTTTGTCCCCTTGCCTCCGCCTTCGGCCGGGGGCAGGATGCCCCCATGCGCCCCATCCTCCTCTGCCTCCTGCTCGCGGCCGGCCTTCGCGCCGCCCCCGACCTCGACCTGTCGGGCATCGACGACGACACGCTCGGCGCCGCCCGTCTCGCCGCCTGGTGCAAGGACATCGGCATGGCCGCCCGCCTCGGCGAGAAGTCCGCCAAGGCCGTCTTCCTGACCGCCGAGCGCCTGACGGTCTCGCCCAAGCTGACCAAGAACTCGGTCGACCGCCTCGTCGTCTACAATTTCTACGAGGGCAAGCCGGGCAACCGGGAGAACCCCGCCCTCCGCCTCCTCGTGGCCAAGGTCAACCGCGACTACAACGTCTGCGCCCTGTTCGTCGACGCCGACGGCGACCTCTGCTTCCAGTACAACCTGGCCTTCGACGACCGGCTGTCCGAGCGGCTGTTCCGACGCCACGTCGAGCACGTCAACGCGACCGCGCTCCAGATCCTCAAGCGCCACGAGGAGGAGTTCGCCCCCTACCTCGCGGAGTGAGGCCCCTCAGGGGACGCGCTTCTCGCGGTTGACGTGCTGGAGCCTCACCCAGGTGAGGCGCCCGACCGGCTGGCCGTCGCGGTAGGTCCGCGTCCGGACCGCGTCCGCGCCCACGGGCACGGCCAGCGGGCCGGTGGCCTTGGGGTAGGTCGCGTCGGGCTCCGTGTCGTCGAAGCAGTAATGGATGTCCAGGCCGGGAATCTCCGCCGTCAGCGTCAGCGTCTTGCCGTCCTTCGACAGGCTCATCGCCGGGTCGTAGATCGACCGGGCGTAGTGCCAGCCCCGGCGGTCGAACACCCCGAACTGCCGCTCGACGCGCCGGACGAAGCCCGGCCAGGCCGCCAGCTTCGCCTTGGCGTCAAGCTCCGGGCTCCACGCCTCCTCCGCGATCGCCCAGGCCCGCGGCCAGGTCATGTACTGGAGGTGGCGGAAGTTGGGGATCTCCTCCGTCCAGATGGTGCCCTGGATGCCGAGCAGCCGGGCGGAATCGATCTCCCGGGGCAGCGTCGGGTCGAACAGGAAGCTGTCCCGCAGCCGCGCCATGCCGTAGGTGGGCGGCTCGATCTCCGGGTGTCCCTGGTAGAGGTCGAGGTAGTAGGCCGGGCTCGGGCTCATCACCACGTCCCGTCCCATGCGGGCGGCCGCGATGCCGCCGCCCTTGCCCTGCCACGACATCACGCTGGCGCCCTCGGCCAGCCCTCCCTCGAGGATCTCGTCCCAGCCCATCAGGCGCTTGCCCTTCGCGCGGATGATGGCCTCGGTCTGGCGCACGAACCACGACTGCAGCTCGCCCTCGTCCTTGAGGCCCTTCTCCCTCATGAAGGCCTGCACCTTGGGCGACCTCTTCCAGAAGACCTTGGTGCACTCGTCGCCGCCCATGTGGATGAAGGGCGAGGTGAAGAGCGGCGCCACCTCGGAGAACACGTCCTCGAGGAAGCGGAAAGTCTCGGGGTTGGAGGGGTCGAGCGTGTTCTCGATCGTGCCGTAGAACTTCGAGCCCGGGTTGACCTGGAAGGGGCCGCCGGTGGTCGAGAGCTCGGGATAGGCGGCGAGGATGGCGAGGGAGTGGCCCGGGACGTCGATCTCCGGCATGACGACGATGTGGCGCGCGGTCGCGTAGGCCACCACCTCCTTGATTTGCTCCTGGGTGTAGAAGCCCCCGTACGTCGCCTTCTCGTCCTTCTGGGGGCCGGGGCGGAACCACCAGATGCCCTCGCGCGGCACGCGCCAGGCCCCGACCTCGGTCAGCCTCGGGCGGGACTTGATCTCGATCCGCCAGCCCTGGTCGTCGGTCAGGTGCCAGTGGAAGACGTTCATCTTGTGCAGCGCCATCTGGTCGAGCAGCACCTTGATCTCCGCCACCGTCTGGAAGTGGCGCGAGGAATCCAGCATCAGGCCGCGCCAGCCGAACCGGGCGTGGTCCGCGATCTCGCACCCCGCGACCTTGCCGCCGCCGAGCGCGGCCAGCTGGATCAGGGTCTGGACGCCGTGGAAGACAGCCTCGGCGTCCTTGCCCTCGACCAGGGCCGAGCCTGCTCCGACCCGCAGCCGGTACCCCTTGGCGAGCGAGGGCTCGAGCCGCAGGGAGATCGCACCCTTGCCCCCCGGCGCGTCGTCGGCGCCGACCGCGACGCCCGTCGCGGCCCTGAGGTGCTCGGCCAGGTAGGCGGCGTGGAACGCCGGCACATCCTTGGCGAAAGCGACGCGCGTCGCCGGCGAGAGCGTCAGGCTGCCCGCGGCGGCTTGGTAGGAAACCGGGCGGGGCAGGAGGGCGGGCTCGGTTGAGGCCTGGGCGAGCAGGCCCAGGGGCAGGAGAAGCAAGGCGGCGAGTCGGGGCATGCCTCACCGACCTTGGTGCCGCGCCCGGGTTCCGCCGAAAGCCTCGGCGGGCAAGTCAGGCGTGCCGGTCGGGGTCGACCTGCGCAAGCCGCACCGAGGCGGGCTCGCCGCAGGTCATCTGGGCGACAAGCTCGCCCGTGACCGGGCCGAGGCTCAGCCCCATCATCGAGTGTCCGGTGGCCACCACCAGGTTGCGGCGCGCGGCCGTGCGCCCGAGGTAGGGCATGCCGTCGGGAGGGCAGGGGCGCAGGCCCGCCCAGACGGGTGCCGACGCGAAGTCCGCCTCGCGGAACGCGGTGTAATGCCGGACGAACGCCTTGCGGATGCCGCGCACGCGGGCCGGGTTGACCGAGAGGTCGTTGCCCGCGATCTCCATCGTGCCGCCGACGTAGACGGAGTCCCCCATCGGGGTGACGGCCACGCGGTCGTCCATCAGGAGCGAGCAGTGGCGCGGCCGCTGGGCGGGGCGCTCCAGCCGCATGCCGTAGCCCTTGCCGGCCTGCATGGGCAGGCGGAGGCCGAGCCCGGCCGCGGCCTCGGGCGACCAGCTTCCGGCCGCGAGCACAAAGTCGTCGCCCTCGACCTCGCCCTCGCGGGTCACCGCCGCGCGCAGCCGGTCCCCCTCCGTGCGCCAGCCCGTCACCCCGCGCCCGCGCAGGATGCGCCCGCCGCGGCGGACCACGTCGCGCTCGAGCGCGGCCATGAGGCGCCGGGGGTCCAGGTGGGCGTCGCGCGCCATCAGGACGGCCCCGACGACATCGAGGTCGATTCCCGGCTCGCGCCGGCGCACCTCCGCCGCGGAGAGCACCTCCGTCGGCACGCCGAGGGCGTTGGACTTGGCCGCGAAGGCCGCCTCGTGGTCAAGGGTGCGCTGGGTGCGGCAGAGCGCGAGCAGGCCGACGTCCTCCAGGTGGAAGTCCTCGCCGAGCTCGGCCCGGTGCCGCAGGAAGATCTCGCGGCTCCGCAGGTTGAGGTCGCGCAGCACCGGGGCGCAGCGGTCGACATGCCCCTGGTTGGCCGCCTTCCAGAAACCCCAGCCCCAGCGGAGCAGGCCGAGGTCCAGCCGCGGCCGGATCCAGAACGGGCTCTCCCCGTCCAGCATCCAGCGCAGGCCGAGCGCCACCATGCCCGGCGCCGCCAGGGGCACGAAGTGGCTGGGCACGATCATGCCCGCGTTGCCCAGCGAGCAGCCGTCGGCCTCCGGCCCGTCCCGCTCGAGCACCGTGACGTCCCGCCCGCGCCGGAGCAGCTCGTGCGCGCAGGAGAGCCCGACGATGCCCCCGCCGACGATGACCACCCGCCCGCTCATCGCGGGGGTATGCCCGCGCGGAACGGGTCGGCGGGGCCGAGGATCAGCTCGGCCTCGGCGGTGACGTGGGCCGTGCCGGTCACGGTCGGGGCGATCTCACCCCCGGGCAGCCGCCGGTAGGCGCCCTCGAAGACGCTGCCGATGACGCTCTCCTGTCGCCAGGTCGCGCCCTCGGCCAGCTTGCCGTCCGCCGCCAGGCAGGCGAGCTTCGCGCTCGTGCCCGTGCCGCAGGGCGAGCGGTCGTAGGCCTTGCCGGGGCAGAGCACGAAGTTGCGGCTGTCGGCCGACGCCGAGGGCCCGAGCAGCTCGATGTGGTCGATCTCGGCGCCTCCCTCGCCCGTCACGCCCGCGGCGGGCAGGGCCTGGCGGATGCGCCAGGCGAGGTCCGTCAGGGCGTCGAGGTTGGCGACGCCGACCTCGAGGCCGTGGTCCTCGCAGAGGAAGAACCAGTTGCCGCCCCAGGCCACGTCGCCGCTCACGACGCCGTGGCCGGGCACCTCGACCCTCGCTCCCTTGGCGGTGCGCCGCGAGGGCACGTTGGCCACGCTCACCGACCCGTCCGCGCGCAGCGTCGCGGTCACCGGGCCGACGGGCGTGTCGATGCGGACCTCGCCCGGGCCCAGCCTGCCGAGGTGGGCGAGGGTGGCCACGAGGCCGATCGTGCCGTGGCCGCACATCCCGAGCGTGCCCACGTTGTTGAAGAAGATCACCCCCAGCGCGCAGCCGGGATCGTGCGGCTCGACCAGGAGCGCGCCGACGAGCACATCCGAGCCCCTCGGCTCGTTGACCACCGCCGAGCGGAAGGCGTCGTGCTCGCGGCGGAACCGCTCGGCGCGCAGCGACAGGGGGCCCGCGCCGAGGTCGGGGGCGCCGGCCAGGACCAGCCGGGTCGGCTCGCCTCCCGTGTGGGAGTCGACCACGCGGACGCGCAGCGGCAGGTGCATGGACTCCATCAAAGGGCGGAACGCCTCGGTTCAAAGCGAAAACCGGATTTTTATCTTTCCTCACTTCCTCCCTCGGCGTTGCCTTGTCGTTCCATGGCCAAGCCCAAGTCCCTCCGTCCCCCTCGCGCCCAGTGGCAGGGTGTCATCCCCGCCATCACCACGACCTTCGCGCCCAAGGGCGGGGTCGACCTCGAGGAGGTCGACCGCCCTTGCCGCTGGATGGAGGCCTCGGGCGCCGTCGGCATCGTGCCCTGCGGCTCCCTCGGCGAGGGCGCCACCCTCACCTTCGACGAGAAGGTCGATGTCATCGAGGCCTGCGTCCAGGCCGTCCCCGGCCTCCCCGTCATCCCCGGCATCGCCGCCCTCTCCACCGAGGAGGCGGTCGACCTCGCCCAGGCCTCCGAGTCGCTCGGCTGCGGCGGTCTGATGGTCCTCCCTCCCTACGTCTACAGCACCGACTGGCGCGAGATGGGCGCGCATGTCTCGGCGGTCATCGCCGCGACCAAGCTGCCCTGCATGCTCTACAACAACCCGCCCGCGTACAAGACCGACTTCCTCCCCGCGCAGGTCGCCGAGCTCGCCAAGCGCCACCGCAACCTCGAGGCGATCAAGGAGTCCTCGGGCGACGCCCGCCGCGTCACCGCCCTCGCCAACCTCCTCGGCGCCCGCCTCCGCATCCTCGTCGGCATGGACGACTGCCTCCTCGAGGGCGTCGCCGCCGGCGCCACCGGCTGGATCGCCGGTCTCGTCAACGCCTTCCCCGCCGAGTCGGTCCAGCTGCACGAGCTCGCCCTGCAGGGCGACCGGGGGCGCGCGCGCGCCGCCGAGCTCTACGACTGGTTCCTCCCCATGCTGCGCCTCGACACGGTTCCCAAGTTCGTCCAGCACATCAAGTGGATCCAGGCCCAGGAGCGCGGGAGCAGCGCATCCGTCCGCGCCCCGCGCCTTCCCCTTTCGGGCGACGACCTCGCCCTCTGCCGCTCGACCTACCAAGCCGCCCTCCGCGCCCGCCCGAAGTTCGCCCGGCGCTCCCCCCGCAAGTGATGGAAACCCCCGCGCTTTCGGGTCTCGCCCTCGTCGGGCGCGGGCGGGGCAGGCCGGGCGGCGCGGTGTTCCGCGGCGTCAACCCCGCCACCGGCGAGGCGCTCGAGCCCGCCTTCCACACCTCGCATCCCGACGAGGTGGCTCGCGCCGCCGAGCTCGCCGCGGCCGCCGCTCCCCGCATGGCCGCGCTCTCCGGGAGCGACAAGTCGGCCTTCCTGCTCGACCTGGCCCGGCGCCTCGAGGCCGACGCGCCCGCCCTCGCCGCGCGCGCCCAGCTTGAGACCGCCCTCCCCGAGGCGCGCTGCCTCGGCGAGATCGGCCGCACCGTCGGCCAGCTCCGCCTCTTCGCCGACCTCGTCCGGCAGGGCCATTGGGTCGACGCGCGCATCGAGCTCGCCCAGCCCGACCGCAAGCCCCTGCCCAAGCCCGACCACCGGTCGATGTGCCGGGCCCTCGGGCCCGTCGCCGTCTTCTGCGCGAGCAACTTCCCCTTCGCCTATTCCGTCGCCGGGGGCGACACCGCCTCGGCGCTCGCCGCCGGCTGCCCCGTGGTCGTGGTCGCCCATCCCGCCCATCCCGGCACCGCGGAGAGGGTCGGCTCGCATGTCGCCGAGGCCGCCCGCGCGGCGGGGCTTCCCGAGGGCGCCTTCTCAATGCTCGTCGGCGACGGCAGGGTCGTCGGCCAGGCGCTCGTCCGCCACCCCGCCATCCGCGCCGTCGGCTTCACCGGCTCCCGCGCCGGCGGCCGCGCCCTGATGGACCTCGCCGCCGCCCGGCCCGAGCCCATCCCCGTCTACGCCGAGATGAGCAGCGTCAACCCGGTCGTGTTCCTCGACGGCGCGCTGGCCGAGCGCGGCGAGGCCCTCGCGGCGGGCATGCTCGGTTCCTGCACCCTGGGCGTCGGGCAGTTCTGCACCCAGCCCGGCCTGCTCCTCATGGCGCGGACGCCCGCCGCCCAGGCCTTTGTCGCCCGGCTCGCCGACGCCTTCCGCGCCGCTCCCGAGGGCGTCATGCTGCACGCCGGCATCGCCCGCGCCTACCGCGACGGCCTTTCCGCGCGCCTGGCGACCAAGGGGGTGGGCCTGCTGGCCCGCGGCGCCGGCAGCGGCCAGCCCAACCGGGCCGAGCCCGCCTTGCTCGAGGTCTCCGCGGCCGATTTCCTGGCCGACCCCTCGCTGCGCCATGAGATCTTCGGCCCGTGCTCGACCGTGGTCTGGTGCGACGGCGCCGCCCAGCTGCGCGCCGCGCTCGGCGGGGTCGAGGGCAGCCTCACCGGCACGCTTCACGCGACCGACGCCGAGCTCGCCGCCAACGCCGACCTCGTGGAGACGCTTTCCCGGCTCGCCGGCCGCGTCGTGCTCAACGGCTTTCCCACCGGCGTCGAGGTCTCCTCGGCCATCGTCCACGGCGGGCCCTACCCCTCGCTTTCCGACGGGCGCTCCACCTCGGTCGGCGCCAACGCCCTCTACCGGTTCACCCGCCTGGTCTGCTACCAGAATTTCCCCGACGCCGCCCTTCCTCCCGAGCTGCGCGCCGACAATCCCCTGGGCATTCGCAGGCTGGTCGGGGGCAATCCGGCCTGACCGGCTCAGCGCCCGGGCGCGGCGCGGAAGCGCAGAGCGGCGACTTCCCACGGCCCCAGCCGCAGGTCGGCGAGCTGGCCGTCGGCGCCGAGCGCGACCGGCGTGCCGTCGAAGGCGTTGACCGCCTCGAGGCCGCGGGCGGGAAGCCCGCTCACCCGGAACGTCGTGGGCTCGGGGCAGGAATTGGCGATGAAGAGGACGCGCTCGGCGCCGAGGGCGCGCTCCGCCTTGGTCCACGGGTGGAGCATCCCGCCCTTGCCCTCGCCCGGCTGGGTGGTCGAGGCCTCGAGGGCGTTGCGCACGGAGGAGCCGAGCGGGTAGGGGCGCCTCGGCTCGAGGGTCGAGACCCGGAGGTCGTCCCTCGGCTGGCCGAAGAGGAAGAAGGGCCCCAGCTGCCGCTCGCCGTTGAGCTCGCGCCCGCACTCGGCGTAGGCGTCGTACCAGGCCTTCCACGTCGCCTTGACCTCGCGCCGGGGGAAGAGCGACCAGAGGAAGACGCCCTTGGCCCCGCTCATCATCCCCAGGTAGGTGTCGTGCCGGACCCAGGCGCGGATGAGGTGGCGGTCGCCGGGCTCGGGATCCTGGGCGAGCTCGGGCATCACCAAGGCCCACGCGCCGGGGCGCGCCTTGGCGGCCGCCAGCACCATCTGCTCCACCGACCAGCGGATCCAGGCGCGGTTGTCCTTGTGCCCGGCGATGTTGGCGTAGCAGCCCTTGCCGATCACGTCGAGGTGGGGGACGATGGCGGCGAGCGAGGCGGCGTCGCGGTGGTTGGGGTTGTAGAGGAACAGCGGCCGGCCCAGCGGATCCTCCCTGCGCACCGTCTCGGCCACGGCGGCCAGGTAGGCCATCTCGTCCTTGCGCCAGGGGCGGAGCTCCTCCGGCTGGATGGCCCACATGACGATCTCCGGGGTCGACGCGTGGCGGCGCACGGCCTCGGCGACGCGCCGCCTGACCTCGTCCAGGGGGATCTTGGAGGCGGCATCCCACCCGCCGCTGCCGTTGCCGGGGAAGGGGCCGATCTGCGCGATGACGGGGATGCCGGCCTCGCGGCACTGCGCGATCTGCGCCTCGTTGTTGCCGCCGTAGTGCGGACCCGCCACGGAGAAGCCCGCGGCGAGGTCCCGCTTGGGCACGCCCGAGTAGCCGGCGACGAGCACCTTGCGCCCCTTCGGCCAGACGCCCTCGGCCGGCAGATGGGCGCCGGCGTCGGGCGCGGGCGCGAGGAAGGCGTCGCGCGCCGAGTGGTCCGGCCGGCAGCCGGCGAGCGCGAGGGCGAGGAGGGCGAGGAGGGCGAGGAGGGCGGGCGGTCTCATCCCGGGAGGTTGCCCCGCCTCACCAAGGGATGTCGAAGCTGTTCTGGGGGCCGACGTTCGTCTTGTTCAGGACCGGGGAGTAGTCGGTCATGCGCATCGTGCCATCCTTGCGCATCTCGACGAGCCGTAGCCAGCCGTCGCCGCCCTTGGGCCGGAACTGGAAGTTGACCACGACCTGGGGCACGGGGCGGCCGCCCGGCGTCGTCGTGACGAGGCGTCCGAGGCCGTCGCCTGCCACGTGGCCGTTGAGCGTGAGCACGAAGGTCTCGTGGCGGCTGATCAGCTTCTGCCAGACCTGCTCGCCCTCGTTCACACCCTCGGGCAGCTTCGCCATGCCATAGCCCAGCGGGTTGGCGGTCTGCCTCTTGCCGTACGCCTCGCGGTTGTAGCGGGTGTCGTCCGAGAAGATGTGGGCGTGGGTCAGCAGGATGGCCTCGCGGTCGCGATTGGCGGCCACGACGCCGTTGGCCCAGCGCAGGACGTCGTCGCGCGGCCCGAACTCGAGGCAAAGCACGAGGAACTTCCTCCCGGCGATATCCAGCCGGTGGTAGCTGTTCTCGCTCCGGGCCGGCTCCTTGTCGTAGGCCCCTCCCCAGCCGGGCCGGCGGGAAAGCTCCTTAACGGGGAGGTACTCCGACATCAGGCTGTCGCGGGTCTTGGCCTGCCCGCCCGCCCCGTAGTCGTGGTTGCCCGGCACGATGCAGAGCGGCAGGTCGGATTTCAGGATTGGGTCGAGGGCCGCGCGGGCGTTGCGCCACTGGACGTCGTTGTTGTGGTTGGTGATGTCGCCCAGGTGGAAGACCGCGCCGATGCGGCGCCTCTCGCGGTTGGCCATGATCCAGCGCGTCTGCGCCTTGAAGGTCTCGGGATACCTCTCGGAGTAGTTCTGGGTGTCGGGCAGGACCACGAAGGTGAAGCTGTCGGCCGCGGGCGCGGGCGGCTCCCCCGCCACCAGCTTGCCGTCGGCATAGGGATCCTTGGGCGGCTCGGCCG
Source organism: Opitutia bacterium (assembly GCA_046315175.1). Taxonomy (GTDB): domain Bacteria; phylum Verrucomicrobiota; class Verrucomicrobiia; order Opitutales; family UBA953; genus UBA8828. Next base: position 2,449 of record JBKDBK010000048.1, on the reverse strand, counting down.
GCTTGGCGGCCTTGGGGGCGGGCGCGGCGGGCGCGGCGGTCTGGGCGGGGGCGGACGAGAGCGAGAGGCCGAGCAGGCCGACGAGGATCAGGAGGGGGCGCATGGGGTCAATCCGTGGTCAGCCAAGGCCACGCCGGGGTTCCCGGCGAGGGACAAAAAAAGCCCCTCCGACGGAGGGGCTTTCGGGAAGCTGGGTCCCTCAGCGCGAGATTGTCGCGCTCGTCGCCGCGTTCTTTGACGCGTCGTAGGTGTGGCCGGACAGGGTGATCGACTCCACCGTGAAGGTCAGGCTCCCCCGGGCCGTCGAGGCGATGAGGGGAGAGGTCAGGATCACATCACCCTTCCTGCCGGTTCGCCCGGTGACCTTTGCATTGGCGAGGCCCGAGAAGGCGCCGGTGACCGTCGCGTTGGGCAGAAGCGCCCCCGAGGCGTCCCTCACCACCACCGTGGCGCGTCCGGAGACCCCCTTGGAGGCATTGACCCAGGCGAGAGAGAGGCTGCCCACTCGGCAGACCTTGGTCGGCGAGGGCGGCGCCAGGGCGGTGATCAGGACGGTCGAGGAGGCGGCTCCGCCGGCGTTGTCCGTGACCGTCAGGGTCGCGGTGTAGCTGCCGGGAGTCGTGTAGGTGAACGAGGGGTTGGCCTCGGTCGACATCGTGCCGTTGCCGAAATTCCACTGGGTGCTCGTCAGGCTGCCGTCGGGGTCGCTGGACGCCGCGCTGCTGAAGCGCACCGTCAGGGGTGCGGTGCCCGAGGTGGGCGTGGTGCCCGCCGTCGAGGCGAGGGGGAGCTGGTTCTGGACGACGGACGTGGGCGCCGACCAGCTGCCGGTCAGGCGGTAGCGGCCGAGCGAGCCGTAGTCGGTGTAGGCGGTCAGCGCGTCACCGGTGCCGATGCCGTCGACCGAGACGGTGTAGGTGCCGCCGGGAACCGACGCGCCGAGGGTCGCGCCCATCCCGGCGGGAGTCCCGGTCGCGATGATGTTGTCGAGCGAGTCGCGAAGGGTCAGGCTGAGCCTCAGGTTGGGCGACGGTGTGGCGACCTGGCCGGTGAAGCTGACCGTGCCGGCGCCGGCCGCGAAGATGTAGGAGTCGACCTGGCTGCGGCGGGTCAGGACGCCCCCGGCGTCGGCCGTCGTGCCGGAGAACGTGGGGATCGCGGTCAGCTGGATGGGGCTGTGGAGCGGGATCTTGCCGGCGATCACCGCCAGGTTGTCCTGGGTGTTGCTCGAGAGGGGGTAGTCGCCGCGGGTCCACTGGGTGACCGCCTTGTAATAGCCGACGCCCATGATCGGGGCCCAGTCGGCGTGACCCTGGTAGTATTCCGTGCCGTTGGACTGGCTGGAGTGGTAGAGGCCGAGCGTGTGGCCGATCTCGTGGCTGGTGGCCTCGGCGATGTACTTGGCATTGTTGCCGAGGGAGCGGGGGAAGACGAAGCAGGGGGTGTCCGAGCTGGTGCCGAACGAGTTGATGTAGGCGATGCCGCCCGCGCTCTGGCCGAGCCAGTCGGAGCTGGAGCCGCCGACGCAGACGCGCACGCCCCAGACGGTGTCGGTCGATCCCGCCCGGACGAGCGCGTTGACTCCGGGGTCCTCGGTGGTCACGTCGACATCGAAGGGCGCGAAGTCCTCGGCCACGCGCAGCCAGATGTCCTGGATCGCTCGGCGCTCGGCGTCGGAGAAGGACGACGGGTTGCCGTCCGTGTCGTAGGCCGGGGTGACGATGTCGCCGCCGTTGGCGAAGGCGCTGTTCCACGATGTGTTGCGCGTCACGTGGCCGTCGAAGTCCAGGAAGATTACCCGGCGGGCGCCCGGTCGGGTGTGGAGCCGGAAGGTCTGGTCGAGGGGGAGCGCGGCGACGCCGACATAGGGCTCGGTGTCCTCGCCGACGCCGGGCGCGGCGGCCGGGCCGTGGTTGCAGATGTAGAGGGGCTTGCCGCTGCGGTCGAGGTGGAGGCAGTTGTCCCGCCCGCAGGCGGCGCGGAACTCGCCGTCGGGCAGCCCGGCGAGCTTGGCGGCGAGCCTCTGCTGGACCGCCGAGGCATCGCGCGCGCGGGAGGTAGGCGGCTTGGGTGCCGACTGGGCGCCGGCATTTTCCGGGAGCAGAAGCGCGAGGCTTAAGGCGAGGAAAAGGCCAAGGCGGCGGGGGAGTCGCATGGTCCCCATCATGCCGGCGGCTTCCTGCTTGGCAAGTCGTTCGCGGGGTTGCTTGCTCAGGCATTAGCCTTTCCAAGCCGGTTTTACGGGGTTAGACAGGGTGTCATGCGCCTCCTTCCCCTTCTCGCCCTAGGCTTCCTCGCCCTACCTGAGGCCGCCGGCCAGGTCCGCCGGACGCAGCAGCCGGCGGGAGACTCGAGGGTCGCGGCCTTCTGGGCGAGGAACGGCGACACCCGCGGCCTCGGCCTGGAGGCCGAGGTCACCCTCGTCTCGCGCCTCATCCTCTCCGCCGAG
>JBKDBK010000047.1:0-3920 GCA_046315175.1 Opitutia bacterium | reverse complement strand
CGACCTCGTGGCGCGGCTCAACGCCCATCCCGAGCGCGGCTCGAGGCTCGTCTGGCTGGACGACGCCTCCGACGCCCAGCTGGCCGCCGCCTACCGCGACGCCCACGCCCTCATCGCCGCCTCCGCCGTCGAGGGCTTCGGCCTCCCCGTGGTCGAGGCCCTGATGCGCGGCGCCCCCGTCCTCGCCAGCGACATCCCCGTCTTCCGCGAGGTGGCCGGCGACGCCGCGGCGTATTTCCCCCTCGGCGACCCCTCGGCGCTCGCCGCCCTGGTCGAGCGTCGCGCCGCCGAGCCCCGCCACCCCGTCCCTCCCTTCCGCTGGCAATCCTGGGACGACGCCGCGCGCCGCGCCTTGGAGCTCGCCGCCGCCCCCTGAGGCTGGGGTATGAATGGCGGATTGGCTTTCACCATGTCTTAGCTGCCCAAGGGCCTAGGTCCGCTCACCCTCTCGGCCTATCAGGGCTCGGCTGCGACAACCATGGCGGCTATCTTGTTACCCGCCGCGCCATCAAGGTCGCCCTGTCGCGCCTGCAAGACGCCGCAGCTACCCCTTGCCTCCCTGAGCCAAGGCCGACGGTCCTCAGCTGAATATCTGCGAAAGCCCATGCATGACGCGCCTGAACTCCTTCTTTGCCCTGCTGAGCAGCAGGCGCAGGTATCTTCCCGGCGGCAGGCGGCTTGGCGCCGCATCAGTTCCGCCGATGGTCGTGACGGTCGCGACCGGAGCCAGCGTGACGGGCAGGGGGCGAACCCCTCGCACCCGCAAGCCTGTCTCCCACGGCCGCTCCAGCGCATGGTCAACCTGCTCGGAAATCGGCCTCATTGTCCTGAGCAAGGTCTCGGCCGCTTTTCGGTTGATCGCATAGGCGGCGGAGGAGGTCGTCCGGGTGAGGTGAACGACCAGGCTGTGCGTCGGGGTGAGGGCGCGCTTGCGCACGGGAAGGCCGGAGTGGAAGCAAAACAGCTTCACCAAATCCCAGTCATCCGCACGCCCCAGGGCTTCCAGCACCTTCGGACATTCCGTCAGCACCTCCACGTCGTCCTCAAGGATCACGCACCATGGGGAATCGGAGCGCAGGAACTCCTCCATGGCCTTGAGGTGGCTGAGGTAGCAGCCGACCTCCCCGGGCCGGGGCATCTCACGGCGATTTCGCGCCCCGTAGAGCTCGGGGTCCACCAACTTCTCCCATTCGGGAACGTCCTTGCCCAAAACCGCCGGCACACGGGTGAACGAAAGACCGAGGGCGCCCAGGCTTCCCGCGACCGACGCCATCCTTTCCTTGTCACGATCCAGGTTTATCACATAAATCTTGGTCATCTGGAAGAAAAGCCGAGAGTTTGGTAGCCCCTGCTTGTCTTAAATCAACACTTACCTGCCCGATGCGAATTGTCTCATCCCTAAGGTGGCGAGCCCTGGCGGTCGCGCGGGCCCTCGGCCATCGTGGCAATCCCCGGCTCTTTGGCGTGGAGGTTCCCCTGGATCTCATCTCCTCCGCGGCCGTCCTGCAACAGATGGATGCGCGCTCCTACGAGGCCAAGGAGGCGCGTCTGATTCAGGCCCATTTGCCCAAGGGCGCCTCGGTGCTCGAGCTTGGCGCCAGCCTGGGATTCGTCTCGTCGGTCATTCTCCTCCGCGCGCCCGTCCGGCTGGTTTCCTATGAGGCGGTCGGAGCCCTGCTTGACCTTGCGCGCAAGTTGGTCGCGCACAACCACGGCCATCCTCCCTGGGAGCCGGTCCATGGAGCCATTGCCCCCGAGGGTGTCCACGAGGTCGCTTTCAAATGGTCCCCGGGGCGCACCCAGGCGGGGACCGTCACCCGGGAGGCCGGCCCGGCGACTCTTCGCGTGCCGGCTTTCTCGCTCGGCGAGGTCATCGCCCGCCACGCGCTGCCCGCCTCCGCCTGGCTTGTGATGGATGTCGAGGGCATGGAGTGGGAGCTTGCCCGCAACCAAGCCGCCGCCCTCCGGCGGTTCGCGGGCATCATCGTGGAGTGCCACGATGTCCATGAGGAAGGTCGCCTGATCCCCTATGCCGCGGTTATCGCCGAGCTTATGGGCATCGGCTTTGCTCTCGTGGAGCGCCGGGGCCGGGTCGTCGTTTTGCACCGGCGCTAGGGGTCGTTTCTCCCCCTCCGCTCACCCCTTCCCCGCTTGCCCCTCGGGGCGGGGCGACGCAACCTAGCCGACCCCATGGCCGCGACGCCCGACAGCCAGGATTTCGTGCACCTCCACGTGCACACCGACTACAGCATGCTCGACGGCTGCAGCCGCATCGACCGGCTCATGGGCAAGGCGTGCGACATGGGCATGCGGGCCGTCGCCATCACCGACCACGGCAACCTCTTCGGCCTCTTCGACTTCTGGAACGAGGCCAAGACCCTCTCCAAGAAGTCCGGCCGCGGCATCAAGCCCCTCCTCGGCTGCGAGCTCTACCTCGTCTGGGACCACCGCAACACCGAGAAGCCCGACCGCGCCCGCCACAAGTACTACCACATGGGCGTCCTCGCCCGGAATTTCGAGGGCTACCAGAACCTCACCCGCCTCGTCTCCAACGCCCACACCGTCGGCCTCCAGTACCAGCCCCGCGCCGACCTCGAGCAGCTCGCCGCCCACGCCAAGGGCCTCATCGGCTTCAGCGGTTGCCTGCAGGGCGTCATCCCCCAGCACCTTCTCCGCGGCGACCTCGACGGCGCGCGCGCCGCCTGCGGCAAGTTCATCGAGATCTTCGGCCGGGAGAACTTCGTCATCGAGCTGATGGACCACGGCCTCGAGGAGCAGAAGTCCATCCTCGCCCCCCTCCTCCAGCTCGCCCGGGAGTTCAACCTCCGGGCCGTCGCCACCAACGACGTCCACTACGTCGAGCCCACCCATGGCGGCGCCCACGACGCCATGCTCTGCATCCAGACCGGCGCCCGCCTCGCCGACGAGCGCCGCATGCGCTACGCCTCGCGCGAGTTCTACCTCAAGGGCGAGGCCGAGATGCGCCGCATCTTCGGCGAGGCCCCCGAGACCATCACCAACACCGTCGCCGTCGCCGAGATGTGCGACGTCCAGCTGCCCGTCGGCCAGAGCTTCTACCCCGTCTACCCCATCGAGGTCTCGGCCAAGCCCCGCGCCGAGCCCCGCCTCGGCCCCATCCTCGACGGCTACGAGGCGCTCAAGAACCGCCTCGCCGCCGCCGCAGGCAAGCCGGCCGACTTCTCCATCCCCGCCGAGAAACGAGCCGGTATGGCCGTCGCCGGCTCCAAGCTCATCGCCGAGGTCCGCCGCGGGCTGGCCGAGCGCTACGGGGTCGACTTCGACAGCCCCGCGGCCCGCGCCGACGAGGCCGTCCCCGGACCCGGCAAGGTCAGCCCCGCCGAGCTCATCCGCCGCGTCGAGTTCGAGCTCGGCGTCATCGCCGGCACCGGCTTCGTCGACTATTTCCTCATTGTCTGGGACTTCATCGACTGGGCCCGCCGCCAGGGCATCCCCGTCGGGCCGGGCCGCGGCTCGGGCGCCGGCTCGCTCGTCGCCTACTGCCTGCGCATCACCGACCTCGACCCCATCCGCTTCGGCCTGCTCTTCGAGCGCTTCCTCAACCCCGAGCGCGTCTCCGCGCCCGACTTCGACATCGACTTCTGCATGCGCCGCCGCGACGAGGTCGTCGATTACGTCCGGCGCAAGTACGGCGCCGACCGCGTCGCCAACATCATCACCTTCGGCACCTTCGGCGCCAAGATGGTCGTGCGCGACCTCGCCCGCATCCGCGGCCTCGACGTCCCTGAGACCAACCGCCTGGCCAAGCTCGTCCCCGACGACATCAACATCACCCTCGAGCAGGCGGTGGAGAAGTCCGCCGAGCTCGCGCGCGAGGCCGAGCTCAACCCGGTCGCCCGGGAGATCCTCGAGCAGGGCAGGGTCATCGAGGGCATGGTGCG
>JBKDBK010000046.1:0-2106 GCA_046315175.1 Opitutia bacterium | reverse complement strand
CTACCCTCCACCCTTACCCCTATTCCGCATCCCTAGATGCAATACCTCTTGACAACCACCCTCAGGGTGTGTTACAACGCTTATGGCTTAGTCGACCAACTGGATAGGTCAACGGACTTCTACTCCGTAGGTTGCAGGTTCGAGTCCTGCCTAAGCCGCCAATCCCTTTATTTTCCGCTACTTGAGTGTGTGTATGTTACACACCCACCGCCACATACCCTAGACCCGCCGCGATTGCTACAAGGTAGGGGGGGGGTCTTACTGCCCTAACTTGCTTGTATGCAACAAATACACGTTTCACGTGCAACAACTATTCCTAGTATGCAATAAATAGCATACACAAGATATAGTTATTTGCATGTATGCAATAGGCACTAGATGTAGTGTGTAAGATAGAATACATATACAAGATATGGTTGTGGGTTGCTTAAATACAACAACAACATCAGCCCCTTAATAATAACCCCACAAAATACTCAACAATTATAAAAGCCCCTTTAAGGGGCTAAGGGTGTTTTATCTGTTAAGCCTAGCAGCAAGGCGCAATGCTCAACAAGTACCCTGTACCATACCAGCCCGCCGCCAAGGCGGCAAGGCATAAAATAGCGTTAAGTTTAAGCATGGTACACCTCAGCCTTAACACCTTGGCAGCGAGCTTCAAGTATAATCTGGCGCAACGTATCGCTGTCTGCCTTTATCTTCACTTGGCTAAAGCCCTGCCGAATAACCTGCCGTGGCGGCAGCTTAAACGCTGCGAGCGTATACAAGCAATCAGCGCTTGCGCTGCATTGTGTCTGGATTGTAAGTGTTGCCATTGCTTTACCCTTCTCTTTTGTTTATAATCTAACCTTGCCTTAATATAGCTAAAGCAAAGAGGCTTGAAAAGCCTCAATGCATAGCTTGTAAGGTTGGCGTAAGGTTAAGCTAGTTTCCACGTAACCTTCATGCAATCAGCCTTTAAGCCGCTTACCTCATCAGTAGCAAACCCTACACCTTCCCAATTTATAGCATCACAAAAGCTTAAATCATTCATAGCAAGCCAAGTATTTAGCTTGCTTGTTTCTTCTTTATCAAGGCCGCTGTAATCGTTGTTTACAATGGCGCTGAGGTAATGGCTTGCTATGGTTGCTGTTGTCGTTTTCATCTCTCTATCTTTCTATTGTTTGCTATAGGCCATTGCTGCAGCGCAGCATACCAGCATAAGGCAAGTGCTAATCATAATCTAAGCCCCCGCCTTACGGCTTAACAGCTCACGCCATAAGCGTGCTTGCCAGTCATCAGGCCATTGCTTAACAGCAATCCTTAGGGCCTCAATGCTTAATTCTGTAGTATAAATATCTTCCGCATATTTATCTCTGAAGTAAGGTGCATCACGATAATTCACACTTACGCGCATCATGATATTACCCAAAGGCGCATCAGCATCATAGGGTTCACCTTCAAGCCAGCATTCAAACTGTAACAAAGCGCCATCATTAAACCATTCTTGCTCGGTATCAAACACCACTTCGCGTTGTTCATCAGTTAAAGCACCCCATTCAGTATCTGTAGGAAGCTCTAACTCGCCCATGGCAGCTTCATAGGCTTGCTTATAAGTATCATCAGCGGCTTGCGTCATGCCTTCGGTTAGGTGGTAACTTGGGTCAGTATCAAATCGGATAAATAAACTTGCAACATAGCCGCCTAGCTGATAAGGGATAAAGCCGTCATAACCCACCCCGTTGACTTCACCCACTTGGGCTTCACCAAAGCATTCGGCACCGACTAAGCCGTCAAGCTCGCCCGCTGCATATTCAGTAAAGCTCTTTAAGGCCTCCCGTATATCCTGCGGCGCATGGGCTGCAAAGTGTTCAAAATTGTTTCCCATAGCCTTAAACCTTTCTTTGCATTGTTTGTAAATTATAACCCGCGCCCATATCGTGGGCGGTCACGCTTGGCGGGTTCTCAAGCGCAAGTGTTGCAGCTTTTATGCCGTTGATAACCGCCCAGCACCTTGGCGCCTTAATTTTTGCGGCGCAGTCATCGGCGGCTTTATCTAACCAACCCGCCTCTTGCTGGCACCATGCAAGCGCTTGGTTTTTATAGGCCCAAGCAAAGGCCTTACAA
>JBKDBK010000045.1:0-41711 GCA_046315175.1 Opitutia bacterium | reverse complement strand
GAATAGGGGGCCAGGGGAATGGGTGGATACGGGTGACCGGTGACAGGTGACCGGTGCAAGAACTCGCTACGCTCGTTGCCTTGGATAAGCGCGCGGGATACGTCACGGATGTGCCGAGGCGGCACGAGGGCGCGGAAGCGTAAGGATGATGGGCTGGTCCTGCCTATCCGGACCGCTGTCGCTCGTCAGGGGTACGGTGTAGGGGGTTCGCCCGGAGGATGCGTAGCATTCTCCTTACCCGAGGCAGCGAGCGCAGCGAGATCTCGCCCGCTAACACCGCTAGCGCCGCTGACACCGCTAACCGCCTGCCTGCTCCATAACGCTGACCTGGGCAATCAACCTCAGCTGGGTGGACTCGACCAAGGACAAGGGGCGGCGAACACTAATGAACATGAGACCCTCCTCGTCGAGTACCCGACCTGTTGACATGTGGCACGATTGTGGCTACATTAAGGCTATGGCTAAAACCACGACCATTCGCGCCCGCATCGAGCCGAAGCTGAAGGCGGAGGCCGAGGCCGTGCTCGCCAAGCTCGGCCTCACGCCGTCCGACGCCATCCGCCTGCTCTACCACCAGGTGCGGCTATCGAAGTCGCTGCCTTTCGAGATTGCCATCGAGCGCACGCCCAATGCGACGACACGCCGGGCGCTGCGGGACTCCGCCAAGGGCAAGGGCGTGCGGCGCTACACGAACTTCGACGATCTCCTCAAGGACTGCGGCATTCGATGACAGCGGTCTTCCACAGCACGGCGTTCCGAAAGGACCTCCGGCTGGCGAGCAAGCGAGGCAGGGACCTGGAAAAGTTGCGCCAAGTCCTCGAACTCCTTTCGAAAGGCGAGCCGCTCCCCCGAGGCCTGCGCGACCATCCCCTGAAGGGAGACTGGGTCGGACATCGGGAATGTCACCTTGAGCCCGACTGGCTGCTCATCTACCAGATCGACGCGGCAGCGGGAGTGATTCGGCTGGAACGCACCGGCACCCATTCCGACCTCTTCGGGTGAGGGCGATGGACAAGCCGGAAGGGGCGGCTACGCTCACTCCCATGCGCCCCACCCTGCTTGCCCTGCCCCTGCTCGCCTTTGCCCTGCTGGGCGCCGACGCCCCGAAGGAGGGTAAGCAGGCGCGGCCCTCGGACGGCAGCCATTGGCAAAAGGCCTACCCAGCGGCCAAGGCGGGGTACCGCCGCGTCGTCATCCATCTCGAGGCCAAGCCGAACGAGGACGACTGGCGGGTGGAGGTCGTTGCTGGGCGGATGATGGAGACGGACGGCGTCAACCGCGTCGGCCTGATGGGGCGCCTTGAGGAGAAGACGGTCGAGGGCTGGGGATACACCTATCTCGAGGCCCCGGTGTCGGACGGCGCCTTCAGCACCAAGATTGGCGTGCCGCCCGGCCAGCCGATGGTGCGCAGTTTCGTGGCGTTCCCACCCTTCGGCCCCTTCCGCTACAACAGCCGCCTGCCTGTGGTCATCTACGTGCCGGAGGGCCATGAGGCGCGCTACCGGGTCTGGAAGGCCGACCAGCCCTGGGAGAAGGGTTCGGAAGGCTGATCAGCGCAGGGAGCGCATCCAGGCGACGAGGTCGAGGAGCTCCTGCTCGCTGAAGGCGGCGTCGAGGCCCATGGGCATGAGGCTCTGGGGCACTTGGGTCTCGGAGACGATGGAGGCGGAGGGGATGAGGCGCGTGACGCCCCCGACGTCCATCAGCGTCAGCCCCTCGAGGCCGCGGCCCTTGGCGAGCCCGAGGTGGGATTGGCCGTCGGACGTGGTCACGAGCAGGGTCTCGTAGTCGCGGGCGAGGGTGTTGGACGGAAGGACGATGCTCTCGAGCAGCTCGCGCTCGGTGCGGATGCCGCCGATGCGCGACAGGTCGGGGCCGACGGCGCGGCCGAGGTCGCCCGCCTTGTGGCAGGCCATGCAGGCGCCCTTGCCGGAGGCGAAGACCTTGGCGCCCTCGGCGGCGCGGCCCTCGAGGGCGGACTTGCGGCCGAGCTCGTCGAGGCGGGCGGCCTTGGCGAGGTTGGCGGCCTGGGCGGCGTCAAAGGCCTTCTCCATGGGGGCGAAGACGTCGCGGGGCCAGCGTCCAAAGCCGACCCTCACGCGGTCGGGCTGAAGCGTGCCGAGCTGGGGCGACTGGGCGAGGGCGGCGGCGATGCGGCGACCCTGGGCGGGGGTGTACTCGCGGACGACCTCGAGGAACTCGGCGTGCTCGAGGGGGCCGGTGCGGATGAGGACGGGCAGGAAGCGGTCGAGCTGCGCGTCGGTGAGGCGGGCCTGGGAGAGGCGCCGGACGGCGTCGAGGCGCAGGGAGGCGTCGGAGGCATCCCCGAGCAGGTCGAGGAGAAGGTCGAAGGCGGCGGTCTCGAGGCGCGAGGCGTCGGATCCGGAGAGCGCGAGGAGCGCCTTGAGGCGGACGGCCTTGGGCCGGGCCGCGTCCTCGGACAGCGCGCGCAGCGCGGGATCGAGCGAGCGGTGGCGCACCTTGGCGGCGGCGTCGATCACGAGGGGCGAGGGCGACTCGGCGAGCAGCCTGAGCAGGGGCGCGCGCCAAGCCTCGGGCGAGCCGCCCCTCGATCGGGCGGCGACGGCGCGGAGGGCGAGCGAGCGGACCTCGGGGGCGGCATGCGAGAGGGCGACGGCGACGACAGGCTCGAGGACGGGTTCGGAGGCGAGGAGGTCGGCGAGATTGGCGAGCGCGGCGAGCCGGGGGGCGGTCAGTTGCGCGCCGGACAGCCAGGTGTTGAGCAAGGGTTGGAGACGGGCGGAGGCGGCTCGGTCGACCTCAAGGGCGAGCGTGGCGCGACGCGCGAGCGAGGGCTCGGGGGAGTCGAGATGGGCGAGGGCGAAGTCGAGCAGGGGCTCGGAAGGGACGCCCTTGGTCTGGGAGAGGACGCGCAGGAGGCGGCCTTGGCGGAGAGGGGAATCGCCAGCCTTGAGCAGGGCGATGTCGGGCGCGCCCACGAGGTGCTGCGCGTGGAGGGCGGCGTGCTCCAGGTAGGGATCGAGGGGGCGGGCGAGCAGGTCGAGGAGGGCGGCGCGGATGGCGGGGTCGGCCAGGCGGCGGAAGGCGGCTTCCTCGAGCGCTCGGCGGGACGCGGCTGCATCGGGGCCGAGGATGGCCTGGGCGAGGGCCCCGGGTGTCCGCGGCTTGAGCGAGGGGGTGCGGTCGATGTGGGCGAAGGCGCCCGGCTTGGCGGGACGGAGGCGGTAGATGGCGCCGGGCTTGGTGCCGGAGGACTTCAGGCTGGAGGGGCAGTGCGGGTACCAGGTGCCGGTGTCGAGGACGAGCAGGGAGCCGTCGGGCGCCTCGATGACGTCGGTGAGGTGGATGCCGTCGGCCTTGAGCGTGAGAAAGGGGTGTTCGGTGGCGCGGTAGGAGGCGCCCTCGGGGGTGAGCTCGAGACGGAGGATCTGCTTGGAGTTGTAGAGGCTGACGAGGAGTTGGCGGGCGGAAGGGTGGGCGGACCAGGGGCGTCCAGCGGGGGCGAGGTCGTTGGCGCGCGTCCAGAGGTCGCAGCCGGAGGGGACGCGGTGGCCGAGGTCGTGAAGGAGGGGCATGCGCTCGTGGGCGCGGAAGAGGCCGGCGTTGAGGCGGGCGTAGTCGGGGCGCTCGTACATGGCGCCGAGCTGCCAGAGCAGGACGGTGTCGGAGCGCGGGACGCCGAAGTGGAGGTTGACGGTGCCAAGGATGTCGCCCTGCTCCGTGATCGCGATGCCGGTGGGGTTGTCGGCCGCGGCGAACGCGTGCCAACGCACATCGGAGCCGTCGGGGTTCATCGACCAGAGCCCGCTGTGCAGGCCGGAGTGGACGGGGGTGCCGTCGGCCTGGCGCACATCGTGCCCCTTGCGGCCGTGAGTCCAGTAGAGACGGCCGTCGGGGTGCGCCCAGGGGCCGTGGACGTCGGCGCCGTTGGCGGTCCACTTGAAGCCGCCGACCATCAGGCGGCGGCCCTCGGCGAAGCCGTCCCCGTCGGCGTCGGTGAGCTTCCAGATGCCCGGGGGCGAGGCGACGTAAAGGCTGTCCCCGAGCCAGCAGCCTCCCTTGGGCACGGTCAGCCCGTCGGCGAAGACCGTGCTGCGGTCGAAGACGCCGTCGGCGTCGCGGTCCTCCATCATCACGATGCGGCCGGCCTTGGCCTTCTCGTGCTGGGCCGCGCCCCAGGTGGTGCCCGGGGAATCGCCGACGAAGAGGCGACCCCGGGGGTCGACGCACCCGAGGGTCGGGTGCGCGACCATGCCGGCGTGGGCGGCGCGGATCAGCTCAAAGCCCTCGGGGGCGACGTACGGAGGGACGGTCCCGGCGGACGCGCCCGGGGCGGCGAGCTGCTCGAGGGGACGCGCCACATGGGGCGGCACGCCCTCGGGCGCGTGGCGCGCCCCGGCGTCCTTGCCCGGCTTGGCGGGCGGCCAGGTCTCCTTGAAGCCGCCCAGCGGGTGCAGCTCGTAGCGGCGCACGAACATCTCCGCGGCCTCGGTCTGGAGCTGGATGCGGCCCGAGGAGGGCTTGCACTCGAAGGCGCGGTTGACGAGGACGCCGTTGACGCGGAACTCGAGGTAATCGCCCTTGGCGATGACCTCGAGGCGCGTCCACTCGCCGTAGGGCGACTCGACGTCGGCCTTGCCGCGGAAGCCGATCACGTCGCGCCAGGCGGGGTCGCGGAACTGCCAGTCGACCCGGCCGCCGGTGACCTTGACCCGAGGCGCGTCGGGCACCCAGACCATGCCGCCACGCCCCTTGGGCCGCACGGCCTCCATCATGGCCGAGACCTGCAGCAGGGTTCCGTCGGGCGCCCGGGAGGTGAGGGCGAGGTAGTCGCCGGTGCCGCCCTCGATGATCTGGGCCTCATGGCTGGCCAACCAGGCGCCGCCGTTGGCGCCATCGGGCCCGAAGCAGTGGACGAGCACCCCGCTGTCGCGGCTGGCCTTCTCGCGCTTGCCCCAGGTCCGGGGGCCCCACTTGTACTCGCAGACCAGGTGGTAGTCCTTGTAGGCGGCCTTGGTGGTGAGACCGCCGTAGGCCTTGCCGCTGACGCGCAGCTGGCCGTCGGGCGTGACGCTGAAGACCTCCTTCGGGTCGTCGATGACGTCGGCCTTGGGGTTGAGGTAGATCGACATCCCCCCGTCGCGGAAGGCCTGGATGAGGTCGATCTTGGCGGTGACAGCCTGGGGAACAGGCTCGGGGGGGAGACCCCCCGGAGGGGACTGGGCGGAGAGCAGGGCGGCGGCCAGGACGACCGCGACCCAGCCCGGAGGAGCTTGGGTGAGCATGACGCAGTTATGACTTGTCCTGGGGTGGGCGGTTCCAAGCCGAATCCGCGGGGCAAGGGCGTTGCAGGGACGATCCTTTGGCCCTTCCCAGGAGGGACGAGCCGGGGCAAGATGCGGCGTGATTCGGCGACTCGCACTGACCTTGCTCGTCCTTGCCGCGGCGTCGGCGGAGGGTGCGCCGGAAATCCGGGTGGTCTCCGACTTCGGGGCGCAGCCCGCCGACGTCCTCGCGGTCGCCCGCTCGGCCTCGGGCGTCATCTGGCGCCATTGCGGCGAGGCGCGCCTGGCCGGGCCGGGCATCGACCTTTTTCACCGGAAGGAAGGCCCCATCGCCCTGCACGAGCGAACGCCCGAGGGGCGCGCGCGGGTTGGCGTGAGCAGCCGCGGCAACCTCTGGTCGCAGCTCACCTTCCAGTTCGCGCACGAGTTCGGCCACGTCCTCGCCCGCCACACCCGGGCGCCGGGCGAGCTGTCGGGCAACGGCCACCACGCCAACCTGTGGCTCGAGGAATCCCTCTGCGAGACCGCCTCGCTCTTCGCCCTCCGGGCGATGGCGAGGGAATGGGACTCGGCGCCGCCCTACCCGAACTGGAAGGGCTACGCACCCTCGCTTGCCGCCTACGCCGCCCAGCGCCTGGAGGAGTCGGCCCGAGACCTGCCGCCCGACGCCCACCTGCGGCCGTGGCTGCGGCGGCATGAGGCGGAGATGCGGGCCAACGCCGTCAACCGCCCGCTCAACAATGTCATCGCCGCCCGCCTCCTGCCCCTCTTCGAGGCCGAGCCCGCGGGATGGGAGGCGATGGTCTACCTCAACCGAGGGAGGAGGCCGGAGCCCGACGTTTCTCTGGCCGACCACCTTGCCGGCTGGAGACAGGCCTGCCCGGAGCGCCTCCGGAGCTTCGTCACCCGGGTCGCGACAGCGCTGGAAACCCCGATTCGATAGGTCGGCCGCTTTTGGCCTTTCGTCCGGGGCGGGCTTGCCCTTCATCGGCTGGGATGGCCCGCCTGCTGCTCATCGACTGCGACTCGACGCTCTCCGCCGTGGAGGGCATCGACGAGCTGGGCCGGCTGCGCGGCCCCTCGGTCTTCGCCGAGGTGGAGCGGATGACCAACGAGGCGATGGACGGCGGCACGCCGCTCGAGACCGTCTTCGCCCGGCGCCTCGACCTCATCCGGCCGACCCGGTCGGAGGTCGACGCCGTCGCGGCCAAGTATCTCGCAACGGTTGAGCCCGACGCGGCGGACGCCCTGCGCCGCATCCGCGCGGCCGGCTGGCGGGTCGCGATCGTCAGCGGCGGCTTCACCGAGGCCATCCTGCCCCTCGCCCGCTCCCTCGGCATCGAGAGGGTCGAGGCGGTCGGGCTGCGCTTCCAAGCCGACGGCGCCTACGCCGGTTTCGACGAGTCGGCCCCGACCTGCCGCTCGCGCGGCAAGAACGCGGTCGCCCGGCGACTGCGCGCCGAGCTGGGCGCGGACGAGGTGGTCATGGTCGGCGACGGCGCCAGCGACCTCGAGGTCAGGGGCGACGCCGACCGCGTCATCGGCTTCGGCCGCTACGCCGACCGGCCCAGGGTCAGGGCCGGAGCCGACGCCTTCATCCGCTCCTTCGCCGAGCTCCCGGCCTTGCTCGGGGCCTGAGCCTCAGGCCAGCCCGAGCAGCTGGCGGATCTTCCGGCGACGGTAGGCGAAGATGCGGTCGACCTGGCGCGAGACCCAGGGATAGGCGACCTCGCCGAGCGGCCAGAGCGGCAGGCGGTAGAGCACCTCGTCGTCCATGCGCGTCTTGCCGCCCTCGTCGTAGAAGTTGTGGGTGTGGTGCCAGAAGGCGTAGGGCCCCTTGAGCTGCTCGTCGACGAAGCCGTGCGGGGGATCCCAGTGGGCGATGCGCGTGCGCCAGCGGAAGCCGAGGCCGTGCAGCTTGAGGCGGTAGTCGATCAGCGCGCCCTCGCGCATCTCGATCGGGGTGGGGGTGAGGATGCGGAAGCGGAGCTCGGGCGGGGTGATCGCCTCGAGGTTGCGCGCGTCGGAGAAGAAGGGGAAGACCTTCTCGACCGGAAGGGGCAGGAGCTCGGTGGAGAAGAACCGGTGGGTGCCGCGGGGGAGGGCGATGGGCTCGGCCAGCTGGTTGCGGCGATGGGCGGCGAGGATCTTGCTGTAGTCGGCCACGGGAATCCGCTGCACGATGGGGACAAGCCGCCGACCTTAAAGACTAAACGGCGGAAGGGCCAGGGGGGACCACCGGTCGCGGCGGGTAACGCAGGCCGGTGGGGGTAACGGCCAAGCCCCCGAGGGCGGTCTCCTTGAGGGCCCTCGGCAAGCGCCGGCCGATGTCGCGCATGGCCAGGACGACATCGTCAAGGGGCACCACGCACCTCACCCCGGCGAGGGCGAGGACCGCGGCCTGATAGGCATGGACGGCGAACATCCCGTTGCGGCTGACGCAGGGCACCTCGACGTAGCCGCCGATGGGGTCGCAAACCATGCCGAGCGTGTTCATCAGGGCAAAGGCCCCGGCATCGCAGGCCTGGGCGGGGGTGCCGCCGAGCGCCTCCGTCACCGCGGCGGCGGCCATGCAGGAGGCGCTTCCGACCTCCGCCTGACACCCGCCCTGGGCGCCCGAGAACGAGGCGTTGCGACCGATGACGACCCCGACGGCGGCCGCCGCGAAGAGCGCGTCGGCGAGCCGGTCCTCGGGCACACCCCGGGTCTCCTCCAGCAACAGCAGGCAGGCCGGCACGATGCCGGCCGAGCCCGCGGTGGGCGTGGCGACGATGCGGCCGAACTGCGCGTTGACCTCCAGGACGGCGAAGCCGTAGGCCATCAGCCGGGCAAAGTCGGCGCCGAGCAGCGGGTCGGGGCCGGCCGCGTACGCCTCGAGGCGGGCGGCATCGCCCCCGCTCAGTCCGCTCGGCGACAGGCCGCGCAGGGCGAGACCCTTGCGGATGCTCTCGCGCATCGTCCGATAATGCCCGAGCATGCGCTCGCGGAGCCGACCGGGATCCTCCCCCCGCTCGCGAGCCTCGCGACGGAGGGCGAGCTCGCCGAGGCCGATGCCGTGCTCGCCGCACAGCTCCAGCATCCGGGCGGCCTTGGCGTAGTCGAGCGAGGCCTCCATGGTCAGCTCAGGGCGGGAAGGTGGGCGACGCGCTCGACGCCGCGTATCAGGCGCAGGACGGCGACAACCTCGGGCAAGGGAGGCGAGTCGACCTCGATGCGGGTCAGCGCCTCGTCTCCGCGGGTGCGGCGGGAAGTCTGGATGGAGGCGATGTTGGCCTCGGCGCAGGCCAGGAGCCCGGTCACCTTGGCGAGGAATCCGGGTTGGTCCAGGTGCCAGATCACGAGGGTGTCCAGCTCCCCGGTGATGCGGGTGGGGAAGCCGTCGACCTCCGACACCAGGATGGAACCCCCGCCGACCGAGGCGCCGAGGAGGGAGACGCCCGCGCCCCCGGCCGCCTTTAGCGACAGGCGGACGCTGTTGGGGTGGGCGGCCTCGCCGAGATCGACGGCCGAGAAGGCGAGCTCGAGGCCGGCGGAGACGGCGGCGGCAAGGGCGTCCTTGAGTCGCTCGTCATCCGGAGCCCAGCCCATGAGCCCCGCGGCCATGCCCCGGTCGGTCGCATGGCCCGCCCCGGTTGCCGCCAGCGAACCGTGCAGGCCGACGTCGGCCCGCGTGGGCGCGACGCCTCCGAGAAGCGCCCGGGCGACCTGGCCAAGGCGGACCACTCCGGCGGTGTGGGAACTGGAGGGACCGACCATGCTGGGGCCGATGATGTCGAATGCCGAAAGGTCCACGCCAAGCAGGATGGGAAGCCACCGCTGACAATCAATCCTACTTGCTCCGGAGGAAAGGCTGCCTTTGCTTGAGGCGCCCCCATGTCCGCCCCCCGCTCCCGCAAACGCACCGTCGGCGCCTTCGGCAACCGCAGCCCCAAGCCCGTCGGCTTCGTGCCCAAGGCTCCCCTGCCCCGCGAGGACAAGCCCGGCTTCCGCATCCGGCACGACATCGAGCTGGGCGAGAAGTGGAAGCGCTACACCATGGAGACGGGCCTGCTCAAGGGCCTGATCGACGCCAAGCCGGTCGGACCCAAGGCGGTGCATGAGAACCGCCAGGCCATCATCGGCGCCACCAACATCTCCCAGCTGATGTGGAACGCGGCCATCAAGGGCCCCGAGGGGGAGGAGGAGGCCTTCAAGGTCATCTCGAACCTCCGGCACCCCGCGACGAAGGAAATCGTCGCCCCGCCCCCCGAGGAGTGCCGCAAGCTTGTCCGCGAGCTGGTCGACCTCAAGAAGCGCCTCTACCCCGAGGAAAAGAAGCAAATCGTCGAGTATGAGCGCGAGTTCGACGCCAACGGCGTCTTCCATTTCCGCGTCAACGGGCAGGACATGAACCCCCAGGGGGTCGTCCGGCCCGAGGGCACCGTCCTCTGAGACCGTCCGCTCTCGCTTGCCTACCTCCGGCCGTTGGGCTCGGATAGGCGCATGGGATCCCTGATCTTCCGAGACGCCGAGGTGGTCACCGACGGCAAGCGGCGCGTGACGGACGTCCTTGTGCGCGACGGGCGCATCGCCGACGTCGGGCCGGTCACCGGCGGGGCCGACCGCGAGGTCGACGCGCGGGGCAAGCTCCTCCTGCCCGGGCTGATCGACGACCAGGTCCACTTCCGCGAGCCCGGCCTCACCCACAAGGGCGAGATCGCCACCGAGTCGCGCGCGGCGCTGGCGGGCGGGGTGACCTCCTTCATGGAGATGCCCAACACCGTGCCCAACGCGGTGTCGCGGGCCGCCCTCGAGCCGAAGTTCGCCCGCGCGGCGGCCGTCTCCCCCGCCAACTTCTCCTTCTTCCTCGGCGCCAGCGCGCACAACATCGAGGAGATCCAGCGGCTCGACACCCGCCGCGTCTGCGGCGTGAAGATCTTCATGGGCTCCTCCACCGGCGACCTGCTGGTCGAGGACCCCGCCGCCCTCGAGCGCATCTTCGCCAAGTCCCCCGTCCCCATCGCCACCCATTGCGAGGACAACCCCATGGTCAAGGCGGGCGAGGCGGGCGCGCGGGCCCGCTGGGGCGAGGAGGTCCCGCCCGCCGAGCACGCCCGCATCCGCGGGCGCGAGGCGTGCTACAAGTCGACCCTCCTCGCCATCAACCTAGCCCGGCGGACCAACGCCCGGCTCCACGTCCTGCACCTGACCACCGCCGAGGAGGCGTCGCTCTTCGCCCCCGGCCCGGTCAAGGGCAAGCGCGTCACCGCCGAGGCCTGCGTCCACCACCTCTGGTTCGACGACCGCGACTACGCCGCCCTGGGCAACCGCATCAAGTGCAACCCCTCGATCAAGGAGCCGGCCGACCGCGCCGCCATCCGCCGCGCCGTCGCCGAGGGCCGCATCGACGTCATCGCCACCGACCACGCGCCCCACACCGCGGAGGAGAAGGCCCAGCCCTACTTCAAGGCCCCGGCCGGCCTGCCGCTCGTCCAGCACAGCCTGCTCATCCAGCTCGACCTCTGGAAGCAGGGGGTGCTGAGCCTCGAGACGCTGGTCACGCGCGCCTGCCACGCCCCGGCCGAGCTCTTCGGCGTCGTCGACCGCGGCTTCATCCGGCCGGGCATGTGGGCCGACCTCGTGCTGGTCGACCCGAACAAGCCCACCGCGGTCACGCGCGACAGCCTGCTCTACAAGTGCGGCTGGTCCCCCTTCGAGGGCCACGTCTTCGGCTCCACGGTGGAGATGACGCTCGTCAACGGCCACGTGGCCTGGGAGGCCGGCCGTCTCCGCGAGGACGCGCCGCGCGGCCGGGAGCTCGAGTTCCTGCCGGAGCGGCGATGAGCGATTTCCGGCTGCGGGCCACCGACCCCGCCTCGGCGGCCCGCCGGGGCGAGCTCCGCACCAACCACGGGACCGTCCAGACCCCGGTCTTCATGCCCGTGGGCACCCAGGGCACGGTCAAGGGTCTCACCCCCGACCAGGTCGGGGAGACCGGCGCCCAGATCCTCCTCGGCAACACCTACCACCTCAACCTACGGCCCGGCCGGGAGGTGGTCCGGGCCGCGGGCGGCCTGCACCGCTTCATGGGGTGGGACGGGCCGATCCTGACCGACAGCGGCGGCTTCCAGGTCTTCTCCCTCGCCAAGCTCCGCACCGTGACCGACGAGGGCATCCGCTTCCAGTCCCACCTCGACGGCTCGCCGCTCTTCCTCGACGTCCGCGACTGCCTCGACATCCAGGACGCGCTGGGGTCCGACATCGCCATGGTCCTCGACGAGTGCCCGCCCTGGCCCTGCGAGCGCGCCGCCTGCGAGGTCGCCGTCAACCGCACCCTGAGCTGGGCCCGCCAGATGCTGCGCCTCGCCGAGGACACCGGCTTCCTCGCCTCGGGCCGCCACCTCTTCGCCATCAACCAGGGCTCCGTCTTCGAGGACCTGCGCGTCCGCTGCGCCGAGGAGCTCGGCGCCCTCGGCTTCCCCGGCCACGCCATCGGCGGCGTCTCCGTGGGCGAGCCCGAGGAGGAGATGCTCCGCCAGGTCGGCATCGCCGCCCCCCGGCTGCCCGCCGACAAGCCCCGCTACGTGATGGGCGTCGGCACCCCGCCCCAGCTCCTCCGCATGATCGCCCTCGGCGCCGACATGTTCGACTGCGTCATGCCCACCCGCCTGGCCCGGCACGGCTGCGCCTTCACGCCCGACGGCACCGTCAACATCGGCAACCAGCGGTTCAGGGACGACCACCGCCCCCTCGTCGAGGGCATGGACAACCTCGCCTGCCGCCGGTTCACCCGGGCCTACCTCCGCCACCTCCACCACGCCGGCGAGACGCTCGGCGGCACCCTGCTCAGCCTGCACAACATCCATTTCTTCCAGGACCTGATGGCCCAGGCGCGGGCCCATCTCGAGGCGGGCGACTTCACCCCGTGGTCCCGGGCCTGGATCGCCCGCTACGAGGCCGGGGAGAGCGAGGCCCGGGGCGCGGGCGGCGGCGGGGACTGACGGCTTTTCCTTGCCCCCGGGGGCGCGGCCCGCTTCCCTCGACGCTCCGGTGAGCCGGTCGCGTAGCTCAGTTGGTTAGAGCGCCACATTCACATTGTGGATGTCACAGGTTCGAGTCCTGTCGCGACCACCACCGGACAAGCCGAGCCGATCCCGGCGGCGGACAGCGTCGCGTATGACGAAGGCATAATTTATAATAATATGTTAAAGCAGATATTTATATTTATTCTGTTGAAGAAATTATGCGCTAGGATTGATTCCATCCCGAGCCCATGCCCAAGCCCCGCCCCGCCAAGGCCGCCGCCTGCCCCTTCATCGAGGAGATCCGCACCATCCACCGCCGCCGCTGCAACTGCCGCCTCGACCGCCGGGCCGAGTTCTGGCTCCGCTACGGCGGGGAGAAGCTGGAGATCTCCCCGGGCAGCTTCCACCAGAGCCTCGCCACCTGGCTGCACAACGCCGGCCTGATCCCGGCCAACCGGGTGGAGGACCTGGCCGCGGCCTTCTTCTGCCTCGGGGTGACCAACTCGAACAACCTCTTCCAGAAGGTGCGCCAGGGCAAGATCGACCCCCACGGCATCGGCAAGGACGGCCGACGGAACGGCAAGGCCCGCGCGCGGTCGGAGGAGCGATGACCCGCCTCCTGCCCTGCCTGCTCCTTGCCGCCGCCGCGGCCGCCCCGGCGGCCCCGCGCGAGCCGGAGAAGGACGCTCACCCCAGCCGGCCCACCACCTTCCGGAAGTCCGCCGACGGCTCCCTGCGGGGGTCCGACGGCGAGGTGCTCCGGCGCGGCGCCGATGGCTCCGTCCGCTCCTCCGAGGGGTCGACCGCCCGCCGGATGGCCGACGGCTCGGTGCGGTTTTCCGATGGGCAGAGCGTCCGAAACCTGGCCGACGGCTCGATGCGGACGTCCGACGGCGTCACGCTCCGCCGCCTGGCCGACGGCAGCTGGCAGGGATCGGACGGCACCCGCATCCGCACGCAGGCCGACGGCTCGGTGGTCGTGACCCCGCCCACCCGCGGAGGCCTCATCAACCCCGCCCGCGCCGCCATCCTGACGCAGCCGGCGCTGGGACAGGACCCTCGGCAGGCGCCGCGGCCGGCGAGCCCGCCCGGGGTCGCCAAGCCCGGCGCGCAAAAGCCCGGCGGTTGACACCCCCCTTCCCCGCGGGCTATCCTGAGGGATGGAACGCTCCCAGCAGCGCCAGGAGGCGACGCTTCGCTCCCGCAAGTTCATGGAGGAGCGGCTGGCCCAGTTGCGCGCGAGGCTCGGGCTTCGCGGCGACCAAAAACCCCTGCCCGGGGAGGCGGCGTTCGAGGAGAGCGAGATCGGCCGGGCCCCCGGCCAGCTGCCCGCCGCCTCGCCCTTCGAGAGCCAGGGGCCGACCCGCTTCCGGGCCATCTGCTACGATGAGTCCTCGGTGCGCACGACCGAGTTCACCGATCTCGACTCCGTGGGCAAGCTGGTGGGGCAGCCCGGCCTGGTCTGGATCCAGGTCCTGGGCATCACCGACCCCCAGGTGGTGCACGTGGTCGGCGCCTTCTTCGACGTCCCGATGCTCGCCCAGGAGGACGTGCTGACCGCCGCCTCCCGCCCCAAGTTCGAGCAGTACGGCGACCAAGTGCTCGCCATCGCCCGCGCGGTGCGGGTCGGCGTGACCGAGGACACCCCGCGCGGGCAGCAGATCTCGCTCGTGGCCGGGCCGGGCTTCCTTCTCTCGTTCCACGAGACCGACGACCCCGTCTTCGGCGCGGTCGAGCGCCGCATCGCCGAGAACAAGGGCGGCATCCGCAAGTGGGGCCCGGGCTACCTGCTCTACGCCCTGCTCGACACGCTGGTCGACCGCCTCCTTGTCCAGACCGAGGAGATCGAGGACGCCCTGATCGACCTCGAGGAGGAGGCCCTGGGCGAGGGACGCGGGCTCAACCTCGACGAGGTCTACCGGCTCAAGCGCGTCATCATGCGCCTGAGCCGCCTCGCCCTCCCCCTCAAGGACATGGTCAGCGTGCTCGAGCACTACGAGCACGGCCTGCTGCCGCCGACCATGGACATGTTCTTCCGCGACCTCTACGACCACGCCATCCGGGCCGGCGACCGCATCGAGCACGCCCGCACCATCCTCCAGGAGCTGCAGGAATACCACCACACGCTGCAGGAGCGGAAGACGAGCGAGATTGTCCGCGTCCTCACCGTGATGTCGTCCATCTTCATCCCCCTCACCTTCGTGGTGGGCATCTACGGGATGAACTTCGACAACATGCCCGAGCTCCGCACCGCCAACGGCTACTTCTGGGTGCTGGGCGGCATGGGCGCCTTCACGCTGGGCATGCTGCTCTGGTTCCGCCGCAAGAAGTGGTTGTAAGGGCCTCCCTGCGGGAGGCCGGGGGCATGGCGGCATGCCTCCCTGCGGGAGGAAGGGTTGCACAGCGGCTCGGGGGCACAATAGCTCGATGGCTCGCTCGCTCGTTAGCTAACTAGCGGGTTAGCGGTGCTAGCGGTGTTAGCGGTGTTAGCGGTATCAGAAGGGAGCGGGTGGGGTGAGGTTGCCTAGGGGGCACTGGAGAGAGCGGAGGCTGATGGTGACTCGTGCGTGAACTCGCTCCGATC
The DNA here is from genome assembly GCA_046315175.1 of Opitutia bacterium. GTDB lineage: Bacteria > Verrucomicrobiota > Verrucomicrobiia > Opitutales > UBA953 > UBA8828. The sequence continues at coordinate 26,856 of JBKDBK010000045.1, read as the reverse complement.
GTCTCCATATCAAGGGCACCGGAGGCGCTCAAGGAGGCAAACCAAAGGGTTCTGCCACCGGTCACCGGCATCCCAGCATCCCTCGCCTCCTCCGCCCCCTTCCTATCCTCCGCCTCCTACGCCTCCTACGCTTCCTTCGCTTCCTTCGCCTCCTCCGCCCCCTCCGCTCCCTCCGCCACTGTTGAGAGGATCCTCAACCGCAATCCAGGGCATCGACATCCAGGATGTCGGCCACCGAGTCGTCGCGCAGCAGGCGCTCGCGCAGGGGGGCGAGCTTGCGGAGGAAGGGCGCCACGGCCGGCACGAGGTACCAGATGTGCTGGCGGTGGAGCTCCTGGATGCGGGCGATGGGGCAGTCGGTCGGGCCGCGAATCTCGGCGGCGCCGGGCAGCTCGCGCTCGACCTCGCGCACCCAGCGCTCGGCGATGAAGGCGACCTTCTCGGGGTCGCGCCCGCGGAAGAGGTGCCGGATGAGGTGCCGACCGGGCGGGTAGCCGAACTCCTTCCGGCGCTCGATCTCGGCGGCGGCGAAGCCCTCGAAGTCGCAGCGCTTGGCGAACTGCATCGGGTCGGAGGCGGGCTGGAAGGTCTGGACAACCACGGCGCCCTCGAGGGTGCCCCGCCCTGCCCGGCCGGCCACCTGGGTGAGGAGCTGGAAGGTGCGCTCGGCGGCCCGGAAATCCGGCATCTGGAGGGAGAGGTCGGCGTCGAGGATGCCGACGAGGGTGACGCGCGGGAAGTCGAGGCCCTTGGCGATCATCTGGGTGCCGAGGAGAAGGTCGAGCCGGCCGGCCCGGAAATCGGAGAGCACCTGGCGGAAGAGGTGCTTGCGCGACATGGTGTCGGCGTCGATCCGCGCCATCCGCGCCCGCGGGAAGAGCTGGGCGACAACCTCCTCCGCGCGCTGCGTGCCATGGCCCTTCCACCGGATCTCGGGCGAGCGGCAGGCGGGGCAGACCTGGGGGGCGGGGGCGCGATGGTCGCAGAGGTGGCAGCGGACGGTTTGGTCGGTGCGGTGGAGGGTCAGGGGCACGCTGCAGTGCGGGCAGGGCGCGGAGACGCCGCAGGAGGGGCAGACAAGGGCGCGGGAGTGCCCGCGGCGGTTGAGGAAGAGGATGGCCTGCTCACCCTTGGCCAGGCGGTCGCGGAGGCCGTCGACCAGCTCGCGCGAGAGAAGGGGGACGCCCTTGGCGTGGAGGGCCTCGCGGCGCATGTCCACGATGCGGAAGGCGGGGAGCGAGCGGTCGTCGACCCGGCTGGGCAGGCGGTCGAGGGCATAGCGCCCGGCCTGGGCGTTGGCCCAGGTCTCGAGCGAGGGCGTGGCGGACCCGAGCACGCAGGCGGCGCCGAGGATCTTGGCGCGCATCACGGCGACATCGCGACCGTGGTAGAGCGGCGTCTCGGACTGCTTGAACGAGGGCTCGTGCTCCTCGTCGACGACCACCAGGCGCAGGTCCGGCAGGGGCGCGAAGACGGCGGAGCGGGCGCCGACCACGACGCGGGCCTGGCCGAGGGCCATGGCCATCCAGGCGTCGAAGCGCTCGCCGGCGGAGAGGTGGCTGTGCCAGACGACGACCTGCGCGCCGAGGTCGGCGAGTCGCGAGCGCAGCCGGCCGACGGTCTGGGGCGTGAGCGCGACCTCGGGCACGAGGAAGAGGGCCGAGCCGCCCTCGGCGACCACCTTGCGGATGAGGTTGATGTAAACCTCGGTCTTCCCGGAGCCGGTCACGCCGAAGAGGAGATGCGCGCGGAACTCGCGCCGGTCGAGGCTGGCGGCGACCGAGGCGACGGCGGCGGCCTGGTCGGGGTTGAGGGGCGGGCCGGCGGAGGGGACGGACTCGGCCTCGGCGAAGGGGTCGTCGTAGGCGGTGCGCAGGATGACCTTGGCCTCCTCGGCGGCGATGCCCTTGGCGAGGAGGCCGTCGACGGCCGACTGGCCGATGCCGAGGCCCTCGGCGGCCTTGTTGCGCTCGACGGGTCCGGGCTGGGCGGCGAGGAAATCGACAAGCAGGGCCTGCTTCGGCGCGCGGCGGCGAAGGGCCGCCAGATCCTCGTCGGAGGGCCTCCGCGCCAGGGTTAGCATCCGCCGAAGCACCGGGCGCACGCCGGTGCGAACCGCCGAGGGCAGGACGGTCTCGAGGACGGAGTTGAAGCTGCAGCCGTAGTACTCGGCCATCCACTCGGCCAGGCGGCAGACATCGGGCGTCAGGACGGGCTGCTCGTGCTCGAGGCTGGCGATGGGCCGGAGCTTCGTGCCCTCCGGGGGGTCGGCGGGGCAGCGCCAGACGACGCCGAGGCGGACGCGGTTGCCGAGGGGGACGCGGACAAGGTGGCCGACGCGGAGGGTGCCCAGGAGCGAGCGGGGGACGGCGTAGGTGTAGGCGCGCGAGCCCCCGTCAAGGGGCACCACCTCGGCGGCGCCGGGCGTCGTCTCGCCGAGAAGGTCGGGCACGGAGGGACATCCTCGCCCGCGGCGGGCCGGGATTCAAGCCGAGGGATGGGAGGAGCCCGAAACCGGGTCGGCGCCCGAGGAATGGGCGGCGATGCGCACGCAAAGCAGGGCCCAGCAGCAGCCGATGCCGTTGGCCACGGGCAGCTGGAGGTCGAGCGGCAGGCTGTAGAAGATGGCGGCGCCGGGGATCCAAACCACCCAGTTGGGCAGGAGGTTGGGGACCACGATGCGCCTATACCAGCCGGGCCGGAGATGCCGGCGCAGCTCGGCCAGGTCCCAGCCGAGATCCTTCCAGAGGTGGGAAAGGGCGTTGCCCGGGGAGCCGACGAGCATCGTGAAGAGGGTGCTGTCGAACAGCACCTTGACCGCCACGACGCCCAGGCTTGGCTGGTCGCCAAAGGCGGCGGTGAGCAGACGGTAGAAGCTGCTCACCACGATTCCCATCAGGGCCCACCAGACCAGGCTGTGCAGGAGGTCCTTCCAGGGGTGCGCGGGCCGGAGGGAGGGCATGGCCATGCGGAGAAGCCACGGGATGAGCCCGGCGGTGAGGGCGGTCAGGCCGGCGGCGAAGGCGAGCCCGCCCGAGCGGCTGATGGCGCCGAGGCGGTCGAGCGCCAGGCCGACGGCGGGCAGGTGGTAATAGGCGATGACGAGGGCGAGCGCGGCGAGCAGGACGAGGCTGGCGGGCAGGGCCACGTCGCCGGCGGCGCGGCGGCTGGCTTCCCAGGGAGAGGGCTCGCGGGGTCCCGTCATGCGAGGACGCGGCGCAGGATCTCGTCGACCAGCGCCGGGTTGGCCTTGCCCTGGGTGCGCTTCATGATGGGGCCCTTGAGCGCGTTGATCGCCTTGGCGTTGCCGGCGCGGAACTCGGCGAGCGACTTGGCGAAGGCGGGGTCGGCGACGACCTCGCGCACGACCTTCTCAAGCTCGCCGGCGTCGCTGTTCTGGGCGAGGCCGCGCGCCGCGACGATGGCGGCGGGCGCCTGGCCGGAGAGGAACATCTCCGCGAGCACCTCGCGGGCCTGCTGCTTGGAGATCGTGCCGGCGTCGGTCAGCCGGACGAGCTCGGCGAGGGCGGCGGGGCGCACCTTGCAGTCGGCGAGGCCGGCCGGCGCGGCGGGGGCGCCGCCGACCTCGGCAGGCTGGCCCGCGGCGGCGAGCTCGCGGAGGAGGTCGTTGGCGACAAGGTTGGCGATGCCGACCGGGTTGGCGGGGTGGGCGGCGACGGCCTCCTCGAACCAGAGGGCGAGGGCGAGGTCGGCGACGAGCACGCTGGCCGCGGTGTAAGGCAGGGCGAGGTCGGCGAGGTAGCGGCGCTGGCGGTCGAAGGGCCGCTCGGGCAGGCCGGCGCGGAGCCGCTCGACGCGGGCGCGGTCGATGGCGACCGGGGGGATGTCGGGATCGGGGAAATAGCGGTAATCCTGGGCGTCCTCCTTGTCGCGCAGGACATAGCCGCGGCCGACCTCGGCGTTCCAGCCGCGCGTCTCCTGGACGATGGGGCGGCCGGCCTCGAGCTCGCGGGCCTGGCGGACAACCTCGGCCTCGATGGCGGCGCGGACGCCGGAGATGGAGTTGAGGTTCTTGGTCTCGGTGCGGGTGCCGAGGGGGGCGCCGGGGCGGCGGAGGGAGACGTTGGCGTCGCAGCGCAGCTGGCCCTTCTCCATGTCGGCGTCGGAGATCCCCGCCTGCGTGACGAGGGCGTGGAGGGCGCGGAGGAAGGCCTCGGCCTCGGCGGCCGAGCGCAGGTCGGGCTCGGTGACGATCTCGAGCAGCGGCACGCCGGCGCGGTTGTAGTCGACGAGCGAGCCGCCCGCGGCGTGGCTGAGCTTGCCGACGTCCTCCTCGAGGTGGGCGTGGTGCAGCCGGACCCGGCGGTGCTCGCCCATGACGTTGCGCGAGGGGCCGGGCAGCTCGATCTCGACCGAGCCGCCGACCACCACGGGCCGGGCCATCTGGGTCAGCTGGTAGTTCTTGGGATTGTCGGGATAGAAGTAGTTTTTCCGGTCCCAGGCGCAGACCTCGGGAATCTCGGCGTCGACCGCCAGGCCGAGGCGGATGGCCTGCTCGAGCGCGGCGAGGTTGACCACGGGAAGGCTGCCCGGGAGGCCGAGCGAGACGGGGTCGATGTGGGAGTTGGGCTCGGCGCCGAAGCCCCAGGGCGCGGGGGAGAACACCTTGGCCGCGGTGCGCAGCTGGACGTGCACCTCGAGACCGATGACGACCTCCCAGCCCTCGTGCAGGTTGCTCATGGCTGGGCGACGCGGTGGGCGAGGCCCGTGGCGCGCTCGAGGCGGCGGGCGAGGCCGAGGAGGAGACCCTCGCCGAGCGGGGGACCCACGAGGTGGAGGCCGACGGGCAGGGAGCCGTCGAGTCCGGAGGGAACGGAAAGGGCGGGCAGGCCCGCGAGGTTGGCGGGGATGGTGAAGAGGTCCTCCAGGTACATCTGGAGGGGGTCGGCGGCCTTCTCGCCGAGGCGGAAGGCGGAGCTGGGCACGGTGGGGGTGGCGAGCGCGTCGACGCGCCCGAGGGCGCCGAGGTACTCGTCGCGGATGCGGGCGCGGGCGGCGAGGGCCTTGCCGTAATAGGCGTCGGCGAACCCGGCGCTGAGGACGAAGGTGCCGAGGAGGATGCGCCGCTTGACCTCGGCGCCGAAGCCCTCGGCGCGGGACTGGGACATGAGGGCGACGATGTCGCCGTCGCACGCGGCGCGGTGGCCGTAGCGGATGCCGTCGTAGCGGGCGAGGTTGGACGAGGCCTCGGCGGTGGCCACGACGTAGTAGGCGGGCACGGCGAGGGCGGCGGAGGGCAGGTCGACGTCGACCAGCTCGCACCCCTCGGCGCGGTAGACCTCGAGGGCGGCGTCGAAGGCCTTGCGGACGCCGGGGGCGACGCCCTCGAGCAGGGCGCGGGGCACGCCGAGTCGGGGCTTGCGCCCCTCCGGAAGGGCGCGCGGCGCGCGGGCGTCGGCCGCAAGGCAGGTCATGTCGCGCGCGTCGGGTCCGGCGAGGGCGGCGAGCAGCAGCTCGCAGTCCTCGACGGAGCGCGCCATCGGGCCGATTTGGTCGAGGGACGAGGCGAAGGCGACGAGGCCGTGGCGTGAGACCAGGCCATAGGTGGGCTTGAGTCCGACCAGGCCGCAATGGGAGGCGGGCTGGCGGATGGAGCCCCCGGTGTCGGAACCGAGCGCCAGCGGGGCCTGGCCGGAGGCGAGGCAGGCGGCGCTGCCGCCCGAGGAACCGCCCGGGGTGCGCCCGGGATCCCAGGGGTTGCGCGCCAGGCCGGTGGCCGAGGTCTCGGTCGAGGAGCCCATGGCGAACTCGTCCATGTTGAGGCGCCCCATGAGGAGGGCGCCCGCGGCGCGGAGCCGCTCGGCGACGGCGCTATCGTAGGGCGAGACGAAGCCGGCCAGCATGCGGCTCGAGCAGGTGAGGGGCTGCCCGCGGACGGCGATGTTGTCCTTGATGGCGACGGGGATGCCGTCGAGGGGCCCGAGGGATTCGCCCTTGGCGCGGCGCGCGTCGGCGGCGTCGGCCTGGCGGAGGAGGTCGTCGGCATCCAGGGAGTTGAAGGCGCCGAGCTCGCGCCGGGAGGCGGCGCGGGCGAGGAGGGCCTCGGCGAGGTGGCGCGAGGTGAGGTCGCGGGAGGCGAGCCTGCGGCCGAGCTCGGCGGCCCCGAGGGTGTGGAGCGGCTCGGCCATGGCTCAGGAGGCGTCGTCGACGACGCGGGGCACGGCGACCTGGCCGTCGCGCGCCGCGGGGGCGGTGCGCAGGAACTCGGCGGGCGACAGGGGCTGCCCCGGCTGGTCGGCGCGCAGCGAGGCGTCGGGCACGGGGGCGCGCAGGCCGGCATCGGCGGGGCCGGGACCCATCGCGGCGAGCGCGGCGAAGTGGCCGAGGACCTGCCCGAGCTGGGCGGCGTAGCGCTCGCGCTCCTCGGGGGAGAGGCTGAGCCGGGCGAGCCGCGCGATGTGGTCGATGTCGAGACCCTTGGGCATCCTTCAGCGACGGACGGTCCAGCCGGACTTGCCGGCGGCCGTGGCGACTTGGTCGAGCACGCCGGCGACCTCGGCCTCGGCGAGGGTGCGGGCGGCGTGCCGGAGGGTGATCTCGAAGGCGAGGGAGCGGGCGCCCTCGGGCAGACCGTCGCCGGCGAAGACGTCGAAGCAGGTGACGGACTCCACCGCGATCTCCTTGCCCGCGGCCTTGGCGGCGGCTTGGCGCAGGCGCTCGAGGACCTCGCCGGCGCCGACCGCGATGGGCACGACGAGGGCGATGTCGCGCGCCACCGGGGGCTGGTTGCTGAAGGGCTCGAGCCGGGCGGGCTTGCGGGCGGCGAGGGCGGCGCGGGGGAGCAGGATCTCGGCGGCGACAACCGAGCCGCGGATGTCCAGCCCGCGGGTCCAGCGAAGGTCGAGCAGGCCGCACCCGCCGAGGGCGGCGCGACCGCGGTCGGCGAGCTCGGCGGCGTGGCCGGCCTGCCAGAGGCCCGAGGCGGCCGGAACCCAGGTGAGACGGGAGGCGGCGATGCCGGCGGCGAGGGCGAGGTCGGTCACCAGCCGCTTGGCGGAGAAGAGGTCGGGAGCGGGGCGCGCCAGCCAGGAGCGGCGCGCGGGCTCGGCGAGGGCGGCGGCGGCGACGGCGAGGTATTCCCTGACCTGGCCGTCGGCGCCGGGACGGAAGACGGTGCCCGTCTCGAACAGGCGGGAAGGCTCGGCGTGGACGGAGAGGTTGAGCTGGAGCGCGAGGGCGAGGCCGGGCAGGAGCGAGGCGCGCAGGTGTGTCTGGTCGGCGGTCAGGGGGTTGCCGAGGGCGAGGGTGTCGGCCGCGGGCTCGCCGAGGGTGCGGACGAGCTCGGCCCGGTCGCGCAGGCTGTAATGGCAGCACTCGGCGTGGCCGGAACCGGCGAGACGTAGGGCGGCCTCGCGCACGAAGGCCGCGGCGGGCGCCTCCGGCTCGTTGGGCGTGGGGGCGACGGGGCGGCCGACGGGAACCTGGCCGGTGCCGTGGATGCGGACAAACTCCTCGACGAGGTCGATGGGGCGCTCGACGTCCGAGCGGAAGGAAGGGACGGTCACGGCGAGGCCGCCCTCGGCGGGGGCGACGGCGAAGCCGATGCGGCGGAGGACCTCGGCCACGACGGCGTCGGGAGCCGGGGAGCCGAGCTTGGCGGCGACGAAGCCGGAGGGAAGGTGGATGCGGCGCTCGCCGCGGGGCGGCAGGCCGACGGCGACCGCGGGGCCGGTCGTCCGGGCCCCGGCGAGCTCGGCGAGGAGGTCGGCGGCGAGGCGGGCGGCGAGCTCAACCCCGGCGGGGTCGACGTCGCGGGCGAAGCGGAGGGAGGAGTCGGTCGAGACGCCGAGGCGGCGGGCGGCGCGGCGGACATCGCCCGGGACGAACCAGGCCGACTCGAGGAGCAGGTCGGTGGTGCCGGAGGTGACGCCGCTGTCGGCCCCGCCCATGACGCCGGCCACGACGAGGGGCCGGGTGGCGTCGGCGATGACGCAGACCGAGCCGTCGAGGGCGACCTCGCGGCCGTCGAGCAGGGCGAGGCGCTCGCCGTCGCGCGCGGGTCGCACCTCGACGCCGCCCGAGACCTTGGCCGCGTCGAAGGCGTGGAGGGGCTGGCCGGTCTGGACCATCACCCAGTTGGTGATGTCGACCACGTTGTTGACCGGGCGAAGGCCCGCGGCCTCGAGGTCGCGGCGCATCCACTCGGGCGAGGGGCCGACCTTGGCGCCGCGGAAGCCGCGGAGCGTGTAGAGGGCGCAGGTGGGCGAGGCGACGCGGACGAATCCGAAGGGGTCGCCGGGCGAGGGCTGGGCGGAGGCGCCGGCGGGCGCGGCGGGCGCAAGGGGCTTGAGGGGCAGGCCGAGGGCGGCGGCGAGCTCGCGGGCGACGCCGCGCAGCCCGAGACAGTCGCCGCGGTTGGCGGTGACGGCGATCTCCAGGACGGTGTCGGGCGAGGGGAAGAGCGAGTGGAGCGGCGCGCCGAGGGCGGGCTGGCGCGGGGTGAGGATGAGCAGGCCGTCCTCGCCGGCGGGGAGTCCGAGCTCCTCGGCGGAGCAGAGCATGCCCTGCGACTCGACATCGCGGAGGCGGCCGACCTTGATCTCGAGGTTGCCGGGCAGGACGGCGCCGGGCAGGGCCACCGGGACGCGGTCGCCGGCCTTGAAGTTCTTGGCGCCGCAGACGATCTGGCGCGGCTCGCCGTCGCCCACGTCGACCCGGCAGACGCTCAGCCGGTCGGCCTTGGGATGCTTCTCGAAGGCGACGATCTCGCCGACCACCACGCGGGGGATGGGCGCAAGGCCGAAGGAGGAGACGGACTCCACCTCGAGGCCGAGCATGGGAAGGAGCTCCTCGAGGCGGGCGACGGGGGTGTCGCCGAGGTCGACATGGCGCGCGAGGGACTGGAGGGAGACGCGCATGGTTCAGGACAGCTGCCGCAGGAAGCGGAGGTCGTTGGCGTAGAGGTGGCGGATGTCGTCGATGCCGTGGACGAGCATGGTGATGCGCTCGAGGCCCAGGCCGAAGGCGAGGCCGGACCACTCCTGCGGGTCGAGCTCGCAGGCGGCGAGGACCTTGGGGTCGACCAGCCCGCAGCCGAGCACCTCGAGCCAGCGCCCGGAGAGGCGGCCGAGATCGGGCGAGCGGATGTCCATCTCGAAGCTCGGCTCGGTGAAGGGGAAGAAGGACGGGCGGAGCCGGGTCTCGGCCTCGGGGCCGAAGGTCTCGCGGACGAAGAAGTCGAGCACGCCGCGCAGGTCGGCCAGGGTCACCGAGCGGTCGACCCAGAGGCCCTCGACCTGGTGGAAGTTGGCGGAGTGGGTGGCGTCGACCGCGTCGCGGCGGAAGCATCGGCCCGGCGCGACGATGCGCAGGGGGGGCTTGCGGGAGAGCATCGTGCGGACCTGCACGCTCGAGGTGTGGGTGCGCAGGAGCAGGGCCTCGTCGCCCTGGCGCGGGGCGTCGGCCGAGCGGAAGGCGGCGGGCAGGTAGAGCGTGTCCTGCATGTCGCGGGCCGGGTGGTCGGCCGGCGTGTTGAGCGCGTCGAAGCAGTGCCACTCGGTCTCGACCTCGGGACCCTCGGCGACGACGAAGCCGAGCTTGCGGAAGGTGGCGAGGACGCGCTCGCGGGTGCGCGTGAGGGGGTGGAGCGTCCCGGCCGGCGCGTCGGGGCTGGGCAGGGTGGGATCGGGCGCGGGCCCGAGGGCGGCCGCGAGCTCGGCCTCCTCCACGCGGGCGAGGAGCGTGGCGAGCAGGGCCTCGGCGCGCTGCTTGGCGGCGTTGACCCGCTTGCCGGCCTCAGGGCGCTCCTCCTTGGGCAGGGCGCCCATGGACTTGGAGACGGCGGTGAGGCTCCCGTTGGGGCCGACCAGCCGGGCCTTGAGCGCCTCGAGCTCGGCGCGGGTGCGGACGGAGGCCGCGGCCTGTTCGGCCTCGGCGAGGGCGCGGTCGAGCTGCTCCTGCATGGTGGCCATCAAGCGAGTCGGCGGCGGGGGCGGCAAGCGAAAGCACGGGGAGGCGACCCGCCCGGGGGCGGGGCCTCGCCGCGCGGCGCGGAGCCTACGGGCCTCAGGCCAGGGCGGCCTTCGCCTTCGCCACAATCGCCTCGAAGGCGGGCGCGTCGTGGATGGCGAGCTCGCTGAGGTTCTTGCGGTCGAGGACGATGTTGGCCTTCTTCAGCCCGGCGATGAGCCGGCTGTAGGAGATGCCGAGGGGGCGGCAGGCCGCGTTGAGGCGGACGATCCAGAGCTGCCGGAAGTCGGTCTTCTTCTCGCGGCGGTCGCGATAGGCGAACTTCTGGGCGCGCATGACCGCCTCCATGGCGTGGAGGTAGAGGCGCGATTTGCTGCCGAAGTAGCCCTTGGCTTTCTTCAGCGTCCGCTTGCGGCGGGCCTTGGTGTAGGGTGCGTTGGTGACGCGAGGCATGTTGGTCTTGGGTTTGGGTTGGTTTGGGTTTGGCCGGCGGGTCGCCTGGGGTTGTCACCCGCCTGGCCGAGAGTGGGACCGGTCGCCTCAGGCGAACGGCATCGAGATCTTCATCTTCTTCTCCAGCCCGGAGTCGACGCGCTTGGCCTTGTTGGCCCGGCGGCGCTGCTTGCGGGACTTGGCGGAGAGAAGGTGGCGGGTGTTGGGCGAGCGGCGCATGACCTTGCCGGTCCCGGTGACCTTGAAGCGCTTCGCGATGGACTTGCGGGTCTTTTGCATGACGGAAGGGTCGGACGAAAGGGAGCCTACCCCTCGATGTAAAGGGAAAAAGGGGCAAAATGGGGCGGAGGAGGCGGAGGCAGGGAGGTGGAAGCCGTCGATTTGCCAAAAGTCGGCTTCCCCCAATCCCTACCCTGCCCCGCGACCGCCATCCCTCACCTCCTCGCCCACCCCCACGCCAGCCATGCTCTCCCCTGGAAAGAAACCCAACCTGGACTTCGAGGTCGACGCGCTGGTCGGCGGCCGGCAGGTGCGCGCCGCCTTCGCCGACCTGATCGAGGGACCGACCGTGGTCTCGGTCTGGATGCGCAACAACACCTCGGCCTGCGACCGGCAATCCGCCGAGCTGGGCAAGGCGGAAAAGGCCGTCCTCAAGGCGGGCCACCGCCTGGTCGGCGTCTCGAGGGATGGCTGCGCCTCGCATGCGAAGTACGCGGCCAAGCACGGCTACCGCTACACGCTGGTCTCGGACCCCGAGGACCTTTTCTCGAAGGCGGTCGACGCGATGGTGGAGAAGTCCATGTATGGCAGAAAGTACACGGGACCGGCCCGGGCGGCCTATGTGCTCGACGACAAGGGCAAGCTGCGGGCGGTGATCGCCAAGGTCGACGCCGCCGCCCATGGGCGCCAGGTGCTGGAGGCGCTGGCCGGGCTGAAGGGCTGAGGCGAAAGCCCGAGGGACGCCATTCTTGCTTGTATCCAAGCCGCCGGGGGGAATAGTCCGCCCTTATCCCACCACCCAGCAGCACCTGATGTCCTTGCCCTTCCGACCGAGCGGCCCCCGGCCGAACCCTTCCCAGCAACGAGGCAACTTCAGGCGCGACAAGGAGGAACGCGGTCCGCGGCGCAACGAGCGCATCAAGGTCCCCGAGGTGCGGGTCGTCACCGCCAAGGGCGAGATGCTCGGCATCATGCCGACCGAGCGCGCCATCGCGCTGGCCCGCGAGCACGGCGTCGACCTGATCGAGATCGCCGCCAGCGCCCAGCCCCCCGTCTGCAAGCTGATCGAGATGGGCAAGTTCCTGTACGAGGAGGCGAAGAAGACCAAGCACCAGAAGCACACCGCGAAGATGAAGGAGCTGAAGCTCCGCCCGCGCATCGACGAGCACGACCTGATGATCAAGATCCGCCGCGGCGAGAACTTCCTCTACCACGGCCACAAGGTGAAGCTCGTCCTCCAGTACCGCTTCCGCGAGCTGGAGCACGCCGAGATCGGCGTCGAGATGGTCAAGCGCGTCATCGCCGAGCTGACCAACGTCTGCACCGCGGACAACACGCCGAAGCGGGTGGGCCGCAGCATCGTGGTCGGCCTGACCCCCCTGCAGCAGAACCGGCGCAAGCTGGTCCACAACGCCGAGCCCGGCGAGGACAACCTCGAGGACGACTCGGCGGAGCCCGACGAGGCCGAGGAGAACTGAGCGATGCGGGCCGCGACCGGCCTACTGCTCGTGCTCGCCGCGGCCCTGCCGGGCTCGGAAATCTGGCTGGGCGACTCGCTGGCCCGGCTCGGCTTCGCCAACCCCGCGCCCGAGCGCGACGGCGGCGAGCGCTTCTCGCGGGCGCGCCCCGAGCCGCTGGTCGTGACGGCGGAGCGCGACCGCGACCACCTGCTGGTCGACGGCGTGAAGGTCAGCCTGGGCGAGGCGGCGGCCCTCCGCACCCAGCGCCCGAAGGTGGGCCCGGCCATCCCGCGCCTCGCCATCCGGAGGTCCGACTACGACAAGGTGCTGCTCCCCCTCCTCTGGGGCCCGCCGCCGGAGGCGCGCCGCCCGGTCCGCATCCTCCTCGACCCCGGCCACGGCGGCCGCGACCCCGGCTTCCAGAACAAGGCGCTGCGGCTCGACGAGAAGGACCTCGCGCTCGACACCGCGCGGCGGGTGGCGACGCGGCTGCGCGCGGCCGGATTCGAGGTGCTGATGACCCGCGACCGCGACGTCTTCCTCGACCTCAAGGACCGCTCCGCCCTCGCCGCCAAGCTGCGGGCCGACCTCTTCGTCAGCCTCCACTACAACGCCGCGGCGGCGACCTCCGCCGCCGGCGCCGAGACCTTCTGCCTCACCCCCGCCGGGCAGCACTCGACGCATGACACCGGCAACCGGGGGTCGACCCGGGCGGAGCCCGGCAACCGGTTCGACGCCCTGAACGTCCGCGCCGCCTACGCGGTCCAGCGGGCGCTGGTCACGGGCCTTCGCTCGACGGACCGCGGCGTCAAGCGCTCGCGCTTCAGCGTCCTGACCGACCTCACCTGCCCGGGCATCCTCATCGAGGCGGCCTTTCTCTCGAACCGCGGCGAGGCCATCCGCCTCTCGCAGGAATCGCACCGCGAGCGCATCGCCCAGGCCATCGCCGACGGCATCGTCGCCTACGCCTCCGCGCTGCCCCGCTGATCAGCGCCCGAGCTGCCAGCCAAGGGCCACCGCGCCGAGGCAAAGCGCCAGGGTGAGGCCGGCGTAGCCCGCGCCGGCGGCGAGGCGGCCTTCGCCGAGGAGGCGAACGGTCTCGAGACCGAAGGCGGACCAGGTGGTGAAGCCGCCGCAGAAGCCGGTCATGAGCAGGGCGCGCGAGGCCTCGGACCCAAGCCGCGCCTGGAGATAGCCGATGAGGCCGCAGCCGGCGAGATTGGCGGCCAGGGTGCCGGCGGGAGCCCAGGCGGCGAGGGCCGCGCCCAGCCCGTGGCGCGCGAGGCTGCCGAGGGCGCCGCCGAGGGCCACGAGAAGCCAGGTCATGCGGGAGACGATTGGCCGGCGGGGCCGGGCGGCAAGCGACATGTTGCGCTTTCCACGCGGCCGAGGCGCCCTAGGCTGGGGGCATGCGCCGGCTGGCCGCCCTCTCCCTGCTGATTGCCTCGATGGCCCGGGCGGGCATCGACCCGGCGACCGTGGTCGTCGTCGGTTCCGCCCGCAACCCCGAGTCGGCGGCGCTGGCCCGCGACTACGCCCGCTCGCGCTCGATCCCCGAGGCCAACGTGGTCCTGCTCGACCTGCCCGCGGCCGCGTCCGCCTCGGTCAGCTGGGCCGACTACTCGCGCCTCGTGCTGAACCCGCTCCGGGCGGAGCTGGCGCGACGCGGCCTCGTCGAGGGCAAGGCGGGCGGAGCCGCCGACGCGCGGGGCCGCGCGACCTTTTTCGCGACCGGCGACCCCAAGGCGAGATGGCTGGTGCTCTGTCACGGCGTGCCGTGGCTCATCCGCCGGGATCCGGGCCCGGACGGCAAGGCGCCGGGGCCCTCGCCCGCCTCGGAGTCGGCGTCGGTCGACAGCGAGCTGGCGCTCCTCGCGATGGCCGACGGCGACCCGGCCGGACACCGACCCAACCCCTGGTTCGGGCAGTCGGAGGAGGGCGCGTCGACCCGGCGGCTGCTCCGCACGGCCCGGCTTGACGGGCCGAGCGTGGCCGCGGTGCGACGGGCGCTCGCGGGCGCGCGCCTCGCCGAGGAGCGCGGCCTGCGCGGCCGGGCGTACGTGGACATGGGCGGGCCTTACAAGGAAGGGGACCTGTGGCTTGGGCGCGTCGAGCAGCAGTGCCGGGCGCTCGGCTTCCCCACCACCGCCGACACCGCGCGCGCGCCGCTCGGCGGCGACACCCGGTTCGACGCGCCGGCGCTCTACTTCGGATGGTACGAGGCGTCGCCGAAAGGGCGCGTCGCGGAGGCGGAGGCCCGCCTGGCGCCGGGCGCGGTCGCCTTCCACCTCCACAGCTTCTCCGCGGCGGCCCTCAGGGATGGCCGGAACGGGTGGGTCGGCTCGCTGGTGGAGAAGGGTGCAGGGCTGACCTTCGGCAACGTGGCCGAGCCCTACCTCCCGCTGACCATCCGCCCGGAGATCGTCCTCGCCGGACTTGCGCGAGGCATGACGGCGGGCGAGGCCGCCTGGGCAGCCACGCCGGCGGTCAGCTGGATGGGGGTGATCGTGGGCGACCCGCTCTACCGGCCGTTCGCGGCGCCCCTGCACGAGCAGCTCGACCCCCGTCGGCACCCCGCCGACCCGTGGTCGTCCTACGCCTACCTGCGGGCCGCGAGCCTCGAGCAGGTGGAGCCCGACATCCGGGAGGCTCTGCTGATGACGGGACTCCAGCGCAGCCCGAGCCTCGCCGCGCTGCTGGAGTTCGCCCGGCAGCGGCAGGCCGCCGGCAAGCCCTTCAGCTGGCCCAACCGGGCCCTGCCCCGCCTCGCGGAGGAGGACACCGGGCTGCTGCTCGAGGCGGCCCGCTTCCTGAAGGCAAGCAATCGTCCGGATGAGGCCGGGGAACTCTACGGCCTCGTGCGCGGGCGACTGGAGGGGGATGCCGGCCGGCTGAAGGCGGTCTCCGAGGAAGCCGCCCGCTAGGGATTTTCCCCTTGCCAGCCAGCCCCGGGACGGGCTTGCTGTCCCTTCCCTCGGCCCCCGGGCGTCACGCCCGGAGACCTTCCGGGGGAACCCAACCACAACCAACCAAACCCCGGAAGCGTCCTTCGCGACACCCGGGACAACCAGCAAAAAACACCCAACATGAGCATCATGGAAAAACTGCTCGCCGAATCCGGTTTCGGCGCGCTCAAGGCCCACTCCGTCGTCAAGGGCAAGGTCATGGAGATCCGCAAGGACACCGTGGTCGTCGACATCGGCGGCAAGTCCGAGGGCTTCATCCCCCATTCCGAGTTCCCCGACATCGGGGAGATCCAGGTCGGCCAGGAGCTCGAGGTCTACCTCGAGCGCCTTGAGACCAAGGAGGGCACGCCCCTCGTCTCCTACGACCGCGCCCAGCAGATCCGCCGCTGGGAGAGCATCGAGGCCAACTGCACCGAGGGCTCGATCGTCCAGGGCCGGGTCAAGGCCAAGGTCAAGGGCGGCCTCATCGTCTCGGTCGGCGTCGACGCCTTCATGCCGTCGTCGCAGATCGACGTCGTCCAGCCCAAGAGCCTGGACCCCTACGTCGGGCAGACCTACGACTTCAAGATCATCAAGATCAACAAGGACAAGAAGAACATCGTGGTCTCGCGCCGCGAGCTGATCGAGGAGCAGCGCGGCGAGAAGCGCCGCCTCCTGCTCGAGGACGTCAAGCCCGGCACCATCCGCCGCGGCGTGGTCAAGAACATCACCGACTACGGCGCGTTCGTCGACCTCGACGGCCTCGACGGCCTGCTCCACGTGACCGACATGAGCTGGGGCCGCATCGGCCATCCCAGCGAGGTGGTCAAGGTCGGCGAGGAGCTCTCCGTCATGGTCATCGAGGTGGACCGCGACCGCGAGCGCGTCTCGCTCGGCCTCAAGCAGACCCAGTCCAACCCCTGGGAGGGCATCGAGCGCCGCTTCCCCGCCGGCGGCAAGGTCCGCGGCAAGGTGGTCAACCTGGTCGCCTACGGCGCCTTCGTCGAGCTGGAGCCCGGCGTCGAGGGCCTCGTCCACGTCTCCGAGCTGTCCTGGACCAAGCGGATCCAGAAGCCGTCCGACCTGCTCAAGGTCGGCCAGGAGGTCGAGGCCATCGTCCTCGCGGTCAACACCCAGGAGCAGAAGATCTCGCTCGGCATGCGCCAGCTCGAGGCCAACCCCTGGGAGATGGTCCGCCACAACTACCCCGTGGGCGCCCGCGTCCGCGGCAAGGTTCGCAACCTCACCAACTACGGCGCCTTCGTCGAGCTGGAGGAGGGCATCGACGGCATGGTCCACGTCACCGACATGAGCTGGACCCGCCGCATCACCAACCCCGGCGACCACCTGAAGAAGGGCGACGAGGTCGAGGCCATCGTGCTCGACGTCGACGTCGACCAGCAGCGCATCTCGCTCGGCCTCAAGCAGACCATGGAGGACCCCTGGTCCGCCATCGACCGCACCTACAAGGTGGGCGACCTGGTCAAGGGCAAGGTCTCGAAGATCGCCAACTTCGGCGCCTTCGTGGAGCTGTCCGACGACATCGACGGCCTCGTCCACATCTCGCAGATCTCGGAGGACCGCGTCGAGAACGTGAAGGATGTCCTCAAGGTCGGCCAGGAGGTGGAGGCCCGCGTGATCAAGATCGACAAGGATGAGCGCCGCATCGGCCTCTCCATCAAGGCCGCGACCTACGACGCCGACCGCCTCGCCGCGGAGATCAGCAGCTACGACCGGATCAAGCAGCCCTCGACCGGCCCCGCGCCGACCGGCGGCTCCTCGACCTCGAGCGGCTCGTTCTCCTCGGGCGGCGACTTCAACAGCCTCGGCGACCTGCTCGACAAGGCCGGCAACTGAGGGCGGTCCCCGTCCCGCAAGGACCCCGGCGAGAGCCGGGGTCTTTTTTTTGCGGCCTTGTCCCGCGGCCCCGCCCGCCCAGCATCGACCCATGCCCGCCTGGGTGCCCGAGCCGACCGCCTGGCAAGCCACCGTCCTGCTGGCGGCCGCGGCCGCGTTCCTCTCCTTCCGGGCGGTCTTCGGCCGGCGCAAGCACCGGAGGCTGGCCGCCGACCGGCGTCGGCTGCGGGCTCTCTCCGGGTCTCCCCTCGCCGACGGCCGGGCGACCGCCAACCGGGTGACCTGCCTCCTCGACCGGGACGGCATCGAGGCGCACAACGCCCTTGTCGCCGGGATCCGCGGCGCGCGCCGGCGCATCTCCATCGGCACCTACATCCTCGCCCACGACGCCGTGGGCAGGTCGCTGGTCCGCCTCCTGGCGGAACGCGCCCGCCAGGGGGTTGAGGTGAGGGTGCTGGTCGACGCCGTCGGCAGCCGGTTCCTTCCCTGGACGGCCGGCGCCCTCCTCCGCCGGGCCGGAGCGAGGCTCGTCCGTTTCAACCCTTTCCTCACCCTCCGCGGGCGCGGTTCGGCCAACTGGCGCAACCATCGCAAGATCGCGGTCTTCGACGGGACAACCGCCCTGGTGGGCGGCCAGAACCTCGGCGGGCGCTACATCGGCTCA
Source organism: Opitutia bacterium (assembly GCA_046315175.1). Taxonomy (GTDB): domain Bacteria; phylum Verrucomicrobiota; class Verrucomicrobiia; order Opitutales; family UBA953; genus UBA8828. The sequence continues at coordinate 9,328 of JBKDBK010000045.1, read as the reverse complement.
AACCCCTCGAGGCGGCGCTTCCGCGACGCCTCGTTCCTCATCGAGGGCCCCGCGGCGGCGGCCCTCGAGCGCATCTTCATCGTCGACTGGTGCCAGGCCAGCGGCGAGCAACCCGAGGACCACCGGGACCTCCTCGCGGAAAGCCCGGCGGAAGGCGGCCCCGAGCGCGTCGGCGTGGTCGACTCCGGCCCGGATGCCCCGGGCGACCCGCTGCGGGCCCGGCTGATGCGGGAGCTGGCGGGGGCGCGCGGGTCCATCGACCTCGTCACGCCCTACTTCATTCCCGACGAGGCGCTGCTCGCCTTGCTCGAGTCCAAGGCCCGGGCCGGAATCCGGGTCCGCCTCGTTGTCCCCCGGCGAAGCGACCACCCCATCACGGACCTGGCCCGCCGATCCGCCCTGCGGCGCCTCCATGCGGCGGGCGGCGAGGTGCTGCTGCACGGTCCCGGAATCCTCCATGCGAAGCTCGTGGTGGTGGACGGCGCGCGCGCGATGGTCGGCTCGGCCAACCTCGACATGCGTTCGCTCTACCTCAACTACGAGGTGGCGGCCTGGATCGAGGGGGGCGAGGCGACGGGCCGCATCCTCGGCCACGTCGACGCGCTGGCGGCGGAGTCGCGACGCCACGACCCGCATCGCGCGGACCGCGCGATGCGCTGGGACGAGCGGATTCTCGAGGGGCTGGCCCGGCTGATCGCGAACCAGCTGTGAGGTCAGGCGAGGAAGCCCCTCACCCGCTCGGTCAGCCGCGGGTTGGGCAGGAGAAAGGCGTCGTGGCCGGCGTCCGTCTCGATCTCCAGGCAGGCGCCGCGGGAGCCGGCGGCGGCGGCGATGGCGCGGGCCTCGGAGACGGGGTAGAGGCCGTCGGTGGAGAAGCCCACCGCGAGGACGGCGGGGGAGCCGGGCCGCGCGAGGTCGCCCGCGGCGGCGCGCGCGGTCAGGTCGAACCGGTCGACGGCCCGGGTGATGAGCATGAGGCTGACGGCGTCGAACCGGCGCACAAAGGCGTCGCCCTGGTGACGAAGGTAGCTCTCCACCTGCCAGCGGACGGGGTCGGCGGGGCCCGTCCCCGGCACGGTCTGGCGACCGAACTTGCGCGCGAGGGCGGCGGGCGAGAGATAGGAGACGTGGCCGATCATCCGGGCGACGGCCAGACCGGCGTCGGGCCCCTCGCCCGGTCCGTAATGGCCGCCGCGCCAGCGAGGGTCGGCCGAAACGGCGAAGCGCGCGGCGGCGTTGAGCGCCAGCGCGTGGGGCGGCTGGCTGAGCGCGCAGGCGAGGGCGACAACCCTGTCCACGGCCTCGGCGTGGTCGGCCGCCCAGAGGAGGGCCTGCATGCCGCCCTTCGAGCCCCCGACGACGGCGCGCAGGCGGCGGATGCCGAGGCTCTCGACGAGACGACGCTGGGCCCGGACGATGTCGCCGAAGGTCAGCTCGGGGAAGGTGCCGCCGTAGGGCGCGCCGGTGCGCGGGTCGACGCTCAGGGGTCCGGTTGAGCCGCGGCAGCCGCCGAGGGTGTTGACGCCGATGACGAAGTGTCGGTCGGTGTCGATCATCTTGCCCGGCCCGACGAAGGCGTCCCACCAGCCCGGCTTCGGGTCGGAGGGGGAATGGCGGCCCGCCACGTGGTGGTCGCCGCTCAGGGCGTGGGGGACGAGGATGGCGTTGGAACGGTCGGCGTTGAGGGCGCCGTAGGTCTCGTAGCGGAGGGTCAGGGCGGGCAGCTCGCCGCCGAGCTCGAGCTGGAACGGCCCGGCAAACGGGGCGTCGCGGGGGGAAACCAAGCCCACGGAGGCCGAGTCGGTCGGGGCGCTGGGCGGGTCGTCGGTCACGCGTGCAGGCAACCCCGGGACGGGCCGGGTGGCAAGCCTCCGCCAACCGATGACACAGGGAGAAGGTTTGCACCCGGGCAGTCCCGGCCTTTGAACGACGCATGCCGTCCGGCCACCACCACGGAGACGACTGCTGCGGAGGCGGCCAGGACCGCGTCGAGCGGGCCATGGCGCGCGCGAGGGCGGCCGGCCTGCGCGTGACCGAGGCCCGGCGCTCCCTCGTGCGCATCCTCGCGCAGTCCAAGCTGCCGCTCGCGGTGGAGGAGCTTCACCGCAAGGTGGGCCGGCAGCGGGCGGACAAGGTCACGCTCTACCGCAGCCTCGACGCGTTTGAGCGGGCCGGGATCGTGCAGCGCCACCCGCTCGAGAAGGGCCGGGCCGTCTACGCGCTCACCTCGGGCGCGCACCACCACCACCATGTGGTCTGCCGCCGCTGCGGCGCCGTCGAGCGCCTGGCCGAGTGCGACACCGCGGCGGTCGAGGCCGCCGCCCGGGCCCGGGGCTTCTCCGACCTCTCGCACGTCCTCGAGATCCAGGGCGTCTGCCCGCGCTGCGCCCATGGCTGAGTTTCCCCGCACGGCCTTCCTGCTCGGCGCGGGCCTGGGCACCCGCCTGCGACCCCTGACGGACGCGATTCCAAAACCGCTCCTGCCCCTCGGCGGGGCGCCCCTCGTCCGGCGTGCGATGGACCACCTCCTCGCCGCGGGGGTGAGGCGATTCCTCGTCAACACGCACCACCGGCCCGAGGCCTGGTCCGCGGCCTTCCCCGCGGGCGAGCACCGGGGCGCGCCGGTCACGCTCGTGCACGAGCCCGAGCTCCTTGAGACGGGCGGGGGACTGGCGAACATCGCCCCGCTGCTCACCGAGGAGGACCCGCACCTCCTGGTCTGGAACGGCGACATCCTGGCCGAGCCCGACCTCGCCCTCCTGGTGCGGGATCACCTCAGGGGAAAGGCGGAGGTCACCCTGCTCGTGCGACGGGAAGGCCCCAACCGCAACGTCCGCGTGGCGAACGACGGGACCGTGACCGACCTCCGCGACCGCCTCGGCTCGGCCGATCCCTCGTATCAGTTCACGGGCATCTGCGTGGTCGCGAGGGGCTTTGCGCAGTCGCTTCCCCCGAGCCGCGAGTCGCTGGTGGAGCACCTGCTCCGCCGGGTGGCGGCCAAACCGGGCTCGATTCGGGCCAGCCTGGACCCCAGCGCGACGTGGGATGACATCGGCACGCCCGAGGCCTACGCCGCGGCGCGGGCCCGCCACCCCGAGCCGGTCGACCTGGCGGCGGCCGCCGCCGCGGTCGGCGCCGCCCTGACGCCCGGCGGCGAGCTCGCGCGCGGCGCCTCCTCGCGCAGCTTCGCCCGCGGCGTCTCCGCGACCCACGGGCCCGGCGTGGTGTGCGCGCACGACGGCGCCAAGGCGGAGAACGCGCTCTACGGACCGCTGGCCGTGATCCTGCGCGACCAGCTCGGCCTCAACGCGCCCAAGGTGCTGGCCGAGCGGGGAAATGCACTCCTGCTCGAGGACCTCGGGGATCGCGACCTGCTCGCCGCCGGGCGCGAGGCGCCCTTCCCCTGGAAGCCCTACGCCTCGGCGATCGGCCAAGTGGCTAGGTTGCACCGCGGCGGGCTCGAGGCGGCCGCCGGCGCGGGACTCTCGCTCTCGGCGCCCTTCGACGAGCAGCTTTACCGCTGGGAGCGCGATTATTTCTGCGAGCATGTCCTGGCGGGGCAGCGCCTCGACCGCGGGGTGGCCGAGGAGATGGCCTCGCTTTCCCGCGAGCTGCTCCGGCAGCCCCTGGTCGCGGTCCACCGCGACTTCCAGTCGCAGAACATCCTGGTCAGGGACGACCAGGCTTGGCTGATCGATTTCCAGGGCATGCGGGCCGGCTGCGCCGCCTACGACTACGCCTCGCTCATCCTCGACCCCTATGTGACCCGCGGCGACATGCAGCTCTGGCGGGTGGACCTCGAGGAAGAGGCACGCGAGGCGTCGGGATGGAGGGAATCGAGGGACGCCTTCAGCCACCTGCTGCACACCGCGGCCGCCCAGCGGCTCCTGCAGGCCTGCGGGGCCTATGCGAACCTCGGTCGCAACCACGGCCGAGCGGATTTCCTGGCGCACCTTCCCGCGGGGCTCGCCAACCTCGAGTGGGCGGCGACGCTGTCCGGCCGGCGACGCCTGTCCGAGCTGGCCCGGACGCTGCGGGAAAGCCCGGAACCGGTCACTTCCCGTCGCCGTTGACGCGAACCGGCTCGCCTCCCTCGGACGCGGGCTCGGGATCCGCGGGCTCATCCAGACCAAGGGCGCGGCGCAGGATTGCCCGAAGACGTGCTGCCTCGCGCTCATAGGCGGCATACTCCTCGCGCAGCTCCTCCATCCGGCGCACGGCCAGCTGAGCGTCGGCGGCGGCGACTGGCGCACGAGGCGAAACCTCCGCCTCGCTGGGACGCGGACCGGGAGAGGGGACGGCAGGGAGACGCGCCGCAGGGGCGGGAGAGGGGGAATCCGCGTGGGGTGACCGGGCGGGAAGGGAGGCGCGAGACGCTGGGCCGGACGCCAGCGGGGAGGAGTCGGCGACGGACGGCCCGGTGGCGGGAGGCGCCGACTTGATGGGCTGCTGGGGCGTCGGCGCTGTCGCGGCGGACGAGGGCAACCTCGGCAAGCCAGGAGAACCCGAAACCGAATCCACGGCGCCGCGAGGGGGCGCCTCGATGGACTTGGGCCGAACCGGCGCCGCGGCGGACGAGGTCGCCGGGGCGCCCGAGGACCCGATGGGGCGGGGACCCTTGTAAAACTGGCCAAAAACCGAGGGGGCGGACGGCTCATCGCCCAGTTCAGGACGAGGGACTGGGAGGGCGGACGGCGTGCCCTGGGAGGGGGAGGCGGGCGTGCCGGCGTTGATTCGCGGCGAGGACGAGCCGGGGCGAGGGGAATCGACGGGGCTGGGCGCAACGATGCCCTGTCCGCCGACGCGGCGCGGCTGGCCAGGCAGAATCCCCAGGGAAAAACCCCTCGGCCCATCGGCGTCGTTGGACTGCTCGGCGGGGACGCGCGGCAGGACGGCGCGCGACGCGGCGGAATCACCCTGCCCTGCCAGCCCGCCGATTGACGGCGAGCGGGTGGGCGCGGGAACGCCTTCGACGACGGAGGCGCCTTCAAGGGAAGGCCGGGGGGAAGCCCCTTCCGAAGGCAAGCCGGCGAGGCCTGGAAGCGAGGAGGGCCTGGACAGGCCGTCGGTTCGTCCCGCGGCGTCGGCAAGGGCAAGACCTGCGCCACCGTGCCCCGAGCGTTGTCCAAGCTCGGCGATCGACGGGATGACGGCTCGGCCCTCCGCCAGCGGGGGAGATGTCGGCTGGCCGGGATTGGGAAGCGCAACCGGGGACGGACCCGGGATGGGCCGAGCGCGGCCGGGATCGTCGCCGACCACCGCCACCGGTTCCGGAGGGATGCCGCCGGAGCCGGCCACGGGCGCGGGCGCGGGCTTTTCAGCTTGGGGATCTTTGCCCGGAACGTCGGGAACACGGGCCACCGGGGGAACGGGGATCGGCGAGGTGCCCGTTTCGCCTGAGACAGGCGGGGGAAGCGGGACGGGGCCTTTCGCGGGCGGCTGGCCTCCGTCCGCGAGCTTGCGCACGGGAACCCCCGGAAGCTCGGCTAGGTTGATCCAGCCACCGGGTACGGCGTCGACGGACGACGGCTGCCGGACGCAGCACCCGGCGAGGGTCAGCGCCAGGAGGGCCGGGGCGAGCCGGTGGGGGCGAGACGGCATCCGGGGCTCAGCGCATCAGCGCGAGCAGCACGCCGGCGAGAGGCTGGTCGGACTGCTTCTCGAGGCGGGCCGTGACGGTGAACTGGGCGGAGCGCGTCGAGGAGGTCTGGGACTTCTCCACCAGCACCTGGTTGATGCCGAGATTCTCGGCGACGCCGAGGGCGGCGCGGAAGCGCTCGGCGAGGGCGTCGAGCTCAAGCGTCTCGGCGGCGCGGCGGAGGAGCCGGGCGGAATCGTCCTCGGTGACCGCCCCCAGGAGGGAGTCGTCCTTGGCGAGGGTGAGCTTCTCGGGGCGGCCTTGGCGGTAGTCGTAGCGGGCCTCGAGGTTGACCTGGTCGGCGCCGACCAGGCGGAGAGTGATGCCGAGCTCAAAGTCGATGGCCGGGCGGATCTCCGCGTAACGCTCCTCGGTCTGCTCGCTCATGGGAAGACGGCGGAAGAAGCGCTCGGCGTCCGCCCAGAGGGAAACGCCCGTCACGGCGCCGAAGGCGGATCGGGGAAGGGATTCCTGCGACTGGTCCTGGCCGGAGGCGAGGGCGAGGCAGCGGCGCATCTCGTTCTCGACGCAGGGCGCGGCGGGGTCGCCGTCGAACTCGACGAGCAGGATGGCGGCGCTGTCGGTCAGGCCGAAGGAGAAGAACCCGCGCTCGGGGTCGAGGAAACGGCCGCCGGCATGGCGGATCATGGCCCGGTTGCGGGTCAGCGAGGCCGGCTTGCCCGAGTTGCCGCGGAGAACGGTGCGCATCTGGTCGGCGAGGCGGGCGAGGGAGGCCTCCGCGGCGTCGGGATCGGTGATGCGCACGATCAGGCCGCAGACCACGACGGGGCGCTCGCCGTCCTCGCCGGGAGGGCGAGTGGGGTGCTTGGCGAAGGCGACGACCTCGGCGCGGGTGTCGAGGCCGCTCGTCGCGAGATCCTGGATGGCGCGCAGCGCGACGGGGCCGCCGAGCCGCTCCAGGAAGGCCTGGAGGACGGGGTCGGCCACCTGGGGGGCGGCGGGAGCGGGGGACTTGGGGTCGACCGCCGGGACGAAGGGCCGGAAGGTCATGACGGCGAAGCTGTCGCCGGGCACGAGGCGGAGATGGTCGCGCGCGCCCGAGGTCAGGATGCGCGTGTTGGAGGGCCACAGCACCCAGGCAAGGAGGGCGACGAGCACGACCACGAGGGTGGTGAGGGCGCCGAAGACCCAGCCGCGCGCGGCGGTGGCCGGGGCGGAGGGGGATCCGGCGGCGGCGGGCGAGGCGGAGCCGAAACCCGCGCCGATCGGGGCGAAGCCGGAGGCGGCGCCGGTGTCCCTGAGCAGGGCGACGTTGAAGCCGATGGTGAGGACGACGGCGAGGGGGTCGAAGACCAGCACGATGGCGATGATGAGCCACTTGACGACGACGTCGGCGGTGGTGTCGAAGGCGCGGGCGACGAAGCGGTAGGTGCCGATGTCGGAATTGGCGATGGAGTCCTTCAGCGCCTGGATCTCGGTCATGCGGGTGCGGCGGAGCTCGTTGAGCGACTCCAGCTTGCCCTCGTCGACGTTGGCGGCGCCGGCCAGGCGGGTCTCGACCGAGGCGAGCTGCTTCTCCAGCTCGGAGATGGCGACCTGGCTGATCTTGCGCGCCTCGGCGATCTCGCTGTCGAGGCGGCGGGACTCCTCGCGGAAGCGATCCTCGATGGCGCGGAGCTCCTTCGCGGAGTCGCCGGTCTGCTTGCCGAGGTCGGAGCGAACCTGCTCGATGCGGGCGCGGGTCTTCTCAAGATCGGCCGAGATGGAGGCCCGCTCCGGCGCCTGCTGGGCGCGCAGCTCCTGGCCGAGGCGGACGCCGTCGGTCTGGAAGATGAGGACGCCGGTGGTGCCCTGCTGGGTGTAGGCGTCGACCGCGCGGTCGAGCACCTCCTGCCGCTTGAGGAGGTTGGCCACGGTCGCCTCGTCGGCGGCGATGGTCTTGCGGAAGATGTCGGCCTGGGCGCCGGAGCGCTCGGCGGCCGCCTTGGCGTCGGCGGCGCGGGCCTCGTTGGCGCTGACGCGGGCGGCCTCGAGGCGGGAGACGGCCTGGGCCAGGGCGTCCTTCTCCGCGGTGATGCGGGCCTGGGCCTTGACGACGTCCTCGCGGTTGTCGCCGCGGTTGCGGGTGGTCGAGACACGGGCGGCCTCGAGGCGGGCGTCGAGGTCGGAAACCTCGCGCTCGAAGGCGGCGATCTGGCTCTCGGCGATGGTGATGGCGTCGTTGGTCTTCTCGTAGGCGCGGGCGAGGTAGCCGTAGTTGCCGAGGGAGGTGATGCCGATGAGGACGAGGAGGGCCAGGGTGAGGTAGAACTTGAGGCTGGCCGAGATGGCCGTCCAGTAGCGGTAGAGGAAGGAGGCCGCGACCAGCTTGCCGATCTCGAGGGCCGAGGCCATGATCATGACCGGGATCTCTGAGGAGAACAGGAGGCCGAGCCCCCTCACGGAGAAGTAGGCGGAACAACCCGCGATGATGAGGGCCGAGGAGGCGAGAACGAAGGGGAAGCCGTACCGTTTGGCCGGGGCCGTGGAGGAGCTCATGGGGATATAGGGTTGTGACCCTAGGCGTGGGCCTGCCCGGGTGTCAAAAGCAGACCTCGCCCCGGACGGGGTCAAAAGCGCCGTTTCGGGGTCGAATCACCCGTTAACCCGCTCGTCGAGGAACCGGATGAGGTCATCCTCGGACATTCTCACCTGCTCGAGGGTGTCGCGATCCCGGACGGTGACGCCGGCTCCCTTCTCGAGGGTGTCGAAGTCGACCGTGATGCCGTAGGGGGTCCCGATCTCATCCTGTCGGCGATAGCGGCGGCCGATGGCGCCGGCCTCGTCGTAGAAGACGTTGAACCGACGCCTCAGCCGGGCGTGGAGGGCGCGGGCGCGCTCGACCAGCTCGGGCTTGTTCTTGAGGAGCGGGAACACGGCGGCCTTGTAGGGGGCCACGCGGGCGGGCAGGCGAAGGACGGTGCGCTTCTCGCCCTCGACCTCGTCCTCGTGGTAGGCGGTGGCGAGGAGGGCGAGGAAGACGCGGTCGACGCCGACGGAGGGCTCGATGACGTGGGGGATGAAGCGCTCCTTGCTCGCCTCGTCGAACCAGTCGAGGCGCTGGCCGGAGGCGGCGCTGTGCTGGGTGAGGTCGTAGTCGCCCCGGGCCGCGACGCCCTGGAGCTCCTGCACGCCGAAGGGGAACTCGAACATGATGTCGGTCGTGCCCTTGGAGTAGTGCGAGAGCTTCTCCCGGGGGTGCTCGTGCAGCGAGAGCTTGGCCCGCGGGATGCCGATGGACTCGAACCAGGCGAGGCAGCGCTCGATCCAGGCGCGGTGGGAGGCCTGCCAGTCGGCCGAGGGCGAGATGAAGTACTCGATCTCCATCTGCTCGAACTCGCGCGAGCGGAAGATGAAGTTGCGCGGGTTGATCTCGTTGCGGAAGGCCTTGCCGACCTGGGCGATGCCGAAGGGCAGGCGCACGCGGCCGGTGTCGACCACGTTCTTGAAGTTGATGAAGATGCCCTGGGCGGTCTCGGGCCGCAGGTAGGCCACGGAGGAGGCGTCCTGCAGGGCCCCGACGTAGGTCTGGAACATCATGTTGAACGACCGGGGCGGGGTGAGGCTGCCCGGCTTGCCCGTCGCGGGCGAGGGCACCAGGGGAATCTCCTCGGCCGTCGCCTGGGTGAAGTCGCGGAGCACGACGGGCTCGAGCGTCCCCTGCCGGGCGAGCTTCCGCTTCATCTCATG
>JBKDBK010000044.1:0-3399 GCA_046315175.1 Opitutia bacterium | reverse complement strand
GGGTGATAGCGGTTCCGTTGCAGAACTCTTCAAGTATGCAACGAAACTGTCCAGCGATAAGAGGGACACGGACGGGTCACGGAAGGTGGTTCCTGCTCATGCACTGGATACCATCTTCACGGCGTTCCGTGGTCTACGTCTCTGGCAAGCAGTCGGGGTGAAGGCTGCGAATAACGATGAACAGGCCATTGACGATACGGCGGAGATTGAAACCGACGTAGGAACGGAAGCCATTACCCGTAAGGATGAACGGATTATCTGGCAGTGGTCACAGATAATGACGGATTGGGTGGACTTTTCTACTGGTGAGTGCCTGACGGGATATGAGCCAGGACGACATGCTAGAACTCTGATTCAGAAGATGGAGAGTCTAGCTGATGACCTTCCCGTTCCATTATGGGAACGTGCTCTTTTAAACCGTTAGTGCTCTAGCCCTGTGTAACCCGTAGAGGTTTCACGTAACTGACACATACCCTAGCACTAGGGTAGGTGGGGTTATGTCTATTGGTGTTAGTACTGCATAGCCTGTAGCAAACTTTGAATTGATACAGAAAACACTTTTTGTAATGCTGCTTAATACATATACAAAGAGGTGATTGAACACCTCGGTCTTACTCGGAGTGTGCATGTACATGAACAGATTGAATGAATACCAACGAACATCAGTAATGATGCTACTGCGTGAAAACGAATGGACACACGCCATATCGTTTGATGCACGTGACCCCACACCTGGGGGATTATGGCTCTCTATTACCGAAGGTATGGAGAGGCTGAAGAAGAAAGACCCAACGATACAGTATTGGGTTGCTGCCTCTATCGGAGACAGAACAGAGAAGGCGCACTATCACGGAGTCATCTTCTCTGGACTCTCAAACAACGTGATAGAAAAGGCGTTCAAAGAATGCAATGAACCGACATTGAAACCGTTGTACCATGCTGAACGATGGTACGACTATGTAGTAAAGCAATCACTAGTAGGAACCACTATTACCAATCTTCAGGAGAATGAACAATGAGAAAGAAATATTCACCAATGACTTCAGCGTGTTTGTTAAGACTAGAAGAGATGACCCGTTTACGGGAGTTACATGGGGATACGTTTGAAGGTATTGGAGGTCAACGAATCTTCACGGCACAAGATGTTGGGTATGTGCTGGATGTATCACCAACAACCGTTGCGAACCTCGTAAGAGCAGGACGGTTGCAGAGTATGAATCTCCGAAAGGCTATCAGATTCACAGAAGATGAGTTGATGCGTTTCATAGGTGCGAATCATGAAACGGTATAAGGCACCGAAGAAGAAGAGCCCAGAGGCGTTAGACCTGAAGAAACTGGTTCGGGCCTTTCAGTTAGTGTCTACTGCTCTCGTTGCTGCGTTGAAGAACAGTCCAGTAACGAGCGACGATGAGATAGAGTCGGTGGCGAACGATGTGCAGAGCGTTCTAGAGGTGAGTACCGGAGTTTTATCACGGGTTTTATCACTCACCGAATCCACCGACCTTCACCGACTAGATGACGTTGAACTAGCGGTGAAGTTGGAACGACAGCAGCCGGACATTCTGTACCTCGTAGACATTGCTACCGTATGTCTTGAGCGATTACACAACCTGCAACACATTACTGCGAAGGAGCATCAGGTATTGGGTAGGTATTGGAGGTCAATACCTGTACAGGCTCAGATGCTAGTAGAGCGATGGGAACGGGCTCGGAACCTTTGATTGGAGATACTACCGTTGGACTCTTTCAGCGAAGTGAAGATTCGGGGACGGGTTGCTGCTGGTAAGACGAAGGACGGAAAGCCGGGTGATGTACTCCGACAGGAAACGACGAAGGACGGGAGATTGTATTGGCGTTTCTCTGTCGGAGTGGAGAGGAAAAGGGGTTATGACAAAGCCACCGGACAGTCGGTAGTAGAAACAGATTGGTTTTTGTGTAGTTGCTGGGATGAGAAGATTCTTTCTCTGAATCTTCAGAAGGGGGACGTAGTTCTGGTGACGGGTCGCCTCCAGACCTACGGGGAGAAGGTGGAGGGGAGTGACCTTCTAAAGACCCGTATTTCCGTAGTGGCGGAACGGGTTCAGAAGGTGATAGACCCTAATGCGTCCTGGGCTCCTATTCCTTCGGGGTCTGCCCTTCCCTCTGGTTCACAGGCGGGATGACACCTAGATGACGGGAACGGGTCAGAGATGACGCCTAGATGACGGGTTCGGGGTAATCTCCGGACCCGTTTTTTATGGGTCTAGCGGACTCGTAGACCGTCTGAATCCTGCATTGGAAGGGTAGGACACCACCCCCGAAAAGCGGCGGTTCCTAGACCCGTTAGGGTCTAGTCCACGGAGTGGGAGTTCCGTAGGAACTCTACCATTGATGCCCGGAAGTTCATGTCATATAATGACAAACGCCAACCGCTAGGAACGGTTGGCGTCGTCGGATATCTACGGGTTCGCGGCCCATGGATATCTGGCCTTCAGAGTCTAGACACTCTTTCGGGCCGTTGAATATGAAGGTAGTAAACACCCAAAAACCCCGCAATTCGTTAGTCCAGGCAACTGGACGGACGGGTCACGGGGTTTCTGCTGTTGTCCCCTTTAATACTCCAGAACAACCCGTCCACTCCCCTCTAACCCCTCTCCAGAAACGGGCTAGAAGGGTGGCGTTTGGGAAGCCGTTAGCCCGAATGTTGGTAGGGGCGTCCCGTGGCCCCCTGATGGGAAAAGCTTATTCCCGAACCCTCCACCAGTGCGGTCAACTGATGGAGCAGGTAGACGGGAAGCTGAAAACGTACTGGTGTGGGTACCGTTGGTGCCCGGCGTGTACGGCTATTAAGACGGCTCGTGCATGGAATGCATACGGGGATGAGGTGAAGGGTTGGGGGAAAGACCTTCATATGGTCACCCTCACCGTTCCTAACGTCTCCGAGACGGTTCTACGGTCAACCGTGAGAACGATGCATCAGACCTTTGCGAACATTGGACGGTCATTGACCCGTCAGTTCGGGAAGGATGATGTGAAGATGATTCGGGCGACTGAATGCACCTATTCAGAAGTCCGAAATGACTTCCACCCCCATATGCACGTAGTGGTGAAGGGGCGTGAAGTTGCGAAGGCTCTTCTAGAGGGATGGTTGAAGAGGAACCCCGAGGCGTCATCACTCGGTCAAGACCTACGGAAGGGTGACTCCGGTTCCGTTGCAGAACTGTTCAAGTATGCAACCAAGTTGTCCAGCGATAAGAGGGACACGGACGGTTCACGGAAGGTGGTTCCCCCTCATGCATTGGATACCATTTTCACGGCGTTCCGTGGTCTACGTCTGTGGCAAGCTGTTGGAGTGAAGGCAGCCAACAACGATGAACAGGCCATTGATGATACGGCGGAGATTGAAACTGAAGTAGGAAC
>JBKDBK010000043.1:0-16151 GCA_046315175.1 Opitutia bacterium | reverse complement strand
GAGGAACCAGCGAAGCTCGAAGAAGGCATTCGAGGAGCAATTGGCGGCGCCGCAGTGAACCGGTGCGAACCGCGCCGCGAGGGCCTTGAGCTCGCGTTCGGAAACGCCCGAGGCGGTCAGGCGGATGAGCCCGGCGTCGGCGAAGGCGCGGAGCTGGATGAGGAGCCGGAGGCGGTTGTGCAGGGAGGCGAGCAGGGGCCGGGCCGAGGTGTTGTTGAAGAAATAGCGGTCGAGGGAGGCGAGCGTCCAGGCGAGGTCGGCGGAGAGAAGCGCGTCGACCGGCTCGAAGAAGTCCGAATCGCCGAAGACAGGGGTGAGCCGCCGGACGTCGTCGACGCCGACGGTGCCGCCCGGGCCGGCGTGGACGGCGAGCTTCTCGGCCTCGGCCAGGAGCGCGCGGGTGGAGCCGGTGACGCGCTCGAGCAGGGCCGCGGCGACATCGGGGCCGGCCTTGGCGCCCGCCTCGCGGAAGGCGGAGGCGACCAGGGAGGCGAGCTCCTCGGGCGCGGGGTCGGGAAGGTCGACGAAGGTGCCGGCGGCGGCCTTGAGCTGCTTGTACTCCTTGCGGGTCCGGCCCGGGGGAATGAGGGAGACGACGAGGCGGAGGTCGGGCGCGGGGTCGCAGAGCAAGGGGATGAGATGCTGCTCGAGGATCTCGACGACCTGCTCGGATCCGGCCTGGGCCTTGGGGAGCTCGAGCCAGTTGAGGGAGCGGACCCAGACGACCTTGGCGCTTCCGAACAGGCCCATCACGGCGAGGGACTCGCGGATGCGGGACTCGACGACGGGGGCGTCCGAGACCAGGCGAAGGGAACCGTCGACGACCTCGGGGTCGGCGTCGGCGCCGGCGGCGGACTTGGCCGCCTCGAAGAGGCGGCGGGCCTCGCGGTCGACGAGGAACTCGTCGGATCCCGCGACAATGGAGAGGTTGGCCGGCACGGCACCAGCCAATCCCCGCGGGGGCGGAGGTGGCAACGCGGAACCGCTCAGGCGCCGTGGACGGCGTCCTCGACCGCGTACCGGCTGAGGTTGCGACGAAGCCAGTCGAGGGCGGCGTTGACCGCGCGGACCTTGACCTGGGCGCGGTCTCCCGCGACGACGATGCGGCGCGACCAGACCCCGGAGGGGGAGGCGTAGCCGAGATAGACGGTGCCCACGGGATCCTCGGGGGTGCCGCCGCCGGGGCCGGCCCAGCCGGTGACGGCAAGGCCGTAGTCGGCGCCGAACTTCTCGGCGGCGGCGGTGGCCATGGCGGCGGCGGCCTCGGCGGAGACGGCCCCGTGCTGGGCGAGGAGGTCGGCGGGGATGCCGAGCAGGGTCACCTTGGCGTCCTCGGTGTAGGAGACGATGGAGCCGGCGACGGCGGCGGAGGCGCCGGGGATGTCGGTCAGGCGGCTGGCGAGGAGGCCGCCGGTGCAGGACTCGGCGACGGCGAGCGTGCGGCCGAGCTTGGCAAGACGCTCGACGGCGAGGGTGGCGAGGCAGGCGTGGCCGGTGCAGACAAAGTCGTCGCCCACCGCGTCGCGAACCTTGCGCGCGACCTCCATCATGCGGTCGCGGCAGGCGCCGCTGGAACCCGGGGAGATGCGCGCATCGACCACGCCGGAATGGGTGCCGAAGGTGAGCTGCATGCCCGCGAGGAGCAGGGGGCGGATCTTCGCCTCAAGCGGGGCGGCGCCGATGCCGTAGGTGCGCACCTGAACATAGGCGTCGCCGTCGCAGGCCGAGCCGCAGGCGCGCAGCCGCGGCACCACCTGCTCGGCGAAGAGCGGCTGCAGCTCGAGGCCGGGACCGGGCAGCATGGCGAGCACCTTGCCGTCGCGCTCGAGCAGGATGCCGGGCGAGGTGCCCCGGGGATTGGGAAGGGAGAGGGCGCCCTGCGGCACGCGGCACTGGCGGAGGTCGAGGTCGGCGACCTGGCGCCCGATCTTCGCGAACCGCTGGCGGAGGGCGGCCTCGGCCGCGGGATCCGGCACGAGGGCAAGGCCCAGGGCCTGGGCAACCGCCTCGCGGGTGAGGTCGTCGGTGGTCGGACCAAGGCCGCCGGTGGTGATGACAAGGTCGCATCCGGCCCAGGCTTGGCGGATTTCCTCGACCAGGGGCGCCAGCTCGTCGCGGACAATGGAGGCCTGCTGGAGGCGGATTCCCTTGCGGGCCAGCTGCTCGCCGAGCCAGACGAGGTGGCCGTTGGGGCGCACGCCCTCGAGGAGCTCGTCGCCGATGTTGATGAGATGGGCCCGGCACGACCGGGTGGATTGCGTTTGCGCCATGGGGAACCGGGAGCAACTTCCCCATCGGGAGGAAAAATGCAACCCGACCCCCCAGAAATGTCCCTCCGCGCGCGGGTCCGGCAGGCCCCCCGGGAGCCGGGCGTCTACCTGATGAGGGACAGCTCCGGACGGGTGATCTACGTGGGCAAGGCCAACCTCCTCAGGGTTCGGCTGGCCTCCTATTTCCGACCCGGGGCGCGGCACGGGCCCAAGGTGGCGGCGCTGGTCGCCTCGGCGGCTGCGGTCGAGTGGCACGTGGTCCGGAGCGAGACCGAGGCGCTGCTCCTGGAGGGCCGGCTGATCAAGCGCTGGCGACCCCGCTGGAACGTGCTGCTTCGGGACGACAAGCAGTTCCTGCAAATCCGGGTGGACCTGGACGACCCCCTGCCCCGGTTCCGGCTGGTGCGGGCGCGCACCTCGGAGTCGGCCCGCTATTTCGGCCCCTTTCCCCACGCGCCCCAGGTGAGGAAGACCCTGCGCGAGATGCGCAGGCGCTTCGGAATCGCGCAGGGGGACGCCGAGCCCGAGCGCCTGCCCGACGGGCGCTGGCGGCTCTACGCCGACGCGCGGGCGGAGATCCAATCCCATCCGAACGAGGTGACCGAGGAGGCGTACCGCGCGCGGGTCGACGCGGCCTGCGCCTTCCTCGAGGGGCGCGTGCGGGACTGGGCGGCCGAGCTCGAGGCGGAGATGGCGGAGGCGGCCGCGGCCCGGGACTACGAGCGCGCGGCGGAATGCCGCGACCTGCTGTCGGCGATCCGGGCGACGACCGAGAAGGCGCGGCGCTTCGTGCGGGAGGATCCCCTGCCCCGCCCCGACGGCGGGCCGGCGCTGGCGGCCCTGGCCGCGGCGCTCGGATTGGCGGGGCCCCCGTCCGTCCTCGAGTGCTTCGACATCTCGCACATCTCGGGGACGCTCGCGGTGGCCTCCCTGGCGCGCTTCCGGGACGGACGGCCGGACAGGCAGGGGTACCGTCGCTTCCGCATCCGGAGCTTCGAGGGCAACGACGACTTCCGGGCGATGCGCGAGGTGGTGGGCCGCCGCTACTCGCGGCTCGCCCGCGAGGGAAAGCCAGGGCCCGACCTCGTGGTCATCGACGGCGGGGCGGGCCAGGTGCAATCGGCCCTGGCGGCCTTCGCCGACGCCGGGCTGACGCCGCCTCCGCTCATCGGCCTGGCCAAGGAGGAGGAGACGGTGGTCCTGCCCGGCGGGGGCGAGATCCGGCTGCCCCGGCACCACGAGGGGCTTCGCCTGCTCCAGCGCCTGCGCGACGAGGCGCACCGCTTCGCCAACGACTTCAACGCGGAGCTGCGGAGCCGGAAGCTGAGGGAGTCGCTGCTCGACGAGGTGCCCGGGCTGGGACCCTCGCGCAAGGCGGCGCTGCTGGAGCGCTTCGGCTCCATCCAGGCCCTCCGCAAGGCCACCGTCGATCAGCTGGCGGACACGCCCGGGATGGGTCCCGCGCTCGCCGCCCGGGTTGCGGCGACGCTGGCTCGCCGGGCCTGAAGCTCGCGCAGGACAAGGTCGGCGACCCGCTCGGCGCCGAGGGGGTCGCCCAGCCGGGCGAGGGCGCGCCGGCAGGCCCGCCACCCGGCGCGGTCGTTGGCGAAGACGCGCCGGACCGCCGCGGCCGCGGAGCCGGGATCCAGCCCGAGGTGGCCGCCGCCGGCCTCGGTGACGAGGCGCGCGTTGCCGGCTTCCTGGCCGGGAATGACCTGGGTGAAGACCATCGGCAGGTTGGCGGCGATGCACTCGTGGGTGGTCGCCCCGCCCGCCTTGGTGAGGACGAGGTCGTGGGCGAGCATCAGTTCCGGCAACCGGTCCGTCCAGCCGATGACGCTGGCCCGCGAGCCGACGGCGCGCAGGACGGCGGCATGCACGGCCTCGTCGCGACCCACGGTGACGGTGAGGTCGACATCCTCGGCCGCCACGGCGCGCACGAGGGCGAGGGCGTCGCGCCGGCCGGGATTGAGCATGAGCAGGACTCGGGGACGCGGCCCCGGCGGGCTCGCCGACGCCGCGAGGCGGGCGTCGACCGGGAAACCCAGCGCAAGGATGCGGTCGGCGGGGACGCCTTGCCGGACAAGCACGGCGGCGGTGGCGTCGTTGGGCGCGACATACCAGTCGGAAGGGGCGCGGTGCCAGGCGCGGTTGACGGACAGGGAATCGGTCACGACGGTGACGAGCGTCGGGCGCGGGGCGCCTGGCGGAAAGCGGTGGCGGCGGAGCAGGTCGGCGTAAAGCGGGTAGGTGCTGACCACCACCTCGGCGCCGGCGACAGCCCGGGCGAGGCTGGCCCTGACCGGCCCGAGGAAGGGCGCGGCGAGGGGCTCGACCGGGACGAGGTGGAGCGCTTGGTAGACGCAGGCCCACAGGCGCGGCGCGCGGTTGGCGAGGTCGAGGTAGGCGCGGCGCTGGCGGGCGAAGCGAGCCTCGCCGTAGGCGTCGAGGAAGAGGTCCCGGAAGAGGGGGGCGGGCGCCTGACCGGCCTCGGACCTGCGGGCAAGGGCCGCGGCGACGGCCCGGGCGGCGGCGTTGTGACCCTCGCCGAAGCCGGCGGTGAGGACGGGGACGGCCGGGCTCATGCCGGAACGGCCGCGGCGGCGTGCCGGGCCTCGCGCACGCGGGCGAGCAGCTCGGGATGGCCGACCACGCGCATCGTGCCGTCGGCCTCCTCGACCAGGGCGGTGAGGGACTCGACCCAGTCGCCCGAGTTGAGGTAGCGGATGCGTCCGATGCGACGGTCCTCGGCCTTGTGGATGTGGCCGCAGATGACCCCGTCGCAGCCCCGGCGCGCCGCGAGGGAGCGCAGGTGCTGCTCGAAGTCGGAGATGAAGCTGACGGCGGACTTCACCCGCCCCTTGACCGCCTGGGAGAAGGAGAAGTACTCCTTGCCGCGCCAGCGGCGCCAGAGGTTGTAGACCCGGTTGAGGCCGAGGAGGAACTGGTAGGAGATGTCGCCCAGCACGGCGAGCCAGCGGAACTTGGTGGTGACGGCGTCGAAGGCGTCGCCGTGGATGCAGAGGTAGCGGGCGCCGTCGGCGGCGACGTGGACGTGCTCCTCGGCGAGCTCCATGCGGCCGATGGCCAGGGGGAGGAGGCGGCCGATGAAGTCGTCGTGGTTGCCGCGCAGGTAGACGATCTGGGTGCCGTGGCGCTCGGCCATCTTGAGGATGCGCCGGACGACGGCGGTGTGCGCGGGCGCCCAGTGGTTCTTGCGCTGGAGCGACCAGAGGTCGATGATGTCGCCGTTGAGGATCAGCTTGTCGCACCGCACCGACCTGAGGATGTCGAGCAGGGCCATCGCCTGCGCGTCGCGGGTGCCAAGGTGAAGGTCGGACAGGACCAGGGTTCGGAAGTGAACCTTGCCATCGGCAACCGGGGGGGAGACTTGGCGATGCATCGACGCCCATCCTGCCCTCGCCGGGTTACGAACCCGTGGCGAAAGGGACAAGTCGCTGTGCCAACGTCGGCCCGGGCTCCCGTCGCCCCGCCCCCGAGCCCGGGGGCTGGCGCGGGCTCCCCTGCGGCCGAGGCCGGAGCAGCCCGGCCCGCTTTCCCGCCTTCTCCCTTGCCAGCAAGGGGGTGTCTCCTAGGGTGCGGAACGCATCCATGGGCAACACCGAGTACGCCTACAACAGCAAGGTCGAGGGCGAGGTCATCGTGACCCGCGCCGACGCCGTCGTGAACTGGGTCCGGCGGCACTCCGTCTGGCCGATGCCGATGGGCCTGGCCTGCTGCGCCATCGAGCTGATGGCCGCCGGCGGCTCGCGCTTCGACATCGCCCGGTTCGGCATGGAGGTGATGCGGTTCTCCCCCCGCCAGGCCGACTGCATGATCGTGGCGGGCACGGTGACCTACAAGATGGCCGAGGTCGTGCGGCGCATCTACGACCAGATGGCCGAGCCGAAGTGGGTCGTCGCGATGGGCGCCTGCGCCTCCTCGGGCGGCATGTACCGCTCCTACGCCACGCTCCAGGGGGTCGACCGCATCGTGCCGGTCGACATCTACATCTCGGGCTGCCCGCCCCGCCCCGAGGCGCTGCTCGACGGCATGATGCTCCTCCAGGAGAAGATCCGCACCGAGGGCGCCTCGCTCCGCCGCACCTTCCGCGGCCGCACCGTCGAGACCAAGGTGGTCGGATGAGCATGGACGCCGCCGCCCTTCTCGCCGAGCTGCAGGCCGCCTTCCCCGGCGCCAAGCCCCGCCCCTCGGCCGACATGCCCGGGATCGACGTCCCCGCGGCCGACCTCCCCGCGGCGGTGGCCCGCCTGCGCGACGCCCACGGCTTCGACCTGCTCGCCGACCTCTGCGGCGTGGACCTCGGCCCCGCCGTCAGCCCCCGCTTCTCGGTCGTCGTCCACCTGCTCGGCTCCGGCCACCACGCCTACCTGCGGGTCGGGGCGGCGTGCCCCGACGACGCCGCGCCGGAGGTGCCCTCGCTCGGCGCCGTCCACCCCGGCGCCGACTGGCACGAGCGCGAGGCCTTCGACATGTTCGGCATCCGCTTCGCCGGCCACCCGGACCTGCGCCGCATCCTGATGTGGGACGGCTACCCCCACCACCCCCTGCGGAAGGAATTCCCCCTCGCGGGGATGCCGGTCGACCTGCCCGCGGCCGACGTCGCCGCCGTGACCGGCCGGCGCGTCGAGCCCGCGCCGATGATGGGCGGCCCGTTTGTCTCGGCCGGCGGCACCATGGCCAAGGCCGAGCCCGTGGCCCGCGACGAGTCGTGGAACGAGGAGAATCCCAAGCCCTGAGGCCATGAAGACGACCAAGGAAATCTCGCTCGGCGACGTCGCCGCCCGCTCCGAGGAGCTGGGCGCCGAGCGCATGAGCCTCAACCTCGGCCCCTCCCACCCGGCCACCCACGGCGTGCTCCGCCTGCGGCTCGAGCTGGACGGCGACACCGTCACCCGGTGCGACCCCGTCATCGGCTACCTTCACCGCGGGGACGAGAAGATCGCCGAGGCGATGACCTACAACCAGTTCGTGCCCTACACGGACCGCCTCGACTACCTCGCCCCGCTGGCGAACAACGTGGCCTACGCCCTCGCGGTCGAGAACCTGGCCGGCATCCGCGTGCCGCCGCGCTGCGAGGCCATCCGCGTCGTCTGCTGCGAGCTCGCCCGCATCTCCTCGCACCTGCTCGGCATCGGGGTCTACGCGATGGACACCGGCGCCTGGACGGTGTTCATGTACACCTTCAACGAGCGCGAGAAGCTCTACACCCTCTTCGAGGAGCTGACCGGCGCCCGGTTCACCACCAGCTACACCCGCGTCGGCGGCGTCGCCCGCGACCTGCCCGAGGGCTGGACCGGCCGGGTCGAGGGCTTCTGCGACGGCGTGCTCAAGGTCGTCGACGAGGTCGACGCGCTGCTCACGCGCAACCGCATCTTCCTCGAGCGCACCGAGGGCATCGCGCCGATCTCCCGCGAGCTCGCCCTGGCCCACGGCCTGACCGGCGCCAACCTCCGCGCCTCCGGCGTGCCGCTCGACCTGCGCAAGGACCGCCCCTATTCCGGCTACGAGCAGTACGCCTTCGACGTGCCGGTCGGCACCAAGGGCGACTGCTACGACCGCTACCTGGTCCGGATGGAGGAGATGCGCCAGTCGGTGGCGATCGTCCGCCAGGCCCTGGCGCGCATGCCCGACGGGCCGGTGGCCTGCGTCGACCAGCGCCGCATCGTCCTGCCGCCCAAGGACAAGGTGATGACCCGGATGGAGGAGCTCATCCAGAACTTCATGCTCGTCACGGAGGGCCCCCAGGTCCCCGCGGGCGAGTGCTACTTCGAGGCCGAGAACCCCAAGGGCGCCCTCGGCTTCTACGTCGTCTCGAAGGGCGGCGGCGTGCCCTTCCGCCTGCGCATCCGCGGGCCGAGCTTCGTCTCGCTCTCCATCCTGCCCAAGGTCGCGCCCGGCCACCAGCTGACCGACATCCCCTCCATCCTCGGCTCGCTCGACTTCGTCATGGGCGAGTGCGACCGCTAAGCCATGTCCCTCAAGCCCGAGACCCTCGCCGCGGCCGACGCCATCGTCGCGCAGTACCCGCAGGCCCGCAGCGCCACCCTGCCCCTCCTCCACCTGGTGCAGGAGGACCGCGGGCACATCACGCCCGACGACGAGGCGTGGGTCGCCGCGAAGGTCGGCGTGACGCCGATGCAGGTCCGCGAGGTGGTGACCTTCTACCCGATGTTCCGCCTGGCGCCGGTCGGCCGCCGGCACATCAGCGTCTGCCGCACCCTCTCGTGCGCGCTCCGCGGTACCTACGCCCTGATGTCCGAGCTGGAGAAGGCCCTGGGCTGCGCCCGCGGCGAGACCTCCGCGGACGGCAACTTCACGCTGGAGTTCGTCGAGTGCATCGCCGACTGCGGCTGCGGCCCGGTCGTGCAGGTCGACCACGCCCTCCACGAGAACGTGACCCCCGACCAGGCCGCCGCCTTCGCCGGCCGCGTCCGCGCCAGCCTCTCCGACCCGAGTTACGGCAAGGGCGAGCCGAGGCCCGGCACGCCCGAGTGGAACGGCTGAGCCCCCGACACCCATGCCCGCCCAAGAGCGCCCCCTCATCTACGCCAACCTGCGCCAGCCCGGCTACACGGTCGACCTCGACTGCTACCTGCGGCACGGCGGCTACGCGGCCCTGCGCAAGGCCGTCGCGATGAAGCCGGACGAGGTCTGCAAGGAGGTCGAGGTGTCCGGCCTCCGCGGCCGCGGCGGCGCCGGCTTCCCCACCGGGATGAAGTGGAAGTTCCTCGACCGCAAGTCGGGCAAGCCCGCCTACCTCGTCGTCAACGCCGACGAGTCCGAGCCGGGCACCTACAAGGACCGGCAGATCATCTACAAGGACCCCCACCAGATGCTCGAGGGCATCGCCATCACCGCGTGGGCCATCCAGGCCAAGCAGGCCTTCATCTACATCCGGGGCGAGTTCCAGCACGGCGCCAAGATCCTCCGCCGCGCCATCGAGGAGGCCAAGGCCAAGGGCTTCCTCGGCTCGAACATCCTCGGCAGCGGCTATTCCTGCGAGGTGGTGGTCCACCGCGGCGGCGGCTGCTACGTCTGCGGCGAGGAGACCGGCCTGATCGAGTCGCTCGAGGGCAAGCGGGGCTACCCGCGGATCAAGCCGCCCTACTTCCCCGCGGTGCTCGGGCTCTACAACTGCCCCACCATCGTCAACAACGCCGAGACCCTCGCGCAGGTCCGGCATGTGCTCGCCCTGGGCGGCGCCGAGTTCGCCAAGATCGGCATCCCGGGCGACAGCGGCACGCACATCTGGGGCGTCTCGGGCCTGGTCAAGCGGCCCGGCCTCTACGAGATCGAGGCGGGCAAGGCCACCTTCGGCGAGCTGCTCCACGACCTCTGCGGCGGGCCGCTCGACGGGCGGACCTTCAAGGCAATCATCCCGGGCGGGTCCTCGACCAAGATCCTCCGCTTCGGCGATCGCTTCAAGGGCAAGCGGCCCGACGGCACGGAGTTCGACTGGGCCCTGGAGGACATCCCCCTCGACGCCAACAGCATCGCCGCCTGCGGCACGGGCCTCGGCACCGGCGGCACCATCGTCCTGGACGACTCGGTCGAGATGATCCAGGCGCTCTCGAACCTCAACGCCTTCTACGCCCACGAGACCTGCGGCCAGTGCACGCCCTGCCGCGAGGGCTCGCTCTGGCTCAGCCGCGTCTCCAAGCGCATCGTCGGCGGCGGGGGCCGCGAGGAGGACGTGCCCATGCTGCTCGACATCGCCAACCAGGTCGCGGGCCGCACCATCTGCGCCCACGGCGAGGCGGTGGCCTGGCCGGTGCAGTCCGCGGTCCCCAAGTTCAAGGACGAGTACCTCGAGTCGATCCGGCGCCGCCAGCGAGGCGAGACGGTCGGGGGCCCGACGCTCATCTGACCCGATGCGCTTCCCCGACGTCACCGCCGACGCCAAGGCCAACGTCTACTTCGGCGGCAAGGTCGTCTCGCACTCCATCCACCTGGCCTCGGGCGAGCGCAAGACGCTGGGCCTCATCTTCCCCGGATCCTACCACTTTGGCACGGACCTGGCCGAGGTGATGGAGATCACCGACGGCGCCTGCCGCGTCCGCCTCGACGGCGCGTCCGAGACCCTCGAGCGCGCGGCCGGAACCCGGTTCGAGGTGCCCGCCAAGTCCGGCTTCACCATCGAGGTGGCGGACGGCATCTGCCAGTACGTCTGCTCCTTCGTCGCCCGCTGAGGGCGGGCTTGCCAGCCGGGCGGCGGCGGGCGACGCTGGCCGCATGACCGAGCCGAGCGATCGCCGCCCCGAGCCCGCCCCCGGGGACGAGTCCTCCTGGGAGCGGCCCTGGGTCCAGCTGAAGACCTTCGTCTCCCGCCCCAACGTCTTCCGCACGATGGTCGGACGCGTCTCGCCCGACGCGCGCATCGGGGACGTGGTCGCGGTGCGCGACAAGGACGGCCGGGCCATCGGCCACGGCTTCTGGAACCCCGGCGCGCCCATCGCGCTGCGCGTCATCAAGCACACCCCGGGCAAGCCCGACGACGCCTGGTTCGAGGCCGCGCTGCGCCGGGCCGTCGCCCTGCGCCGCGAGGTCCTGGGCCTGGACGCGGCCGGGGACGCCTACCGCCTGGTCAACGCCGACGGCGACGGCCTCTCGGGCCTCGTCGTGGACCGGCTGGGCGACACCCTCGCCGTGGAGGTCTCCTCCTACGCCGTCCACCGCCGCCTGCCCCGCTGGCTCGCCATCCTGCACGAGGCCGCGGGGACCAGGCGCGAGGTCGTGCAGGTCGACGAGCACGTCGCCCGGCTCGAGGGCATCCCCTCGCACGAGATTCCCCGCTCCGCGGTGCGCGACGCCAAGGTGACCGAGCACGGCATGCGGCTGGAGGTCAACTTCGCCGACGGCCACAAGACGGGCTTCTTCTGCGACCAGCGCGAGAACCGCCGGCGCTTCGCCGAGCTGGCCAAGGGACGCCGGGTGGTCGACCTCTGCTGCTACAGCGGCGGCTTCTCCGTCGCGGCCAAGCTGGGCGGCGCGACCGAGGTCACGGGCGTCGACCTCGACGAGAAGGCGGTGGCCATGGCCAAGCGCAACGCCAACCTCAACCAGGCCCGGGTCGACTTCGTCCACGCCGACGCCTTCTCCTGGGTCCGCCAGATGCAGCGCAACGGCGCGACCTGGGACCTCGTGCTCTGCGACCCGCCCAAGTTCGTCGAGGGCCGCGACCCGAACGACATGGCGGACGGGCTCAAGAAGTACAACGACCTCAACGTCCTCGCCCTCCAGCTGGTCGCGCCCGGCGGCTTCTTCGTGACCTGCTCCTGCTCCGGGCTGGTGACCGAGGCGCAGTTCGAGGAGCTGGTCTGCAAGGCGGCGCACCGCTACGGCAAGCGCCTGCAGATCCTCGCCCGCACCGGCGCCGGCCCCGACCACCCCACCGCGTCCCACCATCCGGAGGGGCGCTACCTGAAGGTCCTCTGGACCCGCCTGCTGTGAGGCTCGCCGCGACCCTGCTGGCCCTGGGCGCGCTGGCGCCGGCCCAGGAACCCGGGTTCGCGGACCCGGTGGTGGCGGCCACCCACAAGCTGTTCAACCGCGCCTCCACCGGCACCTGCTTCCTGATCAAGGCCGACGGCAAGACCCACCTCCTGACCGCCGCGCACGTCCTGGAGCGCGCGAAGGGCGAGCACTCCCTCCTCGTGGCCCGGGTGCCCACCCCCGACGGGGATTTTCGGCGCGAGGACCGCCCGATCCGCCTCGTCGCCGATGGCAAGCCGACCTGGCGGCGGCACCCGAAGGAGGATGTCGCCCTGCTCACGCTCGACGAGGCGACGGCGCGCGGGACCCAGCCGTTGGAGATCCTGCGGGTGGCGGACGCCGAGACCTTCCGCCGGTGCCGCCCCGCGATGGGCGCGAGCATCTGGACGCTGACCTACCCGGAGCGGCTGGAATCAAGCCCCTCGGGGTTCCCCTTGCTCCGCAAGGGCGCGGTTTCGAGCCCCACCCAGCTGCCCGCGGAGAAACACCCCCTGTTTCTCGCCGACATGCCGGCCTTTGCCGGCGACAGCGGAGGGCCCGCCTTCGCGGTCGGGCCGGATGGCAGGCCCACCGTGATCGGGATGGTCGTGAAACGCTATCATCACGACACCAAGCCTCCGGGCTGGAAGGAGGGGGAGCCGCTGGACAGGGAGCCCCTGGGGGTCGCGGGCATCCTGCGCTCGGAGTTCCTCCGGCAGCTCCTGCCCTGAACTCGTCCGGAAATCCCCCTTTCCCTCTTGCGGGAAGGGTGGGTCGACCTACGGTTTTGGGCACCTTTCCCGCGACATGGTCACGGACAACAAGCCCAATCTGGTCACCGTCACCGTCGACGGGGTCGAACACCAGCTGCCCGCGGGAGCCAACCTCGTCGACGCCCTGGCCTCCATCGGCAAGGAAGTCCCCCACTACTGCTACCACCCGAAGCTCTCCGTGGCCGGCAACTGCCGCATGTGCCTGGTCGAGCTCGGCTCCCCCCTGCGCGACCGCGCGACCGGCGAGGTCGTGATGGAGAACGGCCAGCCCAAGGTGGGCTGGCAGCCCAAGCCGGCCATCGCCTGCGCCGCGACCGTCACGCCCGGCCTCCATGTCCGGCTCGACTCCCCCGCGGTCAAGTCCTGCCGCGAGGGGGTCACCGAGCTCCTGCTCATCAACCACCCGCTCGACTGCCCGATCTGCGACCAGGCGGGCGAGTGCAAGCTGCAGGAATACTCCGCCCAGTACGGCCGCGGCTACTCCCGCTACATCGACGAGAAGAACGCCAAGCCCAAGCGCACCCGCCTCGGGCCCCGCGTGACCCTGGACGACGAGCGCTGCATCCTCTGCTCGCGCTGCGTCCGCTTCTGCAACGAGGTCGCCGGCGACCCCGTGCTCGGCTTCGTCAACCGCGGCTCCTACAACACGCTGACCTGCTACCCCGGGCGCGAGCTGGCCAACAACTACTCGCTCAACACGGTGGACATCTGCCCGGTGGGCGCGCTGACCAGCACCGACTTCCGCTTCAGGATGCGGGTCTGGTTCCTCAAGCAGACCCCGAGCGTCGACACCGAGTCGAGCGCGGGCGTCAACACCACCGTCTGGTCGCGCGAGGGCAAGGTGCACCGCATCACCCCCCGCCGCAACGACGCCGTCAACGACACCTGGATGGCCGACTCCGGCCGCGAGCTCTTCAAGGCGGGCGAGTCCGCCGAACGGCTCCGCGCGGCCCGCATCCGCGGCGCCGAGGCCGACCTCGGGGCGGCCCTCGCCCTCGCCGCCGAGATCCTCCGCGCCGGTCCCGTCGCCGTCGTCGGCTCCGGCCACCAGTCCCTCGAGGAGCAGCGCCTGCTGGCCCGGCTCGCCAAGGCGTCGGGAGCGAGGACCTACGTGCCCGCCCGCCGCGGCGCCGGCGACGGCCTCCTCGTCTCGGAGGACCGCACGCCCAACTTCCGCGGCGCCCTGCTCGCCGGCCTGACCGAGCGAGAGGCCGACCGCGACCTCGCCGCCCTCCGGTCGGAGATCGAGGCCGGCCGGGTGCGCTCCCTCCTCGTCTGCCGCGAGGAGGTCGCCTCGCTCGGGCTCGACGCCGCGACCCTCGCCAAGGTGCGCCTCGTGACGCTCGGCACCCACCTCGACGCCACCAGCGCCGCCGCCGAGGTGGCGCTCCCCGGACTCACCGTCTTCGAGCGGAGCGGCCATTTCGTGAACTGCCAGTTCCGGCTCCAGTCCTTCCTCCAGGCGATCCCCGGCCCCGCCGGCGCCCGGCCGGACGCCGAGATCCTCGGCCGGCTGCTCGCGGCGGTCGAGGGCCGCGCCGCCGCCTTCGACGCCGGCGCGGTCTGGCAGGAGCTCGCCGCCTCCCAGCCCGCGCTGGCCGGGCTGGCCGCGGGCCGCATTCCCGCCGAGGGCGTCCTGCTCGACGGCTCGGCCTGGCGCCACCTGCCCTTCCCCGAGCGCAAGCTCCTGAAGTTCGCCCCCCAGGCCTGAGCGACCATGGAAGCCCTCCTCCTCGACCTCCTCCGCTCGCCCGAGCTGCCCTACGTGGCCGCGCGCGGGCTGATCCTCATCGGCGCGGTCATGACCATCGCCGGCTATTCCGTGCTCCTCGAGCGCAAGGCCTCGGCCTGGATCCAGGGCCGGGTCGGCCCGAACCGGACCACCACGCCCTTCCTCGCCTGGATTCCCTTCCTGGGCTCCTTCCTGCGCCTGGGGGGCTTCGTGCAGCCGGCGGCGGACGGCGGGAAGTTCCTGTTCAAGGAGGACCCCATCCCCGCCCACGTCAACAAGCCGTACTACGTCCTCGCCCCGGTGATCGCGCTCGCGCCCGCGCTCGCGGTGCTGGCGATGATCCCGCTCTCGGTGCTCCCCGACGGCACCCCGTTGGCGCTCTGCCCCGGGGCCGACGTCGGCGTCCTCCTGATGTTCGCCGTCAGCTCGCTCGGCGTCTACGGCATCGCCCTCGGCGGCTGGGCCTCCAACTCCAAGTTCCCCTTCCTCGGCGCGGTGCGCGGCTCCGCCCAGCTGATCTCCTACGAGCTGGCCATGGGTCTTTCCGTGCTGCCCGTGTTCCTGCTCACCTCGGCGCCGGGCGTGGACGACGGCCTCAACCTCGCGACCATCGTCGCGGGCCAGGAGGGGATGTGGAACGTCGTGCGCCAGCCGCTGGCGGCGCTCGTCTTCCTGGTCTGCATCTTCGCCGAGACCAACCGGCACCCCTTCGACATGCCGGAGTCCGAGACCGACCTCGTGGGCGGCTTCCACACCGAGTACGGGGCCTTCAAGTTCGGCCTCTTCTTCGTCGCCGAGTACGGCCACATGGTCATCGGCTCCTCGCTCTTCATCCTGATGTTCCTCGGCGGCTGGCAGCTGCCCTTCGTCGGGACGGTGGGCGAGGGCGCCCTCGCGACGCTGGCCGGCCTGGCGATCTTCGGGGCCAAGCTGGCGGCCTTCCTCTTCTTCTTCGTCTGGGTGCGCTGGACCATCCCGCGCTTCCGCTACGACCAGGTGATGCGGCTCGGCTGGAATGTGCTCCTCCCGCTTGCCGTGGCCAACCTCGTCCTAACCTTCCTCGTCCTCGCCGTCACAGGCTGAACCCCCATGGCCGTCAAAGTCCTCGAGCGCCGCCCCCTTTCCTTCTGGGAGCGCACCTACCTGCCCCAGATCCTCGGCGGCCTGAAGGTCACCTGGCAGAACATCCTGCGCCCCTCCGTCACCCTGCAGTACCCCGAGGAGCGCCCGGTGATTCCCAGCGGCTACCGCGGCGTCCCCACCCTGGTCCGCGACCCGAACGGGCGCGAGAAGTGCGTCTCCTGCCAGCTGTGCGAGTTTGTCTGCCCGCCGAAGGCGATCCGCATCACGCCCGGCGAGATTCCCGCCGGGGCCTCCGCCGCCCACGTGGAGAAGGCGCCGAGGGAGTTCGACATCAACATGCTCCGCTGCATCTACTGCGGCCTGTGCCAGGAGGTCTGCCCCGAGGAGGCCATCTGGCTCCAGGGCCAGTACTCGATGGTCGGCCGCACCCGCGAGGAGATGGTCAACAACAAGGCCCGTCTCTATGAGCTGGGCGGGACGCTGCCCGACGGCCACCTCAAGTGGGACCACAAGCGCGACGAGGCCGAGCGGCAGGCGGGCGGCCACCACTGACCCGATTGCCCTTCCCTCCCGCCGTCGCCGCTGATAGGTGACAAGATGCGGCCTCCCCCCGGGGACGCCGCCAGACCGATGTCCCCCACGCCCCCGCCCACCCCGTCCGACCGAGCCGGCCCGACCACCTACGTGATCGGGCACCGCAACCCCGACGCCGACGCCATCTGCTCGGCCATCGCCTACGCGGAGTACAAGCGGGCCACGGGCCACGCCGGCTATGTCGCCGCCCGCTGCGGCAACTCC
>JBKDBK010000042.1:0-33977 GCA_046315175.1 Opitutia bacterium | reverse complement strand
GCATCCCGACCTCACTCCCTGGACGCGGATGCCGTGGCTCGTGCGGCTCCGGGTGTTTCTCACCGGCCAGGGCGCGGTTGACCACCGCGAGGATCTCCGCGGCCGCTGGCTGCTGCATCGCAAGGTCCTGGTCGTGCTCGCGGCCGTCCTCGTGGCCTGGCTGTTCGCCCAGGCCGCCGAGGATTGGCATTTCCTCGAGGGTTGAAACCTGCCGCGGCCGAGGCTGTCAGAGTCTGCGTTGAGCAAGCCACCCCATCCCGTCCTCGGCGCGGCCGCGCTTGCCGTCGCGGTTGGCCTGTCGGCGCTTGCCTGCCGCCCCGCGCCCGTCGCGACGGTCGACTTCAACCGCGACATCCGGCCCATCCTCTCCGACCGCTGCTACGGCTGCCACGGCCCTGATTCGGAGAAGGGACGCAAGGCCGGCCTGAGGCTCGACACGCCCGAGGGCGCGCGCCAGCTCCTCGAGAGCGGCCGTCGGGCGATCGACCCGGACAATCCAGCGGCCAGCGAGATGATCGCGCGCCTGCACTCGGACGACCCGGACGAGGTCATGCCGCCGCCGGAGCTCAAGCGTCCGCTGACGCCCGGCGAGCGCGAGCTCCTCACCCGTTGGGTGCGCGAGGGCGCGGTCTACCAGCCGCACTGGGCCTTCGTGGCTCCCCGCGCGCCTTCCGCCCCCGGGGTGCGGGCCGAGGGCTGGGCGCGCGACCCGCTCGACCTCCACGTCCTGGCCCGGCTCGAGAGGGAGGGGCTCGCCCCCGCCGCGGAGGCCGACCGTGTCACCTTGCTGCGCCGCGCGTCGCTGGTGCTGACCGGTCTTCCGCCCACGCCCGAGGAGGTCGATGCCTTCGCCGCCGACGGCGCGCCCGACGCCTATGAGCGGCGGGTCGACGCGCTGCTCGCGTCGGAGGCCGCGGCGGAGCACATGGCCTCCGCCTGGCTGGACCTCGCCCGATACGCCGACACCTATGGCTACTCCGGCGACCACGCGATGCTCGCCTGGCCTTGGCGCGACTGGGTCCTTCGCGCGTTCAGGGACAACCTTCCCTACGATCGCTTCGTCACCCTCCAGCTCGCCGGCGACCTCGTGCCCGACGCCAACCAGGACACCCGTCTCGCCACCGCCTTCAACCGCATCCACCGGATGACCTTCGAGGGGGGCTCGATCGCGGAGGAATTCCGCCAGGATGGCATCGCCGACCGGGTCAACACCTACGGCGCGGCCGTCCTGGGGCTCACCATGGAGTGCGCGAAGTGCCACGACCACAAGTACGACCCCATCTCGCACCGGGAGTATTTCTCGCTCGCCGCCCTCTTCGGCGCGATCGACGAGAACGGGCTCATCACCTACCACTCCGGCCGCGGCTCGCCGCCGCCGCTGCTGAGGCTCGCCACGCCCGAGCAGGGGCGACGCGGCGACGAGCTGCGGGCGGCGCTCACGCGGGCCTTGGCCGACTGGGACGCCGTCCGCGCCCCCCCGACGCCACCCGGCGTGACCGTGCCTCCGCCCCTCGCCCATTACCCGTTGGAGACGCTTGAGCGCGGGGCGAGCCCCAACGCCGTCGCCGGCGCCGCCGCCGCCACGACCGATCGCAGGAGGGGCGACCAGCTCGGGGTCTTCGCCCTGTCGGAAGGCAAGGTCGGCCGCGGCGGCAAGCTCGACGGCGACGGCGGGCTCCTGCTCGCGGGCACGGGCGGCAACGACGCCCACGCGCCCTTCTCCTTCTCGGCCTGGCTGCGGCTCGCCGAGCGCCACGGCCGCGCGGTGATCGTGCATGCGTCGGGTTTCTACACCAACGACGCGGACGCCTCCGGGGTCGACCTCGCCGTCGCCGACGGTCGGTTGGTCTGGTCGCTGATCCATCAGTGGCCCGGTTCCGCCCTCGCCATCCGTTCGGAGCGCGAGCTGCCGGTCGGCGAGTGGATCCACCTCGCGGCGACCTACGACGGCAGCGGTCGGGCCAGGGGACTGGCGATTCACCTGAACGGCCGACCCCTGGCTTCCGAGACTCTGAGGGACCATCTCCAGGGCGGGGTGTCGACCGCCGACCTCGAGCTGGGCTCGCGCTCGCGCGACCTCGGACTGCGCGGCGCCCTCGTCGACGAGGTCAGGGTCTGGAAGGAATGCCTGACGCCGGCGGAGGTCGCCGCCTTGCACGGCGCCGCGCCGTCCGCGGAAGCCCTTGCCGATCACGGTCGCCACCGCTCGCCCGAGGGCCGCGCGGCGTTGGCCGCGGTTCGGAAGGCGGCGCGCGCGCTCGCCGACCACGAGGCCGCGTTGCCGGCGATCTCGGTGATGGCGCCGACCCCGCACGTGCGTCCGACCCACATCCTGACGCGCGGCGAGTACAACCACCCCGATCTTCGCCGCGGCCCGGTTGCGCCGGCCGCGATCGCCGCCGTCCTGCCCCATGCGCCAGGCGAGGTCGCCGACCGGCTTGGCCTGGCCCGCTGGACGGTCTCGCCCGACAATCCGCTGACCTCTCGTGTGGCGGTCAATCGCCTCTGGACCCAGGTCTTCGGGGTGGGGTTGGTCGAGACCTCTGAGAACTTCGGGCTCCTTGGCGACCTGCCCAGCCACCCCGAGGTGCTGGACCTCCTGGCCGCCGACTTCGCCAAGGGCTGGGACCAGCGCGCGCTCCTGCGGCGCCTCGTTCTCAGCGCCTCCTTCCGGCAGTCGTCGACGCCCACGCCGGAAAAGCTCGCCCGGGATCCGGCCAACCGCCTGCTTTCCCGCGGGCCGTCGCAGCGGATGTCCGCCGAGATGATCCGCGACCAGTCGCTCGCCGCGTCCGGCCGGCTGGTTAGGCGCCTCGGCGGCCCCGGCGTCAGGCCCCTCAACTGGGGCGACTCGGGCGTGGGCGGCGACCTCGCGCCGGGCAAGGGCGAGGAGCTGGTCCGGCGGAGCCTTTACACCTACCGCAAGCGAACCGCGCCTCCGCCCGGGCTCCTGCTCTTCGATGCCGGCAGCCGCGAGGTCTGCCAGCCCCGGCGCTCCAAGACCAACACGCCCCTCCAGGCCCTGGCGCTGCTCAACGACCCTGAGAACCTCGCCTCGGCCCGCGCGCTGGCCGCCCGCGTCGCGCGCGAGGCGGGTCCCGACCTTTCGGCGCGGCTGACCCGGGCGTTCCGCCTGCTCGCCGCGCGGCCGCCCTCGGCCGACGAGCTGGCGACCTTGGCCGAGCTTCATCGCGGCGAGGCCGCGCGCTACGCCGCCGACCTGCCCGCGGCCAAGGCCTATGCCGGCGCCGCCGACGCCGACCTGGCCGCGCTGACCCTCGTGTGCTCGACCCTGCTGGCGAGCGACGCCGTCCTCACCCTCCGCTGAGATGATCGACCGCCCTCCCACCTACGATGAGCTGATGCGGCTGACCCGCCGCCATTTCCTCGGCGCCTCCGCCCTCGGCCTGGGTGCGCTGGCCCTCGACCGCGTTCTCGGCGCCCCGTTGTCGGCCGCCGGCTCGCCCGCCCCGGCCCCGGGGCATCCCGCGCCCAAGGCCAAGCGCGTCATCTACCTTTTCCAGGCCGGCGGCCCCTCGCAGATCGAGACGCTCGACCCCAAGCCCCTCCTTCGCCAGCGGCACGGCGAGCAGCTGCCGGACGCGGTCCGGCAGGGCCAGCGCCTGACGGGGATGAGCGCCGGTCAGGCGGCCCTGCCGATGGCCGGCTCCTTCGCCGAGTTCCGCCGCCACGGTCGGTCGGGGATCGAGATGAGCGACCTTCTCCGCCACACCGGCGGGGTCGCCGACCACCTGTGCGTCGTCCGGTCGATGCACACCGAGGCGATCAACCACGACCCGGCGATCACCTTCTTCGCCTCGGGCAGCCAGATCGCCGGCCGCCCCTCGATGGGCGCGTGGATGTCCTACGGCCTCGGCAGCATGAACGACAACCTTCCCGCGTTCATCGTGCTTGTCTCCAAGGACGCGAGCCGCGACCAGCCTCTCTACGCGCGCCTCTGGGGCTCGGGTTTCCTCCCGAGCGAGCACCAGGGCGTGCAGTTCCGGTCGGGCAGGGAGCCCGTGCTCTTCCTGACAAATCCCGAGGGGGTTTCGCCCCATGCGCGCGAGGCGACGATCCGCGCGCTCGGCCGGCTGAACGCCGCGCAGTCCCGCGCCACGCTCGACCCGGAGGTCGAGGCCCGCGTGGCCCAGGCCGAGATGGCGTTCCGGATGCAGTCGAGCGTGCCGGAGGTCACCGACCTCTCGGGCGAGAGCCAGGCCACGCTCGACCTGTACGGGCCCTCGGCGCGGATTCCCGGCACCTACGCGGCCAACTGCCTGCTTGCCCGCCGCCTGGTGGAGAGGGGTGTGCGGTTCGTCCAGCTGTTCCACCAGGGCTGGGACCAGCACGGCGACCTGCCGGGCGGCATCCGCCGCCAGTGCGCCCAGACCGACCAGGCCTCGGCGGCGCTGGTCGCCGACCTTGCCCGCAGGGGCCTGCTCGAGGACACCTTGGTTGTCTGGGGGGGCGAGTTCGGGCGAACGAGCTACTGCCAGGGGGCCATGACCAAGGACAACTACGGCCGCGACCACCACCCGCGCTGCTTCAGCATCTGGATGGCCGGCGGCGGGGTGAAGGCGGGGCACGTGCATGGCGCCACGGACGAGTTCGGCTACAATCTCGCGAGGGACGGCGTGCATGTCCACGACCTCCACGCCACGATGCTGCACCTGCTTGGCGTGGACCACGAGCGCCTGACCTTCCGATTCCAGGGCCGGCATCACCGGCTCACGGACATCGCCGGCAAGGTCGTCCGCGGCGTGCTCGCCTGATCAGGCCCGGGGCAGCAGGAGCTTGAGGGGTGTCAGCCGGAGGCTGTCGGGGATGCGAGCCTGCCGGTCGCAGCGGCGGCCGGCCTCGCGGATGAGGATGTCGGCCCACTCGAGGGACGAGCCCGCGGTCTCCCAGGACACGACGAGGTGGTCGCCGTCGGGCCGCCAGGCCAGGCCCTCCGCGAAGACCTCGACCGGCGCGGGCTGCCCGCGCAGCTCGAGGGTGATCCTGGCCGAACCGCGACCGAGGGCGACGGACAGGACCTTCCCCGCGCCGCCGAGCCGGTCTCCGAGCGCCTTGGCGACGGCGGACTCGGCGGGGTTCATCGGAAGCCGACGAGGGTGATGCCGAGGTCGCGCGCCTTGTCGAGCACGCGCGCCTTGTCGAGCAGCAGGACACCGTCGGCCTCGAGCGCGGCGTGGCGGACCCCGCCCTCGGCCATGCTCTCGAGCGTGCGCTCGCCGAAGCAAGGGACGTCGAAGCGCCAGTCCTGCCCGTGCTTGGCCGCCTTGACGAGGAGCATTTCCCTGCCGCCGGTGGCGCCGCAGCGGCGCAGCATGTTGTCGGTGCCCTCGAACGCCTCGACCGCGATGACGGTGCCGCGGGCGACGACCACGGATTGCCCCACCCCGAGCCGGGCCATCTCGCGGGCCATCCGCACGCCGAAGGCCAGGTCGCCGGCGTCCACCGATCCCGCCAGCCATCCGGTCATGCGGCCCTCGGTCGCGAGGTGCGCGTCGAGGCAGGCGCGCGCGTCCAGCATGCGCACCCCGGTCGCCTCGATCTCGGCCGAGACCGCGCCGAAGATGGTCTCGGCGTTTCGCTCCGGCAGGCGGGCGAGGAGGGCGACGAGGCGCAGGTCGGGGACCATGCCGGCGAAGAGCTTGCGCGGGGCGACCTGGCCGGCCATGACCGCCGAGCCCGCGCCGAGGTCGCGCAGGGCCCCCAGCAGGTCGCCCAGCTTGCCCACCTCGACCTCCCGTCGCTCGCCGGGCGGGAAGGCGTCGACCAGGGTCGGCTCGGCCTCGCCGACGAAGGCGATGAGGCGTGCCGGCAGGCCCTCGGCCCTGGCCGCTGCGGCGAGCAGCGCGGGGTAGCGGCCGCGGCCGGCGATGATTGCCAGGGGCTTGGCGCGGTCCAGGTCGCTCGGCAGGAAGCGGGAGGCCATCTCCGTCATCCTTCCCGTTGGCCGCCCAAGGGGCAAGGCGGGACTCTAGGGGCCGAGCCGCCGGACCGACGCGGCGTCCGGCAGGCGGCGAGCGTCGCCCGGCGGCAGCGTGACGAGGTCGCCGCGCTCAAAACCGGCGGCGAGGTCCTTGGCCTCGCGCTTGCCCAGGCCCCGGGTGGGTATCTCGACGGTGCGAAGCCTGCCCCCCGCGGAGACCACCAGGCGGAAGAGTCCCTTCAGGAGCTGCGGCTCGGCGACGATGCGCGCGCTTCCCCCGGGCAGCGCCGGCAGGGGCGCGTCGGAGAAGAGGGCGAGCGAGAAGCGCACGGCGCCGAGGTCGCGGTGGAGCCGGCGGTTGAGAAAGGCGGCGTCGGCGGGGGCTTGCCAGCGCCGGACCTCGTGGTCCCAGTGGTCGCCGCCGAGCATGGGGCAGGGGGCGTCGTCCACCTCGGGTCCGATGCGCCGCGGCGAGCGGGACGCCCTGCGGTCGGACAGCCGGCGGAGGCTCTCGGCGGTCGCCCTCAGGGCCGGCTCGATGAGGATGAGCAGGCCCCCCGGCGCCAGGCGCGCCGCCGCGTCGTCGACCCAGCGGTCGCGTCCGGCGTCGTCGAGCCCGAGCTCGTTGAGCACGAATCCCGCGACAATCAGGTCGAAGCGTCCCTCCGGCCATTGCGCCGGCGAGCGCACGTCGCCGACCTTGCCGGTGACGGCCCAGCCCGGGGCGGCCGCAGGCGCCAGGTGGGCGGCGGCGGCCAGGGCCGCCGCCGAGCGGTCGACCAGGGTGATTTCCCCGGCCGCGCGACCGACGGCGGAAATCCAGCGGGCGGACCTCAGGCCGCAGGGGCCCGGGCCCGAGCCGAGGTCGAGGATGCTTGGCCGGCCCGAGGCCGGCGCCCAGCCCCGGAGGGAGGCGTGCGCCATCGCCCAGCCGGTGCGGGTCCAGGATTGGGGGAAGAAGAACTCGCCGTAGGCGGCGAGCAGCGCGGGGTCGGCGAGGTAGTCGGGGAAGTCGCCCGGCGGCCGATCCAGGGTGAAGAGGTCGGAGAGGCGCGCGACGTGAGGTCGGAGGCGGTCCAGGGCGGACTCGCCGGAGTCGCCGACCGCGGACGCCGCGAGGCCGGACCAGGCCGCGGCCAGCGCCTCCGGGTAGGTGTCGGGCCGCTCAGTTGGCGACATCGCGCCGCCCCTCCAGCGAGCTGCGCAGGGTCTCGGCGTCGGCGAAGGTGAGGCCGCTGCCGCTGGGCAGGCCGAAGCCGATCCGGGTCACCTTGGTTCCCATGCGCCCGGCGAGGAAGCTCTCCCGGATGTAATGGCAGGTCGCCTCGCCCTCGATATCGTTGCCCAGGGCCAGCACGACTTCGGCGATCGGCTCGGTGGCGAGGCGCTCGCCCAGCCTGGCCAGGTTCAGCTCGCCCGGGCCGATGCCGTTGATGGGGGAGAGCCTGCCGTGCAGGACGTGGTAGGTGCCGCGGAAGACGCCGGTGCGCTCAAGCGCCATGAGGTCGGGGACGTTCTCGACCACGCAGAGCACGGCGGGGTCGCGGCGCGGGTCCGCGCAGACGGAGCAGGCGGGCGACTCGGCGAGGTTGCCGCAGCGCTCGCAGCGCCGGACCGCGCGGGCCGCCGCGCCGAGGGCCTCGAGCAGGGGCGCGAGCTTGGCGGGCCGCTCCACGAGCAGGTGGAGCGCCAGGCGCTCCGCCGAGCGGTGGCCGAGGCCGGGCAGGCCGCGGAGCAGCTGCCTCACCTTCTCGAAGGCGGGCGTCATGCCGCTCAGGCGCCCAGGCCGGGCAGGGAGAAGCCGCCGGTGGCGGCCTGCATGCGGGCTTGGTTGACCTCCCGGGCCTTCGCCATGGCCTCCCGGATGGCGGCGAGCACCGCGGCCTCGACGGCGGGCGCGCCTTCCTTGGCGAACTCGGGGTCGATGGAGATCGCGTGGGGCTCGCCGTGGCCGTCGACGGTGACGCGGACCGCGCCGCCCCCGTGGGAGACCTCGATGCGCTCGGCCGAGAGGGCCTCCTGCGCGGCGGCGATGCCGCGCTGCATCTTCTGGGCTTGCTTGAGGAGTTTGCCGACGCCTGCCATGGTCCGACGACCATCCGCGGGTCGCCGCGGGGAGTCAAGCCGCCCCGCTCCGCGCTTGTCCCCGCCCGCCGTCCGGCCAGAAAGGGGGCGTGCCCGCCCCGCTCGACATCCAGATCGTCGGTGACTTCCTCGCCCTGCGCTGGCCGGACGGGCGGGAGGACTTCCTTGCCGGCGAGTTTCTCCGCGAGCGCTCGCCCAGCGCCGAGAACCTGGGGGAGCGGGACATCCTCGGGCATCTGCACGGGGGCGACGGGCCCCGGGAGTTCCCTGGGGTGCGGCTGACGGGCTTCCACCGGGTCGGCAACTACGCCGTGACGCTGTTGTTCAGCGATGGGCACAGCACCGGCATCTACAGCTGGGATTACCTCCGGACGCTCGGGGACCCGCCGCCCGGGCCCCGCTAACGGGCTTGCCCTCGGCGCCGCGCCGGGCGAGGATGCCCCCGCGTGAAAAAGACCTACGTCCTCGACACGAACGTCCTGATCCACGACCCGGAGTCCTACCGGAAGTTCGACGAGCACACGGTCGCCCTGCCCGTCGAGGTGCTGTCCGAGCTCGACCGGCTCAAGGTGCAGCAGGGACAGGTCGGCGCGAGCGCCCGCCGCATCAACCGGTCCATCCGGGAGCTTTTCGACACGCGCTCGCTCCGCGAGGCGGCGGAGGGCGACGCGGCCTCGCCCCGCGCGCTGGTCGCCCCGCTGCCCGGGGGCGGCGAGCTCCGCGTCGTGGTCAACGAGTCGCTCGTGCGGGAGCATTTCGCCGGCGCCCGGGCCGACCGTCTGCGCGCCGTGTTCATGTCGGTCGACGCCCCGGACCACCGCATCATTGCCTCGGCCCTCTATCTGCGCGACACCACCGACGGCCCCGTGATCCTCGTGACGAAGGACGCCTCCATGGCCCTCAAGGCCAAGGCGCTCGGCCTCGAGGTCCAGGATTACCGCAACGACCGGGTTGAGCTCAGCGACCACGGCGAGTACCGCTCCGTGACCCTCGGCGCCGAGGCGATGCGCGAGTTCCGCGAGCTGGGGCGCACCGCCGCGCCCGCCGAGGTCGGCGCCCTGCTCAACGAGTATGTGATGGTTGTCTCGGATAGCTGGACGGAGCCGGCGCGCCACGTGGGCGACGGCGCGCTTGTCGCCCTCCCGCTCTACCGGGAGTTCCTTTCCGACGTTCCCGGCGCCCGGAAGGGGCTGCAGATGCCCCGGGGCACGCGCGTCATTCCCAAGAACTACGAGCAATGGATCCTGCTCGACGCCCTGCTCAACCCCGACATCCGGCTGGTCACCTGCTTCGGCCGGGCCGGCACCGGGAAGACCTTCCTCTCCATCGCCGCGGCCCTCTCCCAGGTGCTCAGCGAGCACTCGCCCTACAAGAAGCTCTATGTCTCCCGGCCGGTTGTCCAGATCGGCAAGGACCTCGGCGCCCTTCCCGGCACCAAGGAGGAGAAGCTCTCGCCCTACATCCAGCCCTACTTCGACAACCTCGAGGTGCTCTTCTCCCGGGCGGGCGCGCCCCCGTCGTCCCAGCCCACGCCGGCGGTCGTCGCGAGCGACAGCAAGGCCAAGCGAAAGCAGGCGCTCGCCCGAAAGGCGGCGCCGCCCATCTTCGGTTCGCAGGCGCAGGCGCAGGCCGCCGGCCAGCCTCGCCGGCCCTACCAGTGGCTGCTCGACAGCGGCCTGATTGAGATCGAGGCCATGACGTACATCCGCGGCAGGTCCATCGGCCACGCCTACATGATCATGGATGAGGCGCAGAACATGACGCCCCACGAGGCCAAGACCGTCATCACCCGCATCGGCGAGGGCTCGAAGCTCGTGCTCATCGGCGACCTCGACCAGGTGGACACGCCCTATCTCGACGGCAAGTCCAACGGCCTGATTCACACCCACGAGCGCATGAAGGGCCACGCCATCACGGCCCATGTGCGCCTCCTGCACGGCGTGAGGTCCCAGCTTTCCGAGCTGGCCTCCGAGCTGATGTGAGCGCCCTCCGGCGCATCGGGATCCTCGGCGGGTCCTTCGACCCTCCGCACGCCGGCCACCTTGCCGCCGCCGACACCGCCGTGACCCAGCTTTCGCTCGGCCGGGTGAAGGTGGTGCCCGCGGCCCAGGCGCCCCTGCGCGAGGCGGGACCGCGCGCCCCGGCGGCCGATCGGCTGGCCCTCCTTCGGCTTGCCTTCGAGGGGCGGCCCTGGGCGGAGGTCGACGACCGCGAGATGCGCCGGGGCGGCGTCAGCTACTCGGTCGACACCGCCCGCGAGCTCGCCGCCGAGCATCCCGGCGCCGAGCTTTACTGGATCCTCGGCGCCGACCAGCTTTCCCGGCTTCACCTATGGCGCGAGGCGGCCGAGCTTTGCCGGCTGGTGCGTTTCGCCGTGCTGGCCAGGGACGGCCAGCCCGGGCGCGTCGACCCCTCCCTTGGCGACCTGGCCCGGGTTGAGCGGCTTCGCGCGCCGGAGGTGCGGGTCAGCTCCACCGAGATCAGGCGGGCGCTCGCCTCGGGTCGCGAGGTGGGTAAAGCCTTGCTCCCGGCGGTCGCCGCGGCCATCCAAGCGCGTTCCCTTTACCGAGACTGACATGCCCGCGTCCAAGAAGCCCAGGAAACCGACCCGTTCCGCCAAGCCCTCGCGCAAGGCCGCCAAGGCTGCGCCCGCCAAGGCGAGGCCCGCCAAGCCAAAGGTCGCCGGGGCGAAGCGAGCGTCCTCGCCCAAGCCCGCGGCGAAGCCTATCCGCCGCAGGCCCGCGCCGGCGGCCAAGCCTGCGTCGGCCGCCCAGGCGCCCGTCCGCGACTTCCCGCCCGCCCTGATCGCCGCGGTGCGCGCGCTGGATGAGAAGAAGGCGACGGATATCCGCGTGCTCCAGCTGGGAGCCCT
Organism: Opitutia bacterium; assembly: GCA_046315175.1. GTDB lineage: Bacteria > Verrucomicrobiota > Verrucomicrobiia > Opitutales > UBA953 > UBA8828. The sequence continues at coordinate 23,079 of JBKDBK010000042.1, read as the reverse complement.
GTCGTCCGTCGCCGACTACTACATCCTCGCCACCGGCACGTCCGAGCCCCACCTGCGCGCGCTCCGCATCGAGCTCGACCGCGCCCTGGTCGCCGCCGGGTCGCGCGCCCGCGGCATCGAGGCCCAGCGCGAGAGCGGCTGGGTGGTCGTCGACGCCTTCGACATGCTCTTCCACCTGTTCCGTCCCGAGGTCCGCACGGCCTTCCGACTCGAGGCGCTCTGGAAGGACGGGCGCGACATTCCCGTCGGCGAGCTGCTCGCCTCCTGACGTTTCCCGTGGTGGTAGCGGGCGGGATCGAACCGCCGACCTAGGGCTTATGAGTCCCTCGCTCTAACCAACTGAGCTACGCTACCGTTCGGGAGGGGCCAAGGTGGCGGACGCCGCGGCCCGAGTCAAGGTCGCAGGCGGCGTCGCGCGACAGCCAAAAGCAGCGCAAGGCCGCCTAGCCCGAGGCCGTAGGTCGAGGGCTCGGGGACGGCCGTGAACTGGAGGACGAATCCCGATTCCGTTCCCCCCGCGAAGGCGGCGCCGACCTGGTCGGTCCCGACCTCGAAGCTGAGCGGGCCTGAGTAGGGGCGGTACGCCACGCCGTTGTGGGCGAGGGCGCCCCCGGCGTCGGCCACGTGGAAGAGGTAGCTTGCGGACGCGATGCGCGGCAGGAAGTCGAGGTCGGCGTCGGTGAAGAATCCCCCTCGGAAGGATTGCCCCAGGCTGAGCGAGGTCAGGTTGAGGTAGATGGACACCGTGTTCGCGGCGCCGAGGTCGGCTAGGAATGGCGTCGCGGCGGTGAGGCGGAGCACGTCGTTGCCGCTGGCGGAGGCGAGCGCCCAGTCGGGATCGCCGGGTTGCGTGAACTCGAAGGCGTAATCCATGCCGCCCGAGGGATCGACCGAGGTGGCGGTCAGGATGCCCGGGCTGTTGCCGGGTGCGACGGTGCCCGCCCCGGCGAGGGCGCCGGTCCTGCCGTGGCCGCCCAGGGTGGCGCCGGCCAGGAGGGTCGCGGCGGAGGCGCCGAAGTTGCCGTCGATCTCGGTCGTGCCGGCGGCGAGGGTGAGTCCGCTGGCGAGCGTGCCCGAGCCGGTGAGTCGCAGGAGCCCATGCCCCTCCTTGCGCAGCCCGCCGTTGGAAAGCGCCCCGGACAAGGCGACCTGGGAGCCGATGACGAGGGTCCGGACGGCCCCGCCGAGCCCGACCGATCCGGAGAGGGTGAGCGTGCCGGTGTCGGTCGTGTCGCCGAGCGCGACGGCATTGCCGTTGAGAATCACGGCGTTGGCCAAGGTCCGGGCGGTGCCCGAGGAGGCCGCGAGCTTGCCCCCGGACAGGGTGAGCGTGCCGGTTCCGGCCGCGGCGTTGTCTCCCACGCGAATCTCGCCCGCGTGCAGGAAGGTGCCCCCGCCGTGGGTGTTGGCGGCGAGGAGGTCGACCCGGCCGCCGCTGACGCCGAGCCTGCCGGCGCCGCTGATCACACCTTGGAGCAGGCTGCGTCCGACCCCGCCGAGCTCGAGCACCTTGCCGTTGGTGTTGATGGCGGCGGCGGCGAAGCCCCCGGGCCCGGCGTCCCAGTATTGGCTGTCGCCCAGCAGGAGGTTGCCGGCGAACGACTGGCGGGCGTCGTCGTAGTTGACCAGCCCGCCGCGGCCCAGCGTGAGAACGCCGGCTCCGGAGAAGGCAAAGGCGTCGCCCGCCGCGGCCGTCGACTTGAAGTAAAGCCCCCTCAGGTTGGCCGCTGAGCCGACCGTCACGGCGCGCCCGTTGCCGGCGGTGGCGGCGTCGAAGAGGACATAGGCGTCGGTGGGGGCCTGGCTCGGCGCCGAAAGCCCCCACGCACCGCGATTGGTGATCTCGGCGCTGCTTGAGCCGACCCAGGTACGGGCGGAGTTGCCGGCGACGCGCAGGGCGAAGCCGTCCGCGTTCATGACCGTGTTGAGCGCGGCCATCACGGTCGGGATGCCGGCGAGGTTGAGGATGTTGTAGCCGTTGGTCGTGTCGACGGCGGCGTTGTTGCCGAGGAGGGCGAGTTCCTTGTCGCCGTTCGGGTTGGTCCAGCCATGGAAGGCCGGGCTGCCCGAGTCTCCCGATTGGAAGGCGGCCGCGGAGTGGTTTGTGAGAAGGTATTGCCCGTTGGCGTCGCTCTGCGCCGCAAGGATGGAGCCCGAGGCGAGGCGCGGGCTGCCCGCGCCGCCGCTCCCGCGTCCGTAGAGGAAGACCTGCAGTCCCGCGTAGGCCGAGAGGGAGTTGGACGTCGAGGTGGCGTTGAGGTCGAGCACCGCGGCCCGCGGGATGGCCCAGCTGACGGCCAGGGGCTGGGTGAGGCGACCGACGGAAAGGTCGCGCACGGTCTGCCCGCTGAAGAGCAGGCCGGTGTCGGTGTTGGCCACGGAGGCCTGCGCCGCCGTGGCCACCGCCCCGGCGCCGTCGGCGAAGGAAAGGTTGGCGGAGCCCCCGTAGTGGCGGGCGACGAGGTAGTGGCGGGGGCTCAGCAGGCCGAAGCCCTTGGTGCCATCGGTCGCCGCCCAGCCCACGCCTGACCAATCGTGATCCTTCCCGACGAAGCTGGCCGAGGCGTTGTCGATCGGCGCCGTGGGGAATCCCGATCCGAACCGGTCGTTATTGGCGGCGGTGTAGCCAGTGACCGTCAGGGCCTGGGCCGAGGCGGCGATCAAGGTGGCTAGGCTGGGGCGCCAAGCTCGCATGGTGGCCAAGGTTGCCGAGGCGCCCCGGATGTCAAACCACCCCTCTCAGAGGAGGGCCGCCAGGGTCCAGAGCACGCCTGACGCGACCCCCAGGCCCGCGGCGAGGTTGCGGACGGACGCCGCGACATCGTCGAGACCCTCCGATTGGATCTCCGCGGCCGCCCGTCTCGCCCGCGCGTGCGCGTAGGCGACGCTCCCGAGGGCGCCCGCGAGCAGGGCGAGGCTGCCGGCAGGTCCACCCAGCCCGAGCTGGCTACGGAAGAGCCAGGGGAGGAAGACGATGAGGAAAGGCAGGCCGAAGGTGAGTCCACACCAGACATAGCCGGATCGGATGACGGAGTCCAGGGGCGGCGCGCCAGGAGCCGAGCCCGGCGGGGGCGGGGGATGGTCGCCGCCTCCGGGCGGGGGTGGCGGGGTGCGGCCGCGCGAACCCTTGCCGGGGGCCGGGACCTCGCCCTCGGACGGTGCGGCGGTCTCCGCGAGGTGCTGGCGAAGGGTCATCCACTTTCCCCGCACCTCGATCGCGTGGGCGAGGGAGAGGCGTCCCTCGCGCAGCTGCGCGAGGATGTCGGACCGGCTGAGGGGGTCGGTCTCGACGCCCTTGTGGCGAATGCGATGGCGGTCGTGGGCGCCCATGGTTCAGAGGTCCTGTCCCTTCAGGAGGGCGTCCCATCCGCCCTTTGGCGCCGAGAGCGCGGCGGGCGGCTGGCCGGCGCGTTGGGCGGAATCCCGGGGGGGCGAGGCGAGGCGGAGGAGGGGCGAGAAGGGCAGGGCGTCCCTGAGCCGCCGGAGATTGCCCTCGGCGTCGGCCTCGAGGAGCGCGGCGGGTTGCCCGGAGCTGTCGAGTCCAAGCAGCACGGCGCCGGGCACGCGCTCGCGGGGCATCGCGCGTCCGTCGGCGCCGATCCTGCCGGCGAAGATGAGGCCTCCCTCGCGCGTCGCCGCCAGCAGCGACCGGAGGAAGCGGGCTTCCTCGGCGTAGGCGGGGGCGGGTTGGGCGAGGAAACGCTCGAGGCTGGCCCGGACGTCCGTCCACTTGTCGGGGAAGAGGAAATCCGTCATGGCGAGTCCTCCCTGCGTGAGGCGGCGGAGTTCCCGCCCGTCGGCCTGGGCGGAGGGGGAGAAGGTCAGGTTGGACGCCACCGGCCGCAGGCTGGCCGCGGCAAGCAGCTCCTGGAGGTGGTAGGCCCGCAGCAGCGGGGCGCCGGTCTCGCCGCGCACGCGCTCGAGCGTGCGGAGGATCGGCTCGCCCGGCCGGCGGGTGACGGGGTCGAAGGAGCGGAGGAATCGACGCTGGTACTCAAGCTCGGGAATGGGGAGGCCCTCGGTGAGCTCCTCGCCGCTGACCGCGCCATTGGTGAAGCGACGCAGGCTCCAGGTCTCGGAGGTCATGTCGCCGCTTCGCCTGAGGACCTGCGCGGTGAAGACCGTCTCGGTTCCGGCCTGGAAGCGGCGCAGCTCGCGCCCGACCTCCCCCGTGACATAGACGGCGGCGGTCGCGCGCTCGCCCCGCGCCGAGTGCTCGCGGATGATGAACCGGCGGACGCTCCGGATGGCGCGGTCGTCGGTCACCTTGGCCAGGGCCGCCAGCTCGCCCGGCGACCACGTCTCGGCGGCGGGCGGCTCGTCGAGGGCGTCCCACATGGCGCCGACCGCCGGGGCGAGGGCGGCGCGCGGGAGGCTCGAAAGTCCCGACTCGGAGGCGAGGACGGCGGCGGCCGCCCGGCTTTCGCTCGAGGGGGGCGAGGCGCCGGCCATTTCCCGCAACACGGCGAGGTAGGCGCGCAGGTCGGCGGCCTCGTTCAGCTTGCGCGCCTCGCCTCGGGAGCGTTCCTCGAGCCGGAGCCGCTCCTCCGCGAGGTCGGCGCGCGCGAGGGCCCGGTCGACCAGGTCGGCGTCGACCGACGAGCGCGCCTCGGGTATGTCGAGGATGGCCCGGATGCGGGCGACCAGCCCGCGGATGGCGTCCGCGTCGGCGAGCGAGGATGCCGAGCCCATCGCCGTCTCGAGCGTCGCCACGAGGGACCGGACCTCGGGGGCGAGCGAGCGGGCGAGGCTCTCGCACCGTGCGAGCAGGGCGGGCAGGTCTCCCGCGAGGGGCGCGACGCGCGCCTCGAGCCCCGGACCGGCATCGGCGAGGGCCTTGCGCAGGTCGAGCGCGCGTCGGCGGAGCTCGGCGAAGTTCGCCGGGCCGACCCCCTCCGCCGCCGCCGCGCTGAGGAAGGCGGCCTCCGCCGCGAGGGCGCGCTCGGCCTCGGCGCGGTCGCGGACAAGCCCGAGGACCTGCCTCCGCTCGCTCTCGGCCTCCTCGCCGTGGCTTTGCGGTTCGCCCAGTGACTTCAGCCTCTCCTCCGCGCCGCGAAGGTCCCACGACTCGGCCAGCCGCCGCGCCTCGGCCAGCTCGGCGCGGACCCGTGCCTCGGCGCGGACGCCGTCAAGCGCCGCGTTGCCGGCGACGAGGGCGACCGCGAGCAGGGCGAGCCAGGCGGCGGTGAGCAGGGTGTGTCGGCGCACCAGCCGCCCGTGCACAAGGCGTCGCAGGCGCTCCGCCTCCTCGACTGCCTCCTCAGGCACCTGTCCGGGAAGCGAGCGGGCCCGCTCCTGCCAGGCGCGGAGCCGGCGCAGCGTCGCGGCGCCTGCGGGGCGCGAGGCCTCGGCCCGGAGGGCTTCCAGCTCCTCGGCGAGCCAGGCGTTGGCCGCCGCCGCGGTCGCGGCGGCTCCCGCCTCCGCGGCGCGCTCGGCGGCCCATGACTCGGCTTGCCGGAGCGGGCCCTCCAAGTCGGGCGGAAGCCGTAGGCCCGAGTTTCGCTCCAGGGACCGGACGGCGACGACCGCGGAGGCGCAGGTTTCCCATCGCTCGGCGGCCATCTCCTCGGCGGCCTGCCCGGCGAGCGCGGTTAGCCTGACGCGGGAACTCGCCTCCACCCATGCCTTGCGCAGGCGTAGGGCCTCGTCCCAGCGCGGGTCTCCGGCCAGGTCGCTCACGCCGAGACGCTCCATGCGGTCCATCAGCTCCGCGGCCTCGGCGGCCTTGCCCGCGGCGAAAAGCTCGCGGGCCCTGCCGGCGGTGTCGCGGGCGAACTGGGCGCCGCGGCGGGCGAGCTCGCCGCGCGCGTTGCCGTCGCCGGGGTTCGCCGCGACGATGGTGCGGAGCACCGACAGGGCCTTGGCCTCGTCCCGCTCGCGGATGGCCTGGCGATAGTCGCGGTAGAGCGGATGGCTCTCGTCGATCGGCTTGCCGTAGAGCAGCTCGATGGCGAGGATCTGCCCATCGTCCAGGGGCGGCGCGACGGGCAGGCTGTGCTCGCGGCAGAGGCGCCGCCAGTCGTCGGCCTCCGCGAACGAGATCCAGGCGCAGAGGTCGAGGAGCGACGGTTCCGCCTCCGCCGCCTCCAGGGCCGCCTGCTCGTTGCCGATGCGCACCAGGGCGGCGCACTGCTCGAGCCGCTCGCGGGCCCGGCCGGTCAGGCCGGCCAGCTCCCCGGCGAGAACCCGCGCCTCGAGGTCGGGCGCGGGCAGGGCGAGCTGCGCGCGGATCCTCGCCTGGAGACGGTCGGGGAGCATCAGTCGCGGATCTCGGCCAGGGTGAGCACCGGCTCGCCCTGGAGGTTGACGGCGCGAAGCGTCCAGGGCGCGCCGGCGCCGCGCGCGTCGCCTTCCCGGGCCCGGCGCTGGCGGTCGGCGACCTCGGCGCGGGGCATGGAGGGGCCTGATCCCGCCGCGAGGCGAAGCAGGGTGGTGTCGAGCTGGCTCGGGGGCGAGACCAAGGACGGGATGGTGCGGTCGGGGAAGCTGTTCCCCGCAGGATAGATTCCCAGCCGGGCGCCGCTGACGCGGGCCGACGCGAGGGCGGGCTCGATCCACGGCGCCGCGCCCAGCGCCTGGGTGACGGGGTCGGCGGACAGCGCCGAGAGGGGAAGCCTGAGCGGCTCGAGGCTGGCCTCGGACGGTAGCAGGACGATGCAGAGCCGCCGGCCGGCGGCGTTGACCAGCTCGAGCCCGCGGGGGGTCGCGAGGAACGCGTCGGTCGGCCGGCTGGGCAGGTTGAGGCTCACGCTGTTGGAGCGGCTTCCGACCGTCAGGCTGAGGGAGGGTCGGGCCCCTCCGGCGACGGCCTCGCCCGCGTAGATGGAGCTCGCGCCCGGCTCGAGCGTCGCCTCGGCCATGCGCGGCTGCCGCGGATCGCGGTGGGCGAGGTGCCGGAAGTCGACCAGCCGGATTCCGCCGCGGGCGATCGTGCCCGGCCCGCCCCCAAGGCTTTCGGCGAGGAAGCGGCGAACCTCATCGCCCGCTTCCGGCCCGAGGTCGAAGTCGGCCGAGGAGGGCAGGGCGGGTCCCGCGCTTGCCGTGACCCACCGTCCCCTGACGATGAGGGTCGGCCGGATGTCGAGGCCGGCGACCAGCTTGGCGCGGTCGCGCACCTCGGCCAAGCCGGCCCTGGCGGCGTCGTCCGGGATGCCGACCTGCGCGCCGAGGGCGAGGACGGCGTCCGCCTCCCCGGCTAGGGCGCCCGCTTGGGCGGGGTTGGCCGCGTTGGCCGGCGCATCCAGGCGGGCGCCCAGCGAGCGAGAGGCCGACGCGGCGAGCCGGGCGCGGATGCGCGCGAGGGTGGGCTCGGTGTTCCTCTGGGCGAAGGCCGGCGCGGTGCGGTCAAGCTCAAGCCAAAGCCGGGCGGCCTGCGCGAGGTCGTCGCGCTGGATGAGCTCGGCGATCTCGGCCAGCGCACGCTGGTCGCGGAGAAGGTTGCGCGCCGCGTCGACTTCCGCCGCGCTTGGCGCGCTCGGGGGGAGCGCCGGGGTCGGCGTCGGCGCGGTCGGCTCGGCTCGACGGCCGAGGACGGCCCAGGCGGCGGCCAGCAGGACGACAAGGATGCCGGCGACGATGCCGGCGACTGCCAGCGGCGCCTTCGCCGGCGCCCCATCCGTCCCGACCGACGGCGGCCGGGGCCCGCCGCCGCGGAGGCTGGGCGCGGGGGATATGCCCAGGGAGGCGCGACGCGCCTCCGGGCCCTCGGGAGGCGGCAGCGAGCGCGACTGGGCCAGGTCGATGTCGCCGCCGGAGGGCTGGCACCTCCAGGCGAAGCCCGTCGAGCCGGTCACCGCGCTGTTGGTCGTGAAGCCGGCGTCCCAGGCTCCCGGTCCGAGCAGGGCAGCGGATTCCGCAAGCAGGCGAAGCCATCCGACGGCGTCGAGCGCGCCCGAGAGGCTCCGCGCGACGTGTCCTCCGCCGGCCACGAGCCATGATGCCTTGGCGCCGCTGCCGCAGGCCTCGCGCCACCCCGCGCAGGGAACGAGCGGCTGTCCCGGGCGCAGGTCGAGGCGCAAGGGGGGTAGGAAGGCGGGCTCGCCTTGCCAGGAGTCCAGCCAGCCGGTCCACCGCCGGGCGACGTCGGCCGGCGGCGGCAGGGCGGCGATCTCATCCTCCGCGAAGGCCAGGTGGTGCGCGATTCGGTTGTCGCGCATCGTGTGGTCGAGGCCGCCGGCCGCGAAGCGGGAGAGCACGCGCCAGCGCGCGCCTGCCGCCTCGATCGAGCGCAGCGTGAAGGTGGCGCCGACGGGGTCGCCATGCGGCGTGCCGATCGACTCCAGCTGCTCGGCGAGGCGGGCCGGCATGGCCTCGTGCCGGGCGACGGTCACATAGCCGGAGCGTCCCGGCGCAAGGCCGCGCGGGGCGGAGGTGAAGACGAGCGCGAGCGGCATGTCAGGCGGTCTCGAGGATCTCGGGGCACGCCCGGTGGATCAGCCAGTAGATCGGCGCCTCGACGTGGCGGGGCTCGAGCCGGCGGGGGTCGGGGGCGATCCTTCCGCGGTTGGGGCCCTCGGGAATGACCACGGGGCTGTGCCCGAACGAGGTCACGGCGAAGACGCGCAGGTCCGCCGCGAGCGACTCGGCGCAGGCGACCAGGCCCGGGCAGGTCTCGGCGAGCAGGGCGCGCACGCGGCGCGAGTTGCGGTCGATCGCGCCGAGGTCCAGCCCCTGTCCCGCCACGCAGGGCTCGAGCGGCTCGGGCAGGAGGTGGGCCCAGGCGTCCGACTTGCCGACGATGAAGGCCAGGGGGGTGCGGATGCGCTCCGCCGCGGGCAGGCCGAGGACGCGCTTCATGCGCGACTCCAGCTCGGCGAGGATGCTGTCCTGCTGGTCGACCCGGCCCGAGAGGCTGAGCTGGGGGTCGGCCACGCCGACCAGCCGCTGCTTGAAGCGGGAGTTGGCGGTCGGGTCGAAGAGGAAGAGCAGGCCGGCGGAGGTGGCGACATGGAGGGCCCCCGGCGAGTCGTGGATGTCGATGCCCGGCTCAAAGTGCTCGCCGGCGTTGTCGTAGAAGATCAGGGAGCACTCGGCTCGGTCCCGGTCGGCGCGGGCGAGGTTGTAGATGAAGGGGCGGGGCAGGGACACCATCCGGCCCAGGCGCGGCAGACGCTCGTAGGTCGCGCCCTCGAGCGCCGTCTTGCCGAGCAGGGCCTGCTCGGGCGACTGGGCGGAGAAGAGGGTGTGCCGCATCTGGTTGAGCAGCAGGTTGCCCCCGGGATCCCCGTCCTTGAAGGCGACGCCGAAGTCGCGGGGAAGCCGCTCCTGGAGCACCTGGGTCGCCACCGCCAGGTAGTAGGACTTCCCGGCCGAGGGCGCCCCGATCAGGGACAGGATGCGGTGGGGCATCTCGAGGAAGCCCGGAGGCAGCTGGCGCCGGCAGTGGGGGCAGGCCAGGTCGGTGCAGGCGAGCCCCATCGGGTCGAGGGCCTGGCCCTGGTCGTTGAAGCGCGTGGGGTGGAAGCGCAGCCGCGCGTCGGCTCCCAGGACGGGGTCGCCGCGCAGGCTCTCGTGAACGGCCACGCTCAGGGCGTCGCCGGCCTCGAAGCGCGTCCAGCAGACCGGGCAGATATGGCGCCCGCGGTTAAGCTCCGCGGCGTGGCGAGGCGGCGGCTCGGCCCCGGAGAGAACCGAGACGACCTGCGAGAGGCTGAAGCCCACGGGCAGCCCGCGCGGGGCGCAGGCGAGGAGGTTGCGCGGCCGGCCCAGCTCGGCGGCGCGCGCGACGACGTCCGCGCGGGGGGCCTCGGCCAGCAGCTCGCCCGTTTCGGCGTCGAAAATCGTCCAGACGGAGGAGTCGACTCCCGAGGTCCAGTCCTCCTCGCCGGGTCCGGCCACCGCGAGCAGACCCTCGGCCTGGAGCGTGCAGAGATCGCGCAGCTCGACGGGCTCGGTCAGGAGCGCGCCGTTGAGCAGGACCGGTCCCTCCCCGGGCTCCACGAGGAGCCGTCCGCCCTCCTCTCGGATCCGGGCCGCGAGAACGCCTCCGGCTCCCCGGAGCAGGACGGGAGGGCGGGCGGAGCCGGCCGGCTGCGTCCCCAGGCAGTCCAGGTGACGGACAAAGCCACGGGTCTTGGGGGTGCCGGTCGCCATCGGGACCTCATCTTCCTGTTGAAATCGGCGCATTTGTCATTTACAAAACATCATGGCTCAACCCCTAGACCACCCCGAGGACGAGCAGCTCACCGTCGAGAAGGCCCGGCAGGGCGACCTCGGCGCCTACTCGACGCTGGTCTCGCGTTACCAGGGGCGGATCTTCGCCAAGGTCTTCTCCCTCCTCCGCAACCGCCAGGACGCCGAGGAGATCACCCAGGACACCTTCATCCGCGCCCACCGCGTCATCGCCAACTTCCGCGGCACCGCCTCCTTCTCGACCTGGATCCACCAGATCGCCACCAACCTCGCCCACAACCGCTACTGGTACTGGTGGCGCCGGAAGCGCGACCAGTCCTTCTCCCTCGACGCCGACCTCGGCGAGTCGGGCGCGACCCTGCACGACATTCTGCCCGACGGCGCCCAGGGCCCAGGCAGCGAGGCCCAGCACAACGAGTTCGTCGCCCGCGTGGCCGAGTGCATGGTCCAGCTGAAGCCCGAGCACGCCCGCATCCTCACCCTGCGCAACGTCGAGAACAAGTCCTACGAGGAGATCGCCGAGGAGCTCGGCCTCTCCATCGGCACGGTCAAGAGCCGCATCAACCGGGCGCGCGAGTCGCTGCGCCAGCTCATGGGAGAGGAGTTCCGCCGATGACCCCGCGCGACTTTGACCGCCAGGTCGGCGTCTATCTCGACGGCGAGGCGTCGCGCGTCCAGGTCCTGGCCATTCGCCGCGCCCTTCGCGAGCAGCCCGAGCTCAAGAGCCGCCTCGCCGCCCTTGTGCGCCTGCACCGGGCGCAGTCGGCCGTCCTCACGCGCCCGGCGCGCCCGTCCCTCGCCCTCATCCTGTCGCAGCTCCGCGCGATCGCCGACCGGGCGGGCCGATTCCTTGCCCACGCGTGCATCCTGGTGCTTGTCTGCGTCGAGCTCGACGTCGCCGTGCCCCGGGTCGACTCCCAGGCCTGGGTCAACGGGGGCCGCCCCGTCCCGGTCATGATGCCGGTCGCCGAGGTGATCGCCACCGAGGTCATGGGCGCCGTCCCCGACGCGGAGCTGCCCGCCGAGGACCTGGCGTCCGAGGAGGCCGACATGGCCGACCCGATGTCGGTCGAGGGCACGCTGATGATGCCCGCCGGCGGCTCGATGCCCTCGGCCACCAGCTCGATGCCGGCGGACGGCGACGGCGAAATCCTCGCCGAGGGCTGACAATCCGTCCTTGCCTCCGGTTTTGGCCGGAGTCTCCTTTCGCCGATGGAGGCAGCCCCAGCCAGGCCCGAGCGCGTCCTGCGCGGCATTGCCGCCGCTCCCGGCGTGGCGGTCGGCCCCGGCTACCTCCTCCTGAAGGGCCTGGCCAAGGTGCCCAAGTACGCGGTGGCCGATCCAGAGCCTGAGATCGCCCGGTTGGTCGTGGCCTTGGGCGAGACGCGCCGCCAGATCGAGGCCCTGCGCGACGAGGTCGCCCGCTCGATGGGCGAGGCGGAGGCGGCGATCTTCGACGCCCATCTTCTTGTCCTCGAGGACGCGACGCTGGTCGACGAGGTCGCGGCCCGGGTGCGCCGCCGGAAGGTCAACGTCGAGCACGTCTTCTCGCGCGTCGCCAACCGCTACCTCCGGGATTTCGGCAAGATCGGCGACGATTACCTGCGCGAGCGCGCCACGGACATCCGCGATGTCACCGGCCGCATCCTCGACAACCAGCGGGGCAACTCGCCCCGCGCGCGGCGCGCGGGCGAGCCGGCCGTCATCCTCGCCGCCGACCTCGCGCCGTCCGACGCCGCCGCCCTCCCCTCCGAGGAGGTTCTGGGCTTCGCGACCGAGGGCGGCAACCGCACCAGCCACTCCGCCATCATGGCGCGTGCCCTCGAGGTGCCCGCCGTCGTCGGGGTGAAGGGCCTGCTCAAGGCGGTCGCGCCCGGCGACCAGATCGTGGTGGACGGCGACGCCGGCACGGTGGTGGTCGCGCCCTCCGCGGCCACCCTCGAGCGGGCCAGGGTCGCCGCCGAGGAGCGCGGGCGCCGGCGCGCGGCGCTCCTTGCCGACGGCGGCGCCGCGGATGTCGACGCCGAGGGCGTCGCCTTCGGCCTGCACGCCAACATCGGCGGCCCCGAGGATCGTCCCGACGCGCTGGCCATGCGCGCCTCGGGCGTCGGCCTCTACCGCACCGAGAACCTCTTTCTGCGCCTCGACGGCTGGCCCGACGAGGCGACCCAGTACGCCGAGTACGCCGCCGTCGTCCGGGCGGCGCAGGGCAGCCCGGTGACCTTCCGCACGCTCGACATCGGCGGCGACAAGCAGCTCGGCGAGGCGGAGGCCGAGGCCAACCCCTTCATGGGCTTCCGCGCCCTCCGGCTCTGCCTTGAGCGTCCCGAGGTCTTCCGTCCCCAGCTGCGGGCGATCCTGCGGGCCGCCGCGCTCGGCCCGGTCTCGGTGATGTTCCCGATGGTCTCGGGTGTCGAGGAGCTGCGCCGCGCGAAGGCGGCGCTCGCGGCCGAGGCCGCCGCGCTCGCCGCCTCGGGCGAGGCGCCGGCCGCGCTTCCGCGCGTCGGCGCGATGATCGAGATCCCCTCCGCCTCCGTGGTGGCCGACGCCATCGCGGCGGAGTGCGACTTCCTCAGCGTCGGCACGAACGACCTCGTCCAGTATCTCCTGGCCGTCGACCGGGGCAACGACCGTGTCGCCAGCCTCTATGATCCCTGCCACCCCGCGGTCATCCTGACCCTGCGGCACATCTTCGCCGCGGCGGGCAACCGCGGCATCCCCTGCGGCGTCTGCGGCGAGCTGGCCGGCGACCCCGGCTGGGCCGCGCTTCTCCTCGGCCTCGGCGCCGACTCCCTGTCGATGTCGGCCCCCGCCATCCCCGAGGTGCGCTATGTCCTCCGCCGCACGGATCGCCAGGGCAGGGAATCCCTCGCCGGCGCCGTCCTTGCCTCCGCCGACCCCGCCTCGAGCGCCGCCCTGATTCGCGAGTTCGCGGCGGCGCGACTCCGCGCCCGCGCCTGACATGCCCGCCCCTCTTCCCAACCCGCATATCGCCGCGCTCCGCGCCTACGCTCCGGGCGAGCAGCCCCAGGGAGGCGGCTGGGTCAAGCTCAACACCAACGAGCACCCCTTCCCGCCCAGCCCTCGGGCCGCCGACGCCGTCCGCGAGCTGCTCGCGGGGGGCGCGGCCCGGCTCAGGCTCTATCCCTCGCCGGACTCGGCCCCGCTGCGCGAGGCGGCGGCGCGGCTGCACGGCCATCCCGCGGCCGACGTTGTCGCGGGCAACGGCTCGGACGACCTGCTCAACCTGCTCATCCGCGCCTACGCCGGCCCCGGTCGCCCCGTCGGAATGCTGGACCCGAGCTACTCCCTTTATCCCGTGCTGGCCGCGGCCCAGGACGCGCCGGTGCTCCGCATCCCCTTCCCGCCGGAGGGCCGCCTCGATCCCGCGGCGTTGGCCGGCTGCGGGGCGTCCGTCTTCTTCCTGACCAACCCCAACGCCCCCTTGGGGCACGCGTTCTCGCCGTCGGAGGTCGAGGCGGCGGCCGCGCGGTTCCCCGGGCTGCTGGTGGTGGACGAGGCCTACGGCGCCTTTGCCGACGCCGATTGCGCCGGCTTGCCGGCCCGCCTGCCCAACGTCGTGGTCACGCGCACGCTGTCGAAGTCCCACGCCCTCGCCGGGCTCCGCGCCGGCTACGCCCTCTGCCCCCCGGGCGTCGCCGAGGTCCTGCATCGCGTGCGCGACAGCTACAACCTTGACGCCCTCGCCCAGGCCGCCGCCGCCGCCGCCCTCGGCGACCGCGAGTGGCTGGCCGAGGCGACGGCGCTCGTCCGCGCCGGCCGCGCCAGGCTGGCCGACGGGCTCGGGGCCCTTGGCTGGAGGGTGCGTCCCTCCCAGGCCAACTTCGTCCTCGCCGATCCGATCCGCCCGGGCGAGCCCGCCTCGCCCGCCGCCGCCGAGTCCGCTTTTCTCTTTCTTCGCGCGCGACGCATCCTGGTCCGGCGGTTCCCCGGGCACCCGCTGACCGCGGACGGGCTCCGCGTCTCGGTCGGCAATCCCGCGGAGCTGGACGCCTTGCTGGCCGCCGCGGCCGACTGGACGGCAGGGCGGGGTTGACTTCCCCGTGCCCGCGGGGATGAATCCCCCCATGGGCTCGGCCGCCAGAACAAGCACCGTCCGGCGGGAAACCGCCGAGACGCGCATCACCCTCACCGTCGACCTCGACGGCGCCGGCCGCGCGCAGGTCGACACCGGCGTGGCCTTCCTCGACCATATGCTCACCCTGCTGGCCAAGCACGGCGGGCTCGACCTGACGGTCGAGGCCCGCGGCGACGTCGCCGTCGACTACCACCACACCGTCGAGGACACCGGCATCGTGCTCGGCCAGGCCATCCGCGAGGCGCTCGGCGACAAGGCCGGCATCCGGCGCTACGGCTTCTTCATCCTGCCCATGGACGAGGCGCTGGCGCGCGTCGCCCTCGACCTCTCCAACCGGCCGATGCTGGTCTACCAGGCCGACGTCGCCAACTACATGGTGCGCGACTTCAACATCGCCCTCGTCCGCGAGTTCTTCCAGGGCCTGGCCAACTCCCTCGCCTGCAACCTGCACATGCGGCTCGAGTATGGCGACGAGCCCCACCACGTGGCCGAGGCGATGTTCAAGGGCTTCGCCCGCGCCCTCCGCATGGCGGTCGAGGTCGATCCCCGGGCGGGCGGCGCCATCCCGAGCACCAAGGGCAAGCTGTGACCGGCGCGGCGCCCGGACCCTCGGTCGCCGTCGTCGATTACGGCGGCGGCAACCTGCGCAGCGTGCGCCGCGCCCTCGAGGCCGCCGGCGCCCGCACCCGCCTGGCCGCCACGCCCGCCGAGGCCGAGGGCGCCGACGCGCTGGTCTTCCCGGGCCAGGGCGCGATCGGCGACTGCATGGACTGCCTCGCCCGCTCGGACCTCGGGCCGTTCATCCGCGAGTGGGTCGCCGCCGACCGTCCTTTCCTCGGCATTTGCCTCGGCCTGCAGGCGCTCTTCGAGCGTTCCGAGGAGGGAGGGCGCGCCGGACTCGGCCTCTTTCCGGGGCAGGTGCTGCGCTTCCCGACCCAGGCGGGTCTCCGCGTCCCTCACATGGGCTGGAACGAGGCCGTCTTCGCCGCCGGCGCCGGCCTGACCGAGGGCCTCCGGACGCAGGGCGAGCCCTTCTACTTCGTGCACAGCTACCGACTGGTCGAGACCGACCCCTCCCTTGTCTGGTGCACGACCGATTACGCCGGCCCGTTTGTCAGCGGCGTGCGCCGGGGCCGGGTCCTGGCCGTGCAGTTCCATCCGGAGAAAAGTCAGGCCAAAGGCTTGCAACTCTACCGCAATTTCCTGACCTTGGCCTCCCGCTGAGACCCCCTTCGGCTCGGCGACACCCCCTCACTCGCCATGCCCGAAAAACCCGCCATCCTCAAGCTGGACGACAAGGAGCACGTCCTTCCCGTCCTCGTCGGCACCGAGGGCGAGCGCGCCGTCGACGTCCGCGCCCTGCGCGACACCACCGGCCATGTCACCTTCGACGACGGCTATGCCAACACCGGCGCCTGCGAGTCCAAGGTCACCTTCATCGACGGCGAGCAGGGCATCCTCCGCTACCGCGGCTACTCCATCGAGGACCTCGCCCAGCGCTCGACCTTCATCGAGACGGCCTATCTCCTCATCTACGGCGAGCTGCCCACCTCCGCCCAGCTGGGCGCCTTCAAGGCCCGCATCCTGGACAACGCCCAGGTCCACGAGGGGCTGCGCATCGCGCTCAGCGGCTTCCCCGCGACCGCCCACCCGATGGCGGTGCTCTCCGCCACGCTCAACACGCTTGGCTGCTACTACCCCGAGCTCGGGACGAACGAGCGCGCGCGCGACCTCGCCCAGCTCGACGAGGCGGCCGCCGTGCTCATCTCGAAGGTGCGCACCCTCGCGGCCCTCGCCCACCGGGCCAAGGAGGGCGAGCCGCCCGTGTACCCGCGTCCCGGCCTGGATTACTGCGGCAACTTCCTCCACCTGATGTTCTCCCAGCCCAACGCGGACTGCGAGATCCACCCCGAGGTGGCCAAGGCGCTCGACCTCATCCTGCTGCTCCACGCCGACCATGAGCAGAACTGCTCCACCTCCACCGTGCGCATGGTCGCCTCGGGCGGCGCCAACCTCTTCGCCTCGGTCTCGGCCGGCGTCTGCGCCCTCTGGGGCCCGCTCCACGGCGGCGCGAACCAGGCGGTCATCGAGATGCTCGAGGAGATCCATCGCTCGGGCGACGACGGCTCGCGCTTCATCGAGGCGGCCAAGGACAAGGCGAGCGGCGTCCGGCTGATGGGCTTCGGCCACCGCGTGTACAAGAACTACGACCCGCGCGCCAAGATCATCAAGGCGCAGTGCGACAAGGTCCTGCAGGTCCTCGGCCGGAAGGACCCGCTGCTCGCCATCGCGAGGCGCCTCGAGGACGCGGCGCTCAACGATCCCTATTTCAAGCAGCGCAACCTTTACCCGAACGTCGACTTCTACTCGGGCATCATCCTCAAGGCCATCGGCATCCCCGCCGAGATGTTCACCGTCATCTTCGCCATCGGCCGCATGCCGGGCTGGATCTCCCACTGGAAGGAGGTGGCCGAGGCTCCCAAGCAGAAGATCCACCGCCCGCGCCAGATCTACGTCGGCTCGACCCTCCGTCCCTACGTCCCGATCGAGCGCCGAGGCTGAGGCGCGGCGACCCCCGCCGTTTTTCGCCTTTCCCCTGCGTCGGCGCCGGGTAGTCTCGCCCGCATGGACATCGGCATCCTCAACGGACCCAACCTCGACCGGCTCGGCAAGCGCGAGCCGGAGGTCTACGGCTCGCGCACCCTGGCCGACCTTGAGCGCGAGGTCGGCGAGCACGCCCGCTCGCTCGGGCTCAAGCCGAGGTTCTTCCAGTCCAACCACGAGGGCGAGCTGATCGACACCCTGTCCAAGTGGGCCGACGACGGCGTGAAGCTCCTGGTGGTCAATCCCGGCGGCCACACTCACGTGAGCGTGGCCCTGCGCGACGCCATCGCCGGGAGCGGCATGCGCGCCATCGAGGTGCATCTCTCCAACATCTACAAGCGCGAGCCCTTCCGGCATGTCTCCGTGACGGGCGGGGCCTGCGAGGGCGTCATCACCGGGCTCGGCTTCGACGGCTACCGCCTCGCCGCGACCCACCTCGCCGCCCAGCCGGGTCGCTGAGCGGCTCAGGGCAGGGGTTCGGCCAGGGGCAGCCCGAAGGCCTCGGCGACCCCGCGGCAGGCGACCTTGCCCGCGCGGACGTTGACGCCCGCCCTGAGGGCGGGATCAGCGCGGCAAGCCTTTTCCCAGCCGTGGCGGGCGAGGGTCGAGACGTAGGGGAACGTGGCGTTGGTCAGGGCGAGGGTGGAGGTGCGCGGCACCCCGCCCGGCATGTTGGCCACGCCGTAGTGCACAATGCCGTCGATCAGGTAGGTGGGGTTGTCGTGCGTCGTCGGGCGCACCGTCTCGATGCAGCCGCCCTGGTCGACGGCGACATCGACCAGCACGGTCCCCTTGCGCATCCGGCCCAGGTCCTCGCGCCGGATGAGGGTCGGGGCTCGCGCGCCGCCGACCAGCACGGCCCCGATGACGAGGTCGGCGGCGGCGATGTGCTTGAGGATGTTGGCACGGTTGGAGTGGACGAGCTGGACGTTGGGGGGAAGCCATTGTCCCAGCTGGCGCAGCCGGGGCAGCGAGGTGTCGAGCACGACGACCTGCGCGCCGAGCCCCGCCGCCATGCGGGCGGCGTTCGAGCCGACCACGCCGCCGCCGAGGATGACAACCTTGGCGGGAGCCACGCCCGGGACGCCCGCGAGCAGCACGCCGCGGCCCCCGTAATGGCGCTCAAGGTACTTGGCTCCCTCCTGCACGGCCATGCGGCCGGCCACCTCGGACATCGGCGTGAGGAGGGGCAGCTCGCCGCCGGGCAGGGCAACGGTCTCGTAGGCGATGCCGACGCAGCCCGACCGGACCAAGGCGTCCGTCAAGGCGCGGTCGGCGGCGAGATGGAGGTAGGTGAACAGGGTCAGGTCGGGGCGGAGAAGGGGCCACTCGGGCGGCAGGGGTTCCTTGACCTTGACCACGAGCTCCGCGCCCCAGGCCTCGCGCGGGGTGGCGACGACCTCCGCGCCCGCCTCGACGTAATCCTTGTCCTCGAATCCGCTTCCGGCGCCGGCGCCCGACTCGACCAGCACGCGCTGCCCTTCCGCGACGAGGGCGGCGACGCCCGAGGGCACGAGGGCGACCCTGAACTCGTTGGGCTTTGTCTCCCTGGGCAAGCCGATGGTCATGCCCTTCACAGAGGCGGGAAGCTCCTCGCCGTCAAGGCGCCCGGAGGGGGGCCGATCCTCTCGGATCGGCCCCCCGTTTGGAGCCAGGCACGATAAGCCGGATTCTGTGACGGGTGGCACTCGCCGGTCCCGCCCGCATCCATTCCTCTGTCCTCTCGGACCCGCCTTGCGGCGGTGCGACAACCCGGGACCTTGGCGGGCGGCCTCAGGCGGTCCCTGTTCGTCTTGCACCGGATTGGGTTTGCCGTGCCCCCTTGGTCGCCCTCGGGGCGGTGGGCTCTTACCCCACCGTTTCACCCTTGCCTTCCCCCTTTCGGGTTCCGGCGGTCTGTTCTCTGTGGCACTTTCCGTCACGGCTTTCGCCGCGCCCCGGCTTGCGACGGGAATCCTGCCCTGTGGTGTCCGGACTTTCCTCGCGACTTGCGACGCGCGGATGCGTGTGTTCTGACTGTCCAATCATCCTAGGCCCTAACGGGCCGCAAGGAAGCCAAAACCTCAGCCTCCCAGTTGCCGCAGGACCCGGCCGGCTGAGTCGCGGAGGGACGTCCATCGCTCCCATCCCAGGTCGGGGGCTCCCGCGACCAGACGCAGGGTGCTTTTCCATTCCAACAGCGCGCGCTCGAGGTCGCCTTGTCCGGCCACGCCCTCGGTCTCGGCGGGGGCTTTGCCATGGAGCGCATAGCCCTTGAGGATCTCGGCGGTGCCCTCGCCGAAGGACTCGGGGAGCCCCTCGCGCAGGTAGCCCTCGATGGTGACCGAGCGGTAGGCCAGCCGGCAGTCGGCT
The DNA here is from genome assembly GCA_046315175.1 of Opitutia bacterium. Taxonomy (GTDB): domain Bacteria; phylum Verrucomicrobiota; class Verrucomicrobiia; order Opitutales; family UBA953; genus UBA8828. The sequence goes on along the minus strand of JBKDBK010000042.1, from coordinate 3,893 downwards.
GCCAGGCGGCTGGAGCTGCGCGCGAGGGCCGCAAGCCGGTCTCCGGCTCGCAGCTCGGCAAGGTCCCAGGCGAGGGATTCTGTGTCGTAGCCCGCGTCCTCCAGGGCCGCGGCCACCGCGAGCCCCTCGCCGTGCTGGAAGCGGGCGGCCACCCTGCCGCGGAGGGTGACGGAGCCGTCGTCGCGGATAAGGCCGAGCCTCAGCCAGAGGCGCCCGGGCCTTGATGCCGCCCGCGCGCCATGCCCGAGCACATCGGCCAGGCGGATATCCTCCCGCTCGACATCCCGGACGCGCGGGTTGATCAGCGGGTTGTCGTCGGCGTCGGGCGTGACCCGGACGTTGGCGTCGCCGTAATCGAGCCTGACGTGGAGCATGTCGCCCTTGAACTCGGGCGGGGCGGCCGGCTTTCCCCCTTGGGTGAGGCCGGGCAGGAGCGGCAGGAGCGTCCGCTCGACGAAGGCCAGGGTCCAGTCGCCCTCTCTCAGGGCTGTCCTGCCCGGCTCCCGAAGCAGCTTCGCCAGCCAAGGGGCGGGGCGAAGCCGCTCGCCGCCGGACTCGATCCGGGCGAGAGGCACCAGCCGACCATGCCTCGGGGCGCCTGTGCCGCGCTCGATGCGGCAGGGCGTGCCGTAGGGCAGGGCGCGCAGGGAGTCGGGCTTTTCCAGGGCGGGATGCCAGGCGTCGCGCACGCGGATAAGGGCTCGCCCCAGCTTCTCCAGGCGGGTTGGCCGAAGCCGTTGCCACGTGCCGTCCATCCCCTGCATCTCCCTGACCTGGCGGACAACCGCAGGGCCGGCCGACCCAGGCTCCTCGGGCTCGGGTTCGCCAAGTCGGTCAAGCGCGAGGTCGATCGGCTCGCGGCTGAACAGCCGGGTAGCCAGGGCGCGGGCTGCGGCCAGCGGCTCCCGTGCGTCGTCCATCCGGCGGATGAAGGCTCCCCAGTCGAGGCCCCCCGCGCGCTGCAGCTGGAGGGGGCGCGCCTCGGAGAGGCGCGGGCTGTCGGCGGTCCGCAGGGCGTGACCCCGGTCGTCGAGCCCGCGTCGGCCCGCGCGCCCGAACATCTGGAGCAGCTCGTCGGGACGCACCTCGCGCAGGCGGTGTCCGGACGTGTAGAGTCGGTCGGTCACGAGGACCGAGCGAAGCGAGAAGTTGATGCCCGCCGCCAGCCCGGTGGTGGCGACGACGACGCGGAGCCTGCCCGACTTGGCCAGGGGCTCGACCAGGCCCGCCCGCTGGCGGTAGGTCAGCCCGCTGTGGTGAAGGCCCACGCCGCGTCGCAGCAGGCGCGCCAAGTCGTCCCCGGCCAATGCCCTCTCCTCGGGGCTGAGCAGGGGGCCTCCGTCCTGCGGGAGCGCGGCGGCCAGGTCCTCGGCGAGCTGGGTCGCGGCTCGGCGCCGCGGGGCGAAGACCAGGATCGGGCCCAGGTCGGCGCGGAGGCCCCGGAGCAGCGCCCGCACGAGAGGGTTGCGGGAGTCGCCTCCGGATTGGTCGAGGGTGTCGAGGCTGACCTCCTCGAGGGGGACGGGCCGGCGATGCTCGACGACCTCGACGGCTTCCCGACCCAGCCGTCGGAGCCATTCGGCCAGCTGGCCGGGGTTGGAGACGCTGCCGCTGAGGAGCAGGAGCTGGGTTTCCCGCGGCGCGAGGGCGACGGCGGTCTCGTAGCCGGGGCCGCGCTCGGCGTCCATGAGCATCTGGTACTCATCCACCACCAGCAGGCGGGGCCCCTTTCCGGCCAGGAGCGACTCCCGCTGCGTCTCGAGGGTGGCCACGACCACCCGGGCGCCCAGGTTCTCGGCCCGGTCGCCGGTGGCGATGCCGACGTCCCACCCCCGGTCGGTCCATTCCCCGAGCTTGTCGTTGGCCAGCGCCCGGGTGGGCACGGCGTAGATGGCCTGTCCCCCGAGGCCCGACTCCACCAGGCGCTCGAAGACCAGGGTCTTGCCCGCACCCGTCGGCGCCTGCAGGACCACGTCCTTGCCCGAGCGCAGGAGCCGCAGGGCCTCCAGCTGCCATAGGTCCGGGACGGCGAGGTTGTCCGGCATCCTCGCGAGGGAATCGGACGCCGTCGGCAAGGCAAGCGCGGGGGTTTCAGGTTGCCCCGCCTTGGGCCGCCGTGCTACGACAACGTCGCATGCCTATCAGCAAGGAGTTGAAGCAGGGCCTACGCAAGGTCGACCGTGACCTTGACTTCATGATGGCGTGCTTCCGCGAGGTGCTCGAGGAGCTCGGCCACAAGGACCTCGCGGGCAGCCTTCCCTGGATGGGCAAGCGCCGCCTCCGCGGCATCCAGATCTTCTCCTACCGGGGCGTGCAGGCCTACTCGATCGCCTTCCAGATCCTCAACATGGTGGAGGAGAACGCCGCCGCCCAGTCGAAGCGCCTCCGCGAGGACGCGCGCGGCCTCGCCTCCGACCCGGGCAGCTTCGGCCGGGCGTTCGTCGCGCTCCGCGAGGCCGGCCTGACCGATCGCCAGGTGGCCAAGCGTCTGGCCGACATCCATGTCGAGCCCGTCCTGACCGCCCACCCGACCGAGGCCAAGCGCGCGACCGTCCTCGAGATCCACCGCCTGCTCTACAAGCTCTTCGTCAAGCGCGAGAACAGCATGTGGACGCGGGCCGAGCAGCAGGCCATCCGCGACGAGATCAAGGCCGCCCTGGAGCGCCTCTGGCGCACCGGCGAGATCTACCAGCAGAAGCCGGACGTGGCCTCGGAGCTCCGGAACGTCGTCTATTTCCTCACCAACATCTTCCCCGAGGCGGTCGAGCGGATGGACCTCCGCCTGCGCCAGGCCTGGGAGGAGGCCGGCTTCGAGGCCGACCGGATCTCCCATCCCGACCGGCTCCCGTTGGTCACCCTCGGCACCTGGGTCGGCGGCGATCGCGACGGGCATCCCCTGGTGACCGCCGAGGTGACGGAGGGCGCCCTCGGCCTTTTCCGCCGCCGCGCCCTCGAGCTGTGGGGAGAGCGTCTCGAGGCCCTCGGCCAACGGCTCTCCCTGGGTGACCACCTGCAGGATCCGCCCGAGGTCTTCGTGCGCCAGATCGAGAAGCACGCGGTCGCGCTCGGCGAGGCCGGGCAGGCCGCCCTCGACCGCAACCCCAAGGAAAGCTGGCGCCAGTACGTCAACCTGGTGAGGTTGCGCGTGCCCGCGCCCGACCGGCCGGTTGAGCCGCACCAGCACGCCACGGCCGACGGCCTGATGGCCGACCTTCTCTTCCTGAGGGAGACCCTGGCCGAGGTCGGCGCGCATCGGATCGTCCGCTACGACCTCGACCCGCTCATCCGCGGCGTCCGCGTCTTCGGCTTCCACCTCGCCACGCTCGACATCCGCCAGAACAGCGCGTTCCACGACCGGTCGGTCGCCCAGCTGATGGAGGCCGCCGGACTGCCCGGCGAGGAGTATCTCCGCTGGGACGAGCCTCGCCGGCTCGGCTTCCTCGAGGCGGAGCTCCGCTCGCCCCGCCCCGTCATCCGGGAGCGCGCGAGCGTGGGCGCCGAGGCCGACGCCTCCCTGGCCTGCCACCGCGTGCTCGCCCGGCGCATCTCCCGCCACGGCCACGCCGGCATCGGGTCGCTCATCGTGTCGATGACGCGCTCGGTCTCGGATCTCCTCGCCGTCTACCTGCTCGCCCGCGAGGCAGGCCTGACCGCCGGCGGGGTCGAGAGCCCGAGCTGCCTGCTGCCCGTGGTGCCGCTCTTCGAGACAATCGAGGACCTTGAGCGGAGCACGGCGATCATGGACGCCTTCCTCGCCCATCCGATGACGCGCCGCTCGCTGGAGGCCCGCCGCGAGGCCCGCGGCGACCGCGAGCTCACCCAGCAGGTGATGGTCGGCTATTCCGACTCGAACAAGGACGGCGGCATCCTGGCCTCCCTCTGGAGCCTCTACC
>JBKDBK010000041.1:0-2455 GCA_046315175.1 Opitutia bacterium | reverse complement strand
AGGTCGCCCCCGGCCAGCTGGCGGTTGGCCTCGTCCCAGACGCGGTCGGCGGTGTCCGGGCCGAGCAGGTCCCCGATGCCGAAATGGCGGCGGAGCTCGAGGTGGGTCCAGTGGAAGAGCGGGTTGCGCAGGGTGGCGGGGACGGTTGCCGCCCAGGCGCGGAACTTGTCGCGGGGCGAGGCCGGGCCGGTGATGAGGTCCTCGGCGACGCCGTTGGCGCGCATGGCCCGCCACTTGTAGTGGTCGCCGTCGAGCCAGATGGCGTGGAGGTCGGCGAACCGGCGGTCTTCCGCGATGTCCCGCGGGCTCAGGTGGCAGTGGTGGTCGACGATGGGCTGCCCCTTGGCGACGTCGGCCCAGAGCCGGCGGGCCTCGGGCGTCGAGAGCAGGAAGTCGTCGTCGAGGAACGCCATGTCAGATGGACATCGCCGCGAAGCCGCCGTCGACCACGATCTCGGACCCGGTGATGAAGCTGCCGGCGTCGGACGCCAGGAGGAGCGATGCGCCCGCGAGCTCGCGGGCCTCGCCGAAGCGCCCCATCGGGGTCTTGCCGAGGATGGACGCCACGCGCTCCGGGGTGAGGACCTTGCGATTCTGCTCCGCGGGGAAGAAGCCGGGGACGAGGGTGTTGACCCTCACGCCCCTCGGGGCCCACTCGCGGGCGAGGTTCTTGGAGAGGTTGTGGACCGCGGCCTTCGAGGCCGAGTACGTGAAGACCCGCGAGAGGGGAAGGATGGCCGACTCGGAGCCGAGGTTGATGATGGAGCCGCGCCCGGCGGCGACCATCGTCTCGCCGAAGACCTGGCAGCCGAAGACGACGCCCTTGACGTTGATCCCGAGGATGCGGTCGATCTGGGCCTCGTCGATCTCGAGGAAGGGCGTGGGGGAGTTGACCCCGGCGCCGTTGACGAGGATGTCGACTCGTCCGTGGCGCGCCAGCACGGCGTCGCGCAGCCGCACGAGGTCCGCCTTGTCCGTCGCCTCCCCGGGCTGGAACTCCGCCGAGCCCCCCGCGGCGCGGATGCGGGCGAGGCGGGCCTCGGCCTTGGCGGCGTCGCGCCCGACCAGGACGGCGTGGGCGCCGGCGTCGGCGAAGGCCTCGGCCATCGCCCCGCAGAGCTCGCCCGTGCCGCCGATGACTACGGCCACCCGGCCTTTTATGGAGAACAGGTCGCGGGAGTCGGGCATGTCGGGTTTCTAAGGCCCTTGGCCTCCCCGGGAAAGAAGGATTTGGCGGCCGCAGGCCTTAGCGGACCACCCGGGCGCCGCCGCCCGCGATCTGCTTCTCGACCTCCCTGCGGGTGGCCATCGAGGTGTCGCCGGGGGTCGTCGAGGCTAGGGCGCCGTGCGCCGCGCCGTAATCGACGGCCTTCTGGGCGTCGTTGAACTCGAGGAAGCCGAAGGCCAGGCCCGAGGCGAAGCTGTCGCCGCCGCCGACCCGGTCGAGGATCTCGAGCTCGGGATACATCCGCGACTCGTGGAACCTGCCGTCGTGCCAGCAGATGGCGCTCCAGTCGTTGCGCGTCGCGCTGATGACCCGGCGGAGGGTGGTTGCCGCGACCTTGAAGTTGGGGAACTCGCGCACCGCGGTCTCGATCATCGCCTTGAAGGCCCCGGTCTCGAGGGTGGAGAGGTCGTGGCCGACGCCCCTGACCTCGAAGCCGAGGGATGCGGTGAAGTCCTCCTCGTTGCCGATCATCACATCGACATGCCGGGCGATGGCGCGGTTGACCTCCTGGGCCTTCCTGAGGCCGCCGATCGACTTCCAGAGCGAGGGACGGTAGTTGAGGTCGTAGGCGACGACCACACCGTGGCGCTTGGCCGCCTGCACGGCCTCGAGGGTCAGCGCGGCGGTGGACTCGGACAGGGCGGCGAAGATGCCGCCGGTGTGGAACCAGCGCACCCCGAGCTTGCCGAAGAGGTGGTCCCAGTCGAAGTCCCCCGGCTTCAGCTGGCTGGCCGCGCTGTTGCCGCGGTCGGGTACGCCGACCGCCCCGCGGATGCCGAAGCCGCGCTCGGTGAAGTTGAGGCCGTTGCGCACGGTGCGGCCGATGCCGTCGTCCTCGCGCCACTTGATCAGGTCGGTGGCCACGCCGCCCTGCAGGATGAGGTCCTCGATCAGCCGACCCACCTCGTTGTCGACGAAGGCGGTCGCCACCGAGGTCCGGAGCCCGAAGCACTTCCTCAGGCCGCGGGCCACGTTGTACTCACCCCCGCCCTCCCAGGCGCGGAACTCGCGGGTCGTGCGGATGCGCCCCTCTCCGGGGTCGAGGCGGAGCATCACCTCGCCGAGCGAGAGGGCATCGAGGGCGCAGGCGTTGGCGGGCTTGATGGGGAGGGACATTGAAGGTGGCGGAGGTGGCGGAGGATTCGGAGGGGGCGGGGGAAGGGAAGCGTTGGGATAAAAAGGATGAACGGATGAAAGGATGAAGGGAAGGACGGAGCGAGGCTAGTG
>JBKDBK010000040.1:0-2194 GCA_046315175.1 Opitutia bacterium | reverse complement strand
CGCGGCCCGCCCGCCCGACTGGGGCCGCGCGCGGGGTACCCCGCGCATCTCCCCCCCGGCCAACGCCCCCCTCACATCTAGCCGGCCGCACCTCTCACGCTCAGCCCTGCACGCTCATGCTCGATTCTCGGATCTCAGAAGTGAGCCCACAGCGCCGAGATCTCACCCCTCAACCCCCGCCAGGTGCTTCATCTGGCGCACCAGCTTCACCATCTGCTCTTCCGTCAGTTCCAGCTCCTGTTGGGCCGCTTCGGCGTCGAGCATCCCCGAGCGCATGCTCACGCCCACCTGATTCAGGTAGCGTACCTTGCCGAGTACCTCGAGTGTGATCTGCCGCAGTCCGTGGTACCGACGCTTCTCGGCGTTCGCCCGGCGATAGCGCTGGGCGAGTTCGTCCGGCCGCAGGTCACGCGCGCGCGCCACGGCCTCGTCGATCGACCGGCCCGACAGGACGCCGCGATCGGGAATGCCGCCGTTCATCCACCCCTGCTCGGCGAAAAACAGCCGCCCGACGAATTCGATACCGTCGTGCGCGGTGTGCAGCGTCACGCGCACCTCACGGTTGTCGATGGTCAGTGTGCCGATGGACGTGAGCGTGACGGGTCCGAAGGAAGCCATGTGCGCCTGTCGTGCTGGGAGTTACCGCGCGCCGTGTGTTGCCAGAAACCGTTCGATGGCGGCGAACAATGCGTCGGGACGTTCCACATAGGGCACATGCCCGCAATCCGAGAGCACCACCAATTCGGCGCCGAGTGCGTCGGCGGCCGCCTCGGCGGAGGCGAGCGGAATGGGATCGTCCGTCCCATGGATGACGAGTGTGGGTACCCGCACGGCACGCAGCGACGCCGTGAGATCGAAGTCCCCGAGCGACTGCCACACGCTCTGCTGCACCTTGCCGGTCACCCGAAAGGGCGTGAGCGCCGAGGCCCGGTGCGGGTCGGCGAAGTAGCCGGCCACGCTCAGCTCGAAGCCACGCTGTCGGTATGCCGCCGGGTCCGTCTCCCGCAGCCCCGACGCCGCCAACTCGGCCCGCAACGCGGCAATGGTGTCGCTGCGGCCGCGCTCGGCGAGGTTCGCCTCGAACTGATCGCGCCACGCTCTGGTGATGGGCGCCGGCGAGATCAGCACGAGGCGCGAAGGCTTCGGTAACGAGGGGTCGACGGTGCACTGCACGGCGTACAGCATGGCCAGCAGCGCGCCCCACGAGTACCCCACGAGGGTGAGCCCCTCGCGCAACCCGAACTCCCCGATCACCGCGGCGAGATCATCCACCTGCGTGCGCCAGGTGATGGGCGCGGGATCGTCGGTCTTCGACTGCCCACCGCCGCGCTGATCGTAGGTGATGACCCGATAATGTTCCGCGAGCGTGAGCATCTGCGGATACAGGTAGTCGTGATGGGCGCCAGGGCCGCCATGCAACAGGAGCAGCGGCGCGCCGGCGCCATCGGCGCGGTAATAGAGCGGGACGGGAGTGAGGGCAGTGTGGCCGGTATCCATGGTAGCAAAATAGACCAACCGTGACCGCCGCGATGCATACCGTGCGCGCGACTGACAGCTGCCCCGTTCAGGGTGGAGGGTGAAGTGTTCAGAGTCATGAGTGGGTGTCGCACCAACCCACAACCCTGTACACCCGACCCTCCACCCTGAACGGGCGTGCTGCCAGAAGCACATGCGACCACGGCCGCGGTGCCGTTGGATGGCAACGCTGGACGCCGTCCCACTTTACGTGGTGGTAGTTTCCAGCATGCCCCCGCTCAGCCATCGCCGTACTCCCACCCGTCACGCCGAGTCCGGCGTACCGCGCGCCGTCCACGATGGCCGTGCGGCCCGTGGGGCGCTGCGCTCGCTCGCGTTACTGGTCGACCGCATGGCGACCCTCGGCGCGGTCGGTGATGGTGCGATGGACGCCCCTGCGGCAGCAGCAGCGACAGCGGCCGTGCGCGATGCGCTGCGCCAGTTCAATGCGCGGATGCGTGAGGCGCCCATGAGCTGCCGGGTGGTCGATGGGCAGTTCATCCTCGGCGACGAACCGGTGGATCGCGGTCTCGTCCGCGACGATCCGCTGCTGGGCACCATGCTGTTTCGTTGCGCCACGCTCGGCGTGGGCGGCATCACCGTACGGCAAGGCGCGGCGCCGGCCGAGTTGCTCTCGCTGGCCAACGTGCTGGCGCGCCCGCGCAGCGCCGACGCACCG
>JBKDBK010000039.1:0-7773 GCA_046315175.1 Opitutia bacterium | reverse complement strand
GGATAGGGGAATGGGGATTAAAGGGAGGGAGGGAGGGGGAGGATACGGAGGGGGCGGAGGTGGCGGAGGGGGCGGAGGATGATGCGGGGAATGATCGGATGGGGGCTTTGTCCCTTTGTCGTTTCATCCCTTTGATCGCCGCGCGGCGGGTGGGCTTACTTGCGGGCCTTCTGCTTGGATTTGTCGAAGGCGGCGTCGAAGGCGACCTTGGAGCCGGGGAAGTCGAGCTTGCGGACGAAGGCGCAGGACTCGGTGGCGCCGTGGAAGCGGTCCATGCGGCCGTCCTCCCACTCGACGGAGAGGGGGCCGGCGTAGCCGATGTCGTTGAGGGCGACGATGACCTCCTCGAAGTTGACGTCGCCGCGGCCGACGGAGCGGAAGTCCCACTGGCGGCGGGGGTCGCAGAAATCGGTGTGGCCGCCGAAGACGCCGACGGTGCCGTCGCCATGGCCCCACCAGGCGTCCTTCATGTGGGCGTGGTGGATCTGCTTGCCGAAGGTGCGGATGAAGCGGACGTAGTCGACGCCCTGGTAGCCGAGGTGGCTGGGGTCGTAGTTGAAGCCGAAGCGGGGATGGTGGCCGACGGCGGCGAGGGCGCGCTCGGCCGAGGCGATGTCGAACGCAATCTCGGTCGGGTGGACCTCGAGGGCGAAGAAGACGTCGTGCTTCTCGAAGGCGGCGAGGATGGGCTTCCAGCGCTTGGCGAAGTCGTCGTAGCCGCGCTGGAGGAAGGCTTGGTTGGTGGGAGGGAATGCGTAGAGGGCGTGCCAGATGGAGGAGCCGGTGAAGCCGTTGACGACGACCTTGCCGCTGCCCTTGGGACGGCGGGCCATGTGGGCCTTGCCGGCGTCGGAGAGGCGGCGGGCGGCCTGGGCGGTGAGGGCCATCTCGGCGGCGGCGCGCTGGCGAACGCCCTCGGGCTTGCCGTCGCCCCAGACATGGGCGGGGAGGATGGACTGGTGGCGCTCGTCGATGTTGTCGCAGGTGGCTTGGCCGACGAGGTGGGAGGAGATGGCCCAGCAGCCGAGGTCGTGCTCGGCGAGGAGTTTCCAGACGGACTCGACGTAGCCCTTCTCCTTGGTGGCGCGGGTGACGTCAAAGTGGTCGCCCCAGCAGGCGAGCTCGACGCCGTCGTAGCCCATGGCCTTCACTTTGGGCAGGAGTTCCTTGAGGGGGATGTCGGCCCACTGGCCGGTGAAGAGGGTGACGGGGCGAGGCATGGGGTGGGGGGATTAGGGGGATACGAAGGAGGCGGAGGAGGCGAAGGATTCGGAGGATTCGAGAGGGATGAAGGAGATTAAGGGATGAAGAGATGAGGGGGTTAGGGGGTGAAAAGATGCAGAATGGGGAAGACGGGGAGGAACGGAAGGATGGGAAGGAAAACGAAGGGGAAGAGGGAATTAGGGGAGAGGGCGGAGAGGGTGGGTGGGTTCCTTCATCCCTTCATCGTTTCATCCTTTTAATCCCTGCAGGGGAATAGGGTTAGGGCGGGGAGGAAGGATGAGGGGCGAGAGGGGGGATTAAAGACGAAAAAGGATTTAGGCGCGGAGGGCCGCGGCGAGGGCCGATTCCAAGGCGGCGTAGGCGGGGGCGAGGTGGGAACGGGGCTGGACGATGCCGGGGGCGGGCTGGCAGAAGGCGGCCTCGAGGTCGGCGAGCGATGAGCCGCAGGCGGCGTGGGCGGCGCGCAGGGCGGCGCCGAGAGCGGCGGAATCGGAGACGGCGAGGCGGAGGACGGGCGCGCCGAAGACGTCGGCGAAGACCTGGGCGATGGCGGGATTCTCGGAGGCGCCGCCGGTGAGGAGGAGGCGGGTGGTGGGGGTGCCGACCCAGCGGCTGTGGAGGCGGAGGCTGAGGGCCTGGCCCTCGACGGCGGCGCGGGCGAGGGCCGGGCCGGAGACGGCGGCGCCGACGGCAACTCGGCCGGCGGGGCGGCGGGGCGTGATCTCGTCCTGCTCGAGGGGAAGGATGGCGGATTGCGCGGGCGGGGCGGCATCGATGGCGGCGGCGAAGGCGGACCAATCGGCGAGGCCGAGCTCGCGGCGGATGGCGTCGCGCGCGAGGGAGCCGTTGCGGACGCAGACGAGGCTCATGGTGCCGCCCAGGGGGTTGCCGAAGGCGTGGCCGAGGCCGGCGGGGTCGGTGCGGGCGCCGTCGATGGCGGCGAAGAGGGTGTCGCTGGTGCCGAGGCTGACGACGACCTGGCCGGGGCGGGAGGCGCCCATGCCGACGAGGCTGGAGGGGTTGTCGCCGGTGCCGACGACGACCTGGCAGCGCGGCGAGAAGCCGTGGCGCGCGACAAGGTAGGCGGAGACGGGGCCGACGAGGGTGGGTCCGGGGACGACGGGGGGAAGCCGGCGGGCGAGGTCGGGCGCGGTGGCGGCGAGGGCGGCGGGGGACCAGGCGCCGGCGGCGAGATCCATGAGGTTCATGCCGGCGCCGTCGCCGGTGTCGATGGGCGCGTCGCGCCCGGCCAGGATGGAGGTGGCGAAGGAGGAGACGAGGTGGACGCGCGCGGTGCGGGACCAGGCGGCGGGCTCGAGGCGGGCGAAGCGGCGGATTTGGGGGCCGGTGAAGCGCGCGGTGACGGTGCTGCCGGTGAGGTCGCAGGCGGCTTGGTGGCCGCCGAGGGCGGCGGCGATGGCTTGGCAGTCCTCGCCCGTGGAGCTGTCCATCCAGATAGGCGAGGTGCGGCGGGAGAGGAAGGGCGCGAGCTTGGCGGCGAGGGACTGGGAGGAATCGGCGTCGGCGAGTGCGGTGGCGAAGCCGTCGGCCAGGTAGACGCTGCCGTGCTGCTGGCCGGAGACGGCGAGGGCGGCGACTTGGGAGAGGTCGGCGGACGCGGCGAGGCGGTCGAGGGCGAGCTGGAGGCCGTCGAGCCAGAGGAGGGGATCGGCGTGGACCTCGCCGGAGGCGCCGCCGGGCAGGAAGCCGTCGGGGTGGCCGCGGGAGGGGAAGTCGGGCCCGAAGGCGGCGCGGGCTCGGGCGAGGAGGGCGCCGCGGTCGGTGTCGACAAGCAGGGCGGTGACGCCCTGGGTGGAGAGGTCGATGCCGAGGGCGAGCGGCATGGCGCTCAGCGCAGGTGGTCGTTGATGAGGTTCTCGAGGAGCTCCTGCCGGCCGGAGTCGAGGCGCGGGGGCTTGATGCCCTGGGCGTAGGCGTCGAGCTGGGCGAGGGTGACCTTGCCCTGCTCGACCTTGCGGCCGATGCCGGTGTCCCACGAGGCGTAGCGGCGGCCGACGAAGCGGTCGAGGCGCCCGTCCTTGAGGAGCGAGTGGGCGACCTTGAGGCCGCGGGCGAAGGCGTCCATGCCGCCGATGTGGGCGTGGAAGAGGTCGGCGGGCTCGTGGGACTCGCGGCGGCGCTTGGCGTCGAAGTTGAGGCCGCCGGTGGCGAAGCCGCCCATGCGCAGGACGCGCAGCATGATGTTGGTGGTGAGGTAGAGGTCGGTGGGGAACTGGTCGGTGTCCCAGCCGACGAGGGTGTCGCCGCGGTTGGCGTCGATCGAGCCGAGGGCGCCGGCGGCGAGGGCGACCTCCATCTCGTGCTCCATGGTGTGGCCGGCGAGGGTGGCGTGGTTGGTCTCGAGGTTGAGCTTGAAGTGGCGGAGAAGGCCGTGCTCGCGGAGGAAGTTGAGGCAGGCGGCGGCGTCGGAGTCGTACTGGTGGGTGGAGGGCTCGCGGGGCTTGGGCTCGATGTAGAACTGGCCCTTGAAGCCGATGCGACGGGCGTGGTCGACGGCGAGGTGGAGGAGGGCGGCGAGGTGGGAGAGTTCGCGGCCCATGTCGGTGTTGAGGAGGCTGGCGTAGCCCTCGCGGCCGCCCCAGAAGACGTAGCCCTTGCCGCCGAGGGCGTGGGTGGCCTCGAGGGCGTGGCGGACCTGGCTGGCGGCGTAGGCGAAGACGTCGGCCGAGGGCGAGGTGGCGGCGCCCTGGGCGTAGCGGGGGTGGGCGAAGAGGCAGGCGGTGCCCCAGAGGAGGCGCTTGCCGGAGGCGCGCTGGTGGGCCTTGAGCTCCTTGGTGACGCGGGCGAGGTTGGCGTGGGTCTCGGCGAGGGTGCGGCCCTCGGGGGCGACGTCCCGGTCGTGGAAGCAATAGAAGTCGATCCGGCACTTCTCGAGGAACTCAAAGAAGACGGGGATGCGGCGCAGGGCGTTGTCGAGCGACTCGGTGCCGTCGTCCCAGGGCATGAGGGCGGTGGCGGCGCCGAAGGGGTCGCCGAGGCCGTTGCGCATGACGTGCCAGTAGGCGGCGGCGAAGCGCAGGTGCTCGGCCATGGTCTTGCCGCCGACCTTCTCGGCGGGGTTGTAATGCCGGAACGCGAACGGGTTTCGCGAGCGCGGGCCCTCGAACTCGACGCGGGGGATGCCGGGGAAGTGTTCCTTGCGGGGGAGGCGGGCTTGGCGGGGCATGGGGGGGGAGGGAAGAAGACCGGAGGCGAAGGATACGAAGGAGGCGGAGGAGGCGAAGGATAAAGACAGAGGCCGGGGGAGGCGGAGGGGAAAGCTGGAGGCGGAGGATACGGAGGAGGCGGAGGATAAAGACAAAGGGCGGAGAAAGGAGCCGGGGAGCGGAGGGTGGGAAGGATAGGGATTATAAGGATGATGGGACAAAGCCCCCCGCAGCTTCCTCCACCTCCTCCGTATCCTTCGCCTCCTCCGTATCCTCCCTATCCTCCGCCTCTTGATTAAAACCAGCGCAGCAGGGTGTTGCCGTAGGCGGACCAGAGGCAGCAGACCCAGATGACGGCGGCGTTGACGATGGCGAGGAAGACGGCGGCCGAGCCCATGTCCTTGGCCCGCTTGGCGAGGGGATGGCGCTCGAGGGTGATGTGGTCGGTGTTGGCCTCGATGGAGGAGTTGAGAAGCTCGACGACGAGGATGAGGAGGAGGGAGCCGAAGAGGAGGGCGCGGACCCAGGCGGAGAGACCGGGGAGGGTCCAGGCGGCGAGGGCGAAGGGGGCGCAGGCGAGGAGTTCCTGGCGGAAGGCGTGCTCGTGGGTCCAGGCGGCGCGGAGGCCGTCGACGGTGTAGCCGAGGGCGTTCCAGACGCGGGCGAAGCCGCCGCGGGACTTCATCCGCGAGGCGTGGGTGGGCTTGGGCGGGACGGGGGCGGGCACGGGTCAGAGCTTGAACCGCTCGGCGACCTCCTTGGCGAGGGCCTCGTAGGCGGCGGCGCCGGGGGAGTGGGGGTCGTAGTCGAAGATGGTCTTGCCGTGGCTGGGCGCCTCGGAGAGCCGGATGGAGCGGGGGATGTGCGAGCGGAGGACGAGCTGGGGGAAGTGCTTCATGACCTCCTCGACGACCTGGCGGGAGAGCTTGGTGCGGACGTCGTACATGGTCATGACGATGCCGCCGACGTCGAGCGCCTGGGTGGCGCCGGCGGCCTTGAGCTGGTCGACGACGCCGAGGATCTGGCCGAGGCCCTCGAGGGCGAGGTACTCGGTCTGGAGGGCGACGAGGAGGTGGTCGGCGGCGGCGAGGGCGCTCATCGAGAGGACGCCGAGGGCGGGTGGGCAGTCGATGACGACGGCGCGGTATTTGCCCGAGCGAAGGAGGGGCTGGAGGGCGTCGCGGAGGCGGCCGAGGAAGCCGTCGGCCGCGGCGAGCTCGGACTCGAGGGCGGCGAGGTCGAGCTCGGAGGGAATGAGGTCGAGGCGCTCGATGCCGGAGGGGATGACCTTGTCGGCGGCGGCGCCCTCGCCGTGGAGGACGCGGTAGAGCGAGCCGCCGGGCGTCTTCTCGAGGCCGAGGGCGCTGGTGGCGTTGGCCTGGGCGTCGAGGTCGACGAGCAGGGTGGGCAGGCCGAGGCGGGCGAGGCCGGCGGCGAGGTTGACGGCGGTGGTGGTCTTGCCGACCCCGCCCTTCTGGTTGGCGATGGCGAAGACCTTGGCCACGGTCAGGCGTCGGCGACCGGGCGCTCGACCTCGGTGGGTTTGTCGTAGTCGACGCCGGCGAGGCCGAAGCCGAAGAGCTTGAGGAAGTCGGACTGGTAGCCGGCGAAGTCGCCGAGGGCGTCGAGGGTCTCGGTGGTGACCTTGGGCCAGAGGGCGAAGACGGCGTCCTGGACGTCGGGCGCCATCTCCCAGTCGTCGAGCCGGACGCGGCCGGCGTCGTCGAAGTCGAGCGCGTTGCCGTTGTACATCTGGCGCTCGAGGAGGCGCTGGATCTGCTCGACGCAGCCCTCGTGCGTGCCCTTGGCCTTCATGACCTTGAAGAGAAGTGAGATGTAGAGCGGGACGACGGGGATGGCGGACGAGGCCTGGGTGACGACGGCCTTGTTGACGGAGACGAAGGCCCGGCCGCGGCGGAGCTTGAGGAGGGCGTCGATCCGGGCGCCGGCCTTCTCGAGGTCCTCCTTGGCCTTGCCGATGGTGCCGTCCTTGTAGATGGGCCAGGTGACCTTGGGCCCGATGTAGGAGTAGGCGACGGACTGGGCGCCGTCGGCGAGGACGCCGGCCTGGTCGAGCGCCTCCATCCAGAGCTCCCAGTCCTCTCCGCCCATGACCTTGACGGTGTTGGCGATGTCCTCGGGCGTGGCGGCCTCGAGGGTGACGTCGTTGACGACCTTGCGGTCGGTGTCGAGGTTCTTGGCGTGGAAGGACTGGCCGACCGGCTTGAGGACGGACTTGTGGGTCTCGCCGGTGCGAGGGTCGGTGCGCCGGGGCGAGGCGAGGGAGTAGACGACAAGGTCGACCTTGCCGCCGGGCATGCGTGACTTGATCAGGTCGACAACCTGGGCCTTGAGCTCGTTGGAGAAGGCGTCGCCGTTGAGGTAGAAGGCCTTGAGGCCGGCCTTGCGTGCCTCGTCATGGAAGGCGACGGTGTTGTACCAGCCGGGGCTGGCGGACTTGTCGCCCTCGCCGGGCCGCTCGAAGGCGACGCCGAGGGTGGCGGCGCCGGAGCCGAAGGCGGCGGTGATGCGCGAGGCCAGTCCGTAGCCGGTCGAGGAGCCGAGGACCAGGACGGACTTGGGGCCGTCCTTGAGGGGCGGGCGGGACTTCACGTGGGCGATCTGCTCGCGGATGTGGGCGGCGCAGCCTTCGGGGTGGGCGGTCAGGCAGATGAAGCCGCGAACCCGGGGCTTGAGGACAACGGAGGCCATGGAGGGAGGATTAGCGGAGGGGGGCGCGGGTTAAAAGGATGAAAGAAGGCCGGGCGGAGAGGGCGGAGGGAGAGGCAGGTGCGAATGGCCGAGTAAAAAACCCCATCGGAAGCCGATTGGCTCGCATGGCAAGCGAGCTAGCTTGGGCTCATGAAAAGGGGGTTTGAAAACCTTGTTGTCTGGCAGGAGGCCAAGTCGCTGGCCATCGACACTTATGCGCTGTGCCGCCAGCCGCCCTTAGGCAAGGAGTGGAGCCTGCGGGACCAAATGCAGCGCGCGGCCATCTCCATTTCGTCGAACATCGCCGAAGGGTATGAACGGAGCACGGCAAAGGACGAGTTGCGCTTCCTATCCATAGCGAAAGGATCCGCCTCGGAACTCAGGTCGCAATTGCTGGTGGTCTACGGGCTCGGTCTGATTGACAAGCAAACCTGCGAAAGCCTAGCTGACCGTTGTCATCGCGTCGGCTCGCTGCTCTTCAAGTTCATGAAGCACAAAGAGGGCCTGGCGGAGGACTGACGCAGGGAATGGGCGCAAAAAAACCCGCCGGAGCGGGTTGGATCGCGAGCGGAAGGGGAATTAGGCCTTCTCGACCAGGCCGGCCTTGATGGCCTTGACCGAGACCCACTGGCGCTTGATCTGGCCGGAGGGGAGCTTGATCCGGATGCGC
>JBKDBK010000038.1:0-7743 GCA_046315175.1 Opitutia bacterium | reverse complement strand
GGGCGCAAAAAAACCCGCCGGAGCGGGTTGGATCGCGAGCGGAAGGGGAATTAGGCCTTCTCGACCAGGCCGGCCTTGATGGCCTTGACCGAGACCCACTGGCGCTTGATCTGGCCGGAGGGGAGCTTGATCCGGATGCGCTGGAGGTTGGGCTTGAAGGTGCGCTTGGTCTGCTTGACGAGCTGGAGGCCGATGCCGCCGCTCTTCTTGGACTGACCCTTGTGGATGATGCGGCGGCCCTTGGTGGGGCGCTTGCCGGTGATGACGCAGATGCGGGACATGGCTGACCTTGGTTTGGAAGGTTCGAATGAGCAGGGCGCGGGAGTCTTGGCAAGGGGAAAACGGGAGGGCGGGCCGAGACCGCGCTGAAGCGCCGCTTTCGGCGCTGGACAGCCTGCCCAGCGGGGGTTTTGTGAACCTTCCCTCATGCGCTGGACCCAGTTGCCCGACACACCAAACGCCCCCGGCGTGGGCGGAGCCTTTGCCGGCGCCCACGGGGAAATCCTGATCGCGGCTGGCGGATCGAACTTCCCGGACAAGCCCTTCTGGGAAGGCGGCGCCAAGGCGTGGCACGACACGGTGTGGACGCTGAAGCCCAAGGCGAGGAAGTGGAAGGAGGCGGGCAAGCTGGCCAGGCCGCTCGCCTACGGGGTGTCGGTCGGCATCCGGCAGGGACTGCTTTGCATCGGCGGCGCGGACGCGCTCCGCCATTACGCGGACTGCTTCATCCTGTCGGTGGCCGAGGACGGCTCGGTGCGGACGGACAGTTTCCCCGAGCTGCCGCGCCCCTTGGCCTATGCGGCGGGCGCGCTGGTGGGCAGCAAGGTGATCGTGGCCGGGGGCACGGAGCGCCCCGACGCCACCGCGGCCTCGTCCGCCGCCTACGCGATCGACCTCGCCAACCTCAGCGCCGGCTGGAAGGAGCTCCCGCTCTGGGGCGGCTCCGGACGGCTGCTGGCGCAGGCGGCGGGAACCAAGGACACCTTCTTCCTGTTTGGCGGCGTCTCCCTCAAGCCGGGCGCCAAGGGCACGGAGCGCGAGCATCTCGCGGACTGCCACGCCTTCCGTCTCGGCAAGGAATGGCGGCGCATCGCGGACCTTCCCCGGCCCGTCGCCGCGGCGGCGACCCCCTGCCCCGTTGTCGGGCCCATCGTCGCCCTGATCGGCGGGGATGACGGTTCCGCAAGCGGCAAGCAGGAGCCGGCCAACCATCCCGGCTTCGGCAAGGGCATCCTCACGTACGACACGCAGTTCGACGCCTGGGCGGAGTCGGGCGAGGCTCCGGTCGGGAGAGTCACCCTGCCTTGCGCGCGCTGGAACGGCGGCTTTGTCCTGGTCAACGGCGAGACCAGCCCGGCGAGGCGGTCGGCCGAGGTCTGGCAGGCGTTCGCCTGAAGCCCGGCTCGGCTGGTCAACTGTTCTGCCGCGGATGCCAGCCGACATGAGGCTGGCAACGACGCGGAGCGGACGGTAGGCAAGACGGGCGATGAGCGCGTTGGTCCGTCCGCCGCGCAAACCCCACGCCCCAGCCCCGATGAACCCCGCCAACCCCCTCGCGACACCCTCCACCCCTCGGCTCGCCTGGATGATGGTCGCGCTGCTCGTGCCCGTCGCCCTGCTCAACTATCTCGACCGCCAGCTGGTCGCCACGATGCAAAAGTCGATCATGTCGACGGTCGAGGGCATCGACAGCCAGGCGAAGTGGGGGCATGTGCTCGCCTGGTTCAAATGGACGTACGCGATCGCGAGCCCGATCGCGGGTTATGTGGCCGACCGCTTCGGCCGAAGCCGGGTGATCACGCTGAGCCTCTTCGTGTGGTCGCTCGACACCTGGGCCACGGGTCATGTGACCACCTATGAGCAGCTGGTGGCCACGCGGGCCATCATGGGGCTGAGCGAGGCCTTCTACATCCCGGCGGCCCTGGCCCTCATCGCCGACCATCACTCGAGCGCGACGCGCTCGCGGGCCGTCGGCGCCCACCAGATCGGCATCTACATCGGCGTGATGATGGGCAGCATGGGCGGCTACGTCGCGGAGGACCCCGAACTCGGTTGGCGCTGGGCGTTCTCGGTGCTCGGCCTGCTCGGAATGGCTTACGCGGTGCCGCTTTGGTGGATGCTGCGCGACACGCCGAGGAACGCCGAGGCGCCCATCCCCCGCCCGCTGGGCGCGGCCACGGAGCTGCTGGGCGACCGCAACTTCCGCCTGCTGCTGCTCTACTTCACCCTGCCGGCCCTGGCCGGGTGGGTGGTGCGCGACTGGATGCCGAGCGTGCTGCAGAAGGATCTCGGGCTGACCCAGGGCCTGGCCGGGGTGAGCGCCGTGGTCTGGTGGCAGGGAGCGGCCATCTTCAGCGCCATCGGCGGGGGCTGGCTGGCCGACCGATGGATGCGCAAGTCGCCGCGGGGGCGCCAGCAGGTGAGCGCCCTGGGCATGGGAATCATCGTGCCGGCGCTGCTCGGGGTCGGCATCGTTGTCGGCCTAGGCTCGCTACCCCTGGCCATCGCCTTCCTCGTGCTCTTCGGCATCGGCTGGGGCCTCTTTGACAGCAACAACATGCCGATCCTTTCGCAGATCGCCCGACCCGACCAGCGGGCCACGGGATACGGCCTGATGAACCTCGCGAGCATCTCGTGCGGGGGGCTGGCCGACATCGGCTTCGGCTGGCTGCGGGACCACGAGGTGCCGCTTGACCTCATCTTCGGCTGCTTTGCGGGCATTGCCTGCCTTTCCGCTTGGCTCGTGCTCAAAATCAACACAGGAAGTTCGGACAAATCCTGAGCCCAAACGACCTCATGAACGCCTTCTCCATCCACGGCATCTGCGCCGCCACCCACACCCCCTTCGCCGAGGACGGCTCGCTCAGCCTGGCGGGGGTGGAGAAGCAGCGCGACCACCTGCTCGCCCGGGGCGTCACCCAGGTGTTCATCGGCGGGAGCACGGGGGAGAGCCACTCGGTGTCGACCGCCGAGCGCCGGGCGCTGGCCGAGCGCTGGATGGCCGTCGCCAAGGGCACGCCGATGCGCGTCATCGCGCACGTGGGGTCGAACAACCTCTCCGACGCCGCGGAGCTCGCCGCGCACGCCCAGCAGGTCGGCGCCGCCGCGGTCTCGATGCTCGCCCCCTCGTACTTCAAGCCGCGCAGCCTCGCCGACCTCGTCGCCTGCTGCGCCAAGGTCGCGGGCGCCGCGCCCGCCCTGCCCTTCTACTACTACGACATCCCGGTGCTGACGGGCGTGAGCTTCTCGATGGAGGAGTTCCTCAACACCGCTCCCGCCGCGATCCCCAACCTGGTCGGGATCAAGTACACGAACCCCGACCTGATGGCGTTCCAGCTGGCGCTGCGCGCGGGCGGGGGGAAGTTCGACCTGCCCTGGGGCTGCGACGAGTTCTACCTCGCGGCGCTCGCCCTCGGCGCCAAGGGGGCGGTGGGCAGCACGTTCAACTTCGCCCCGGGCGTCTACCAGCGCCTGGCCAAGGCGTTCGCCGCCGGCGACCTCGCCGCGGCGCGCGCCGAGCAGTTCCGCTCGGTCCAGCTGGTGCAGGTCGTGGCCAAGCGCGGCTACATGGGGTCGGCCAAGGCCCTGATGCGCCACCTCGGGGTGCCGGTGGGGCCCGCGCGGCTGCCCAACGCCAACCCCGACGCGGCGGCGGTCAAGGCGATGCTCGGCGAGCTCGAGGCCATCGGCTACTTCGGCTGGAAGGACTGAGATGGCCCGAGCGCTCCTCGCCCTGCTCTGCGCCGGCGCCGCGACGCTCGGGGCGCAGGAGTCGCCCGACCTCGCCAAGCTGCGGGCCCGGATGGCCGCCAAGGAGCCGGTGACATGGCTGTTCACGGGCGACAGCATCACGCACGGCGCGTTGCACACCAAGGGCTGGCGCGGGTTCGCGGAGATCTTCGCCGAGCGGGTCCGCTTCGAGGCGCGGCGCCCGCGCGACATCGTTGTCAACACCGGCATCAGCGGCGACACCACGGCGGAGCTGATGCCCGACCTGGAGTGGCGGGTGCTGCGGTTCAAGCCGGACGTGGTCTTCGTGATGTTCGGGATGAACGACTGCGTGAAGGGCCCGGACCTCGCGGGCTACGGGTCGAACCTCCGCGCCCTCGTCGCGGCGGTGCGCGCCCAGGGCGGCATCCCCGTGATGATGCGGGTCAACCCCGCCGTCCCGGGGTCGCCCCGCGAGAAGGTCGTGGCCAGGCTCGGGGCCTACATGGAGGCGGCGGCCAAGGTCGCGCGCGAGGAGCGGTTGATCCTTGTGGACCATTTCGGGGACTGGAACCGCGACCCCAAGGCGATCCGCGCCATGATGAATGACGACATCCATCCGAACGCCCTCGGGCACCAGGAGATGGCGATCCGCATCCTGAAGGCGGTCGGGCTCCACGACCCCCGGTCCTTCACTGGTAAGTTATCTGCGCCAGCCCAGGGTGGGCGCTGAGGCGGAACCCGACGGGCGCCGCGGCTGACTAGGTCTCTCCTACCCGCCATGACGCGCCTGCTTCCCCTTCTCACCCTCTCCCTGGCCGCCTGCGTGGGCGCCGCACCCTCCGAGTCCTCGGTGGTGTTCAAGGCCAGGGAGACGAGTGCGCACCCGAGCATCCGCATCCCCGCCCTCTTGCACACGGCAAGGGGAACCCTCATCGCGGTCGCCGAGGGGCGCGACGCGCCCACGGACCAGGCGAGCAACGACCTGCTCGTGCGGCTGTCGACCGACGGGGGAAGGACGTGGAGCAAGTCCGACATCGCCCTCGAGCTCGGGAAGGACTGCATCAACAATCCCTGCCTGGTGCAGGACGCCAAGTCGGGGCGGGTCTTCCTCTTTTACCAGGTGTTCCCGGCTGGGATGAAGGAGTTCGGCGGGCTGACGCCGGGCCCGTCGGGCCCGACCAAGATCGCCTACATCACGTCGAACAACGACGGCCGCTCGTGGTCGAAGCCGGTGGATGTGACGGCGGCGCTCAAGCCGGACATCGCCACGACGACGGCTTCCGGCCCCGGCATCGGCGTCCAGATCTCGAAGGGGGCCAAGGCCGGGCGCCTGGTCATCCCGTTCAACTCCCAGGGCCCGAAGGGCAGCTTTGTCAACTGGGTGGCTTACTCGGACGACGCCGGCCGGACGTGGAAGCGGGGAGCCAATGTGCCCCAGGCGGGCATGCAGCTGAACGAGGTGCAGGTTTCCGAGACCTCGGATGGGGGGCTTTACCTTAACTCGCGCCAGTGGAGGGGAACGGGAGGCCGAAAGGCGGCCTGGTCCTCGGACGGGGGCGAGACCTGGACGCAGGCGATCGAGGACAAGACCTTGCCCGAGCCGGTCTGCCAGGGCTCGCTGATCTCGTTCGAGGACAAGGGGCGGCACGTGACCTTGTTCCTCAACCCGGCGGGCCCGAAGCGGACCAACGGCACGCTCCGGATGTCGCTCGACGGCGGCAAGACCTGGGCCCATTCCCGGCTGCTGGTGCCGGGGCCCTTCGCCTACAGCTCGATGGCGCGGCTAAAGGACGGGCGCATCGCGGTGATTTACGAACCCAACAGCAACACCGAGATCCGCCACCTGACGGTCGACCTGGCCTGGCTGGAGAAGGGGGAATGATTGGGCAGGGGCACAGGGGCTCGCCGGCACAGGGCCACGGGTAGAGGCTGGGAAACAGGTGGCGGAGGGGGCGGAGGATTAGAGAGAGGAGACGCGGGTGAGAGGCGAGGAGGCCGCAGGGCCTGCCGCTAACCTGATGGCCTGATCGCTTCCTTCCTTCGGTGTCGGAAGCAGCCTTGTCGGAGCACGTTCGA
The DNA here is from genome assembly GCA_046315175.1 of Opitutia bacterium. Taxonomy (GTDB): domain Bacteria; phylum Verrucomicrobiota; class Verrucomicrobiia; order Opitutales; family UBA953; genus UBA8828. The sequence goes on along the minus strand of JBKDBK010000038.1, from coordinate 1,956 downwards.
TGGCTAGGGTTGGGGTAGGCCCCATGAATCCGCTGCGCTTGCTTGTCCTCGGCCTGGTATCGGTTGGCGTGGCGGAGGCGGCGACCTTCGACCCCTTGATCGGCGACAACATGGTCCTGCAGCGCGACCAGCCGATTGTCATCCGCGGCAGGGCGCAACCGGGAGAGACGGTGAGCGCGAGGCTCGGTCCGGACCAGGGACGGGCCACGGCGGGCCCGGACGGCGCCTGGGAGGTGAGGCTGCGGGCGCGGGCGGCCTCGGCGGTCCCGCTCGATCTGGTCGCAACCGGAACGTCGGGCGAGGCGAGGGCGAGGAACATCCTCATCGGCGACATCTGGGTGTGCGCGGGACAGTCGAACATTGAGTGGCCGCTGCGGCTGGAGGCCTCGGCGCCCGAGGCGGCCAGGATGCTGCGGGCGCCGAACAACCTGATCCGGCTGCGCAACCACGCCTTTCCGGGGCAATACAGCAAGCGGGCCCTGACCCCCGAGCAGCTGGCGGAGCTGACCCCGGCCCGCTTCTTCAAGGGAAGCTGGTCCGTCAACGACGCCAAGTCGGCGCCCCCGTTCAGCGCGGTGGGCTGGTGGTTCGCGCAACGGGTGCAAGCCGGCGCGAAGGTGCCGCTCGGCATGATCAACTGGTCGATTGGCGGCGCGCCGATCGAGACATTCATCCGGCCGGAGGCGCTGGCGGGGGAGCCGGCCTTCGCGGCCAAGCTGAGGGGGGATTGGGAGAGAAATCCGGCGATTGATGATTGGGTGCGCCAGCGGGCCCGGGAGCATTTTGGCAAGGCCCAGGAACCGAGGGACGGACGCGGCATCGAGCACTTTTACAAACCGGGCTTCGCCTGGGCGGCGGGGCCGGGGCAGGCCACCTGGATGCCCGTGAGGGGCGTCCTGTGGTACCAGGGAGAGAGCAACTCGCTGTCGGAACCCTTTGCGAGGGAGTATCCGGGATTGATGAAGCTGATGGTGGCGGACTGGCGCGCGCAGTGGAGCCGGCCCGACCTGCCCTTCCTCTGGGTGCAGCTGTCGTCGATTGACACCAAGGGCTACAAGTCCCAGCAGTGGCCGCTCTTCCGCGACAACCAGCGCCGGCTGCTGGGCGAGATCCCGCACTCGGGCATGGCGGTGTCCTCCGATGTCGGCGCGCAGAACGACGTGCACCCGCGGGACAAGCGGACGGTCGGCGAGCGGCTCGCCCGCTGGGCGCTCCATCATGTCTATGGCCAACGCCAGGTCGTGCCGAGCGGCCCCCTGCCGTTGGCCGCAAGCGCATCCGGCGCGACCGTCACGGTGAGATTCGCGCATGCCAAGGGCCTGCGCACGCGGGATGGCCAGGCCGTGCGCGAGGTCGAGGTCGCTGGGGCCGACGGCGCTTTCGCGCCCGCCGAGGCGGAGATCCGCGGGGAAACCCTGGTCATCAGGTCGCCGGGGCCCTCGCCGACCATGGTGCGATATGGCTGGGTGCCTTGGTCGCAGGCGAACGTGGTCAACGCGGAGGGGCTGCCGGCGTCGACGTTCGAGCTGGAGGTGAGGTAAGCAGAGAAGGGTTGCGGAGGGGGCGGAGGGGGCGGAGGACAGGAGAGTGGAGAAGTGGGATGCGAAGGAGGTGAAGGGCACGAAGGAGCCGGAGGATAAGCATCGGATGGGAGAAAGATATGGTTTCGGAGAAAGCGTCCTAGTTGGGGTGAGCGGCCGTTGCGGCGCAACGGCGCTACCCGAGGCAGGTTGATGGTGTTTCGCCCGGAGGATGCGTAGCATCCTCCTTACCCGAGGCAGGGAATGGGGCGGGGGAGATCCGTCGTCCCTACTCGTAGCGGCCCTCGAGGAGCTGCCAGCAGACGTACTTCTGGCGGGGCATGTGGAAGGGACCCTTCCACATGTTGCCCTTGAGCTCGGAGGTGGGTTTGCCGGCGCGGTCGAGGTAGCCGTACCACTCGCCGTGCTCGCGGTC
>JBKDBK010000037.1:0-40508 GCA_046315175.1 Opitutia bacterium | reverse complement strand
CTCAGCGCTTCTTGTCGAGATTCGCGGCCAAGTCCTCGGCGGTGACCTTCGACGGCACGCCGCCCGCGGGCACCTCGGCCTTGGCGGTCCAGAGGATGGCGTTGAGGACGAGGGTGCGCTGGGCGTCGATGCCCCAGTTCTTGTGGAAGTGACCGCCGGTGAAGCCGAAGCCGCGGCCGCCGTCGGCGCGCTGGACGGCCCAGGCGACGACCTGCGGGTCGCCCTTGGCGACGCTGGCGCGGACTTCGGGATTGCCGCTGTGGGGCCCGTCGCCGCGCTGCATGGTGGAGGCGGGAGCCACGGCGGAGAGGAGGGGCGTGACACCCTCCATGCGGTCCTTGAAGCGCATGTTGAAGTACCACTCATCATGGGAGACGAAGGGCTTGACGCCGCGGCTGATCGGGTGGTCGGGCAGCTGCTTGAAGTCGGCGGTCCAGTGCGGGTTGACGGACCAGTGCTGCTCGAAGTAGCCGCCGAGCCATTCCTTGAACTCCTTGGCGCCCTTGCCCCGGGAGGAGCGGTCGGCGGGCGGGGGGCGCGTCTTGCCGTCCCACTTGTCGCAGCAGGCGTAGGCGGGCTCGACGGCGTAGTGGATGGCGAGGAGCCCGGTGCCGGCGGCCATGCGGCGTCCGAGGTGCTCGAGATGGGGGAGCGCGGGATGCCCGCCGCCGCCGTCGGAGTAGATCAGGATGGCGTGCGCCCTGTCGATCCGTTCGGCCGAGGGCCACTGGCCGTTGAGGGAGACATCGACGTCGACAAGCTCGGCTGCGCCCTCGCGCAGGCACTTGGCGAAGAGGAGCACCCCGGCGTTGTGCTCGTGGTCGCCCGGGCCGTGGCTCGGGCGGCCGGCGATGAGGAGGACGTTGCGCTTCTCGGCGGCGCCGAGGGAGGCGGCGGCGAGGAGGGCGAGGGCGAGGAGGCGGGGCAGCATGGGATGAAGGGTCACTTGGTCTCGCGGAGGAGGAGATCCTTGAATTGGACGGTCATGGCGGGGCCGGCGTGGAGCTGGAGGGCGAGGATGCCGCGGCGCGCGCCGAGGTCGGACTCGTCGGTGAACTCGGCGGTGGCGACGCCGTTGATGAAGTGGCGGAGGTGGCCGCCCTGGGCGACGATGCGGTACTCGTTCCAGTCCTCGGGGCGAATGCGGGCCTGGATCTCGTCGGACTTACCGAGGGTGCCGGCGACCTCGGGCTTCTTGGCGCCGGGCTTCCAGACGGCGACCTGGCCGCGGTTGGCGAGGATGCCCCTGCCCCTCTCCTCGTAGAGGATGCCGGAGTAGGTCTTGCCCGCCTCGAAGTCGGCCTGGTAGCCGGCGACGGCGAACTTGGCGGGGTCGACGAGGCGGCTGCGGTACTGGACGCCGGAGTTGCCGCCGACGATGCGGTAGCGGAAGGTCAGCTCGAAGTCGCCGACCTCGCCGCCCTGCCAGACGAGGAAGGTGTTGGCCTTGAGCGGGGCCTCCTTGGTGGAGCGGCCGGTGATGGCGCCGTCCTCGACCGTCCAATGGGACGAGCCCCTCCAACCGTCGAGCGTCCTGCCATCGAAGAGGGCGCGGGCGGGCGGGCGGGCGTCCTCGGCCGCTGCGCCGACGCCGGCGCAGGCGCAGGCGACGAGGGCGAGGCTGGCGAGGCGGCGCATGGAATCAGCGGCGACCGAAGGCCTTGCGGAGATTGCGCAGCCCCTTGACGGGGATGTCGTCGCGGTTGGGCTCGATGGCGCGCCAGATGGCGGCGGCGCGGGCGATCACCTTGACGTCGGTGGTGAAGGACTCGACGACCACATCGCCCTTGTACTTGATCGCCTTGAGGGCGGCGACGATGGGCTTCCAGTCGAGGGAGTCGCCGCCGGGGACGCCGCGGTCGGTGCCGCAGGCGTGGAAGTGGCCGAGGTGCCTGCCGGCCTTGCGGATGGCGGCGGCCTGGTTCTTCTCCTCGATGTTCATGTGGAAGGTGTCGAGGTGGAGCCTCACGTTGGGCAGGTTGACGGCCTTGACGAGGCGGAGGCCCTGGTCGCAGGTGTTGAGGAAGTCGGTTTCGAAGCGGTTGAGGGGCTCGATGCAGAGCTCGATGCCCTTGGCGCGGGCATAGGCGCCGAGCTCCTTGAGGTTCCTCACCACCAGCTTGAAGTGGGCGGCCTTGGTCTTGTCGTCATGCGAGCCGATGAGGCCGACGACGGAGTAGAGGGGGCCGATGATGCGGGGGCAGCCCATGGCGACGGCCTGGTCGACGAGGGCCTTGAGGTACTTCTGGGCGGCGCGCTGCTCGGCGGGAGAGCCGCGGAAGTCGCGCCCCGGACCCATGGCGGCGCAGATCGAGCCGATGGCGATGCCGGCCTTGGCGGCGGCGGCCTTGACCTTGGCGGGGTCGACATGGCTGGGGTCCTCGATGGCCACCTCGGCGGTCGCGAAGCCCCAGCGGGCGAACTTGGCGAAGATCGCGGGCGCCTGGGCGGTGGTGAACGGGCTGGTGTAGAGGAAGGTGTTGAGGCCGAATCGCATGGTGGGGGTTGGGTGGGTGACCCCATCCTTGGCCCCGAGGTTCCGAGGTCAAGCGGGCGCGCGTTGCGTTTTGGCCAAAAGGTCGGCATGATGGGGGAATGGACAACTTGACGCATGCCGCGCTCGGACTCTGCGCCGGCTTGGCCGTGAGGAAGCGTTCGGTGCCCATGGCGGCCGCGGTGACGACCGCGCTGGTCGCGGGCGAGTTGCCCGACATCGACCTGCTGATCCGCTCGGCCGACGATCCCCTGGTGGCTTTCCGCTGGCACCGGCACTTCACGCACAGCTTCCTCATGGCGCCCCTGCTGGCGGCCGGCGCGGCCGGCCTGGCGGCCTGGCTGTTCCGCAGGCGGGAAGGCGCCCGGTTCGCCCCGCTTTACCTGATCGCGCTCGCGGCGGCCTTTTCGCACGTGCTCAACGACGCCTGCACGAGCTATGGCACGATGGTGCTCTGGCCGTTCTCGGAGGCGCGGGTTGCCTGGGATTGCCTGCCCATCATCGACTTTGCCCTGACCGTGCCAATGGTCGTCCTTGGCATCATCGGCTGGCGCACCGGCGCCCGGGGATGGGCCGTGGCGGGTGCCGCCTGGTGCGTCGCCTACGCGAGCGTTGGCAGGCTGCAGCGCGACCGGGCGGAGGCGGCGCTGCTGGCGGAGCTGGGTGAGCGGCCGGCGCGGCTCGCGGTCAAGCCGACGGTATCCAACCTCGTGCTCTGGCGGGGCATCTGGGAAAAGGATGGCGAGTGGCGGACGGCCGCGGTGCATGTCGGCCCCTTCGGCGCGCCCACGATCAGCCCGGGCGAGAGCCGGCGCGTCTGGGACCCCCTGGACCCGAGAAACCCGCCCGCCGGGAGCCTGTCCCGGGATCTGCTCGAGGACTTCAACCGCTTCACCGGAGGCTGGAACAGCATTGAGCGCGCCGAGGACGGAGGGGTGCTGGTGGGGGATATCCGGTTCGCGATGATCCCGACGCGGGCGAGCCCGCTTTGGGCGGTGCATCTCAAGCCGGGCGAGCCGGCCCATTTCGAGGTCAGGATGGACCGGCGCATCCGCGAGGGGGACTGGGCGCGCTTCGGCGCGCTGCTGCTGGGGCGCCAGGAGCCCCTGCGCTGATTTGGGACTTCCCTGCCCCGCGAGGGGGCGGGCATAAGGAAGGGGATGGCGAGAAACGCCAAGCTCCCCCTGAACCACCCGCTGCTCTGGCCAACCTGGGCGGGCGTGGGCCTGCTGTGGCTGGTGAGCCGCCTGCCCTGGCCTTGGCAGCGAGGGCTGGCTGGTGCCTTGGGTTGGCTGGCCTTCCGCGTGTTGCGCATCCGCAGGAAGGTGGTCCTGGCCAACCTGGGGGTGTGCTTCCCCGAGCTGAGCGAGGGCGGGCGCGAGGCTCTGGCTGCCCGCCACTACCGTTCGCTGGCGCTGGGCATCCTGGAGGTCGCGCGCTGCTGGTGGCGGCCGGTCGCCGACCTCCCGCCTCACCGTATCGAGGGCCTGGAGCGGCTGAGGGAGGCCCAGGCGCGCGGCAAAGGCGTCATCCTGCTGTCGGGCCACTTCACGACGCTGGAGATCACCGGGCGGATGCTCACGCTGCAGACCGAGATCTGCTGCCTGTACCGCGAGCCCAACAACCCGGCGGTCGGCGAGCTGCTCCGGCGCCACCGCGAGTCCTGGGCGCGGCGGGCCATACCGATGGACGCGCTGACCGACCTGGTGCGCGCGCTGAAAAAGGGGGAGGTTGTCTGGTACGCGCCTGACCAGGGGCGATGGACGGCCCAGGCGGCGATGCTCCCGTTCTTCGGGCATCCGGCCATCACGAACACCTCGACCAGCCGGCTGGCGACGATGACCGGCGCCGCGGTGATGAGCTTCTACGCGCGGCGCGAGGAAGATGGCAGCTACACGCTGCGCCTTGGCGAGCCCCTGGGGGATTTCCCGACCGACGACCCGGAGGCCGACACCCTGCGGCTGATCGGGGACCTCGAGGCGGCGGTGCGAGCCGCGCCCGAGCAATACCTCTGGGTCCACCGCCGCTTCAAGCGGCTGGGCCGGGAGTCGAGCATCTACGACCGCTGAGTCAGTCGGCGTTGCCAAATCGGGCCAGGCGACCACAAAGGGAAGGATGCGCCCGCTCCTTTGCCTGCTCGCCGCCCTGGCCTCGGCCAAGCCCCCGGAGCGCGGCTATGCCGTTTCCTTCGAGGACAATTTCGCCGGCTCGTCCGTGGACGCGGGCCGCTGGCAAGTCATGGAGGGTCCGCGGAAGGGCGGCGTCAACACCGCCGAGGCGGTGACGGTGAGCGGGGGCGTGCTGCGCATCACGACGTTCACCAGGGAGGGCGTCCACCACACGGGCTTCCTCAGCACCGCGAGGAAATTCGAGCAGGCGCAGGGCTACTTCGAGGCCCGCCTGCGCTTCTCCTCGCAGCCCGGGATGTGGTCGGCCTTCTGGATGATGCCGATGACCTACGGGAAGAGCAAGGACCCGGCGAAGGCGGACGTGGACGGCGTGGAGATCGACATTGTCGAGCACCTGACGCAGTTCGGGGGCCACTTCGACACCACCATCCACTGGGGCGGCTACGGGCCCCCGCACCAGCGCACGCGGACGCAGCGGAACAAGCCGGCCAAGCCGGCGAACGAGGGTTGGCACACCTATGCGGTCGAGTGGTCGGAGAAAGGTTACCGGTTCTTCTACGACGATGCGCTGGCCTGGGCGGCGCCGGCGGACATCCCGGTGTCGCGCGCGCCCCAGCACATGCTGGTGACGAGCGAGGTCAAGGACGGGGGCTGGGCGGGCAAGGTCCCCGCGGGTGGCTACGGGACCCGGGAAAAATCCTCCACCTGGATGGAGGTCGACTGGGTGCGGGCCTGGCGAGCCGGCGAGTCGCGCTAACCCCGGGGCTTGGGCAAGCCTAGCGGAGCTCGAAGCGGTAGTCGGCCGTGGTCTCGGAGGCGACGGGCAGGCCGCCTTGGGTGGCGGGCGCGTAACGCGAGGCGCGGGCGGCGGCCAGGGCGGCCTCGTCCAGGAGGGGCTCGCCCGATCCGACAGCCACCTCGGCCGCGAGGAGGCGCCCCTCGGCCGACAAGCGGAGGCGAACGGTCACCACGCCCTCAACGCCGGCCCGCCGGGCGCGGGGCGGATAAGACGGCTCGACGCGCGCCTGGAACCGAGGAGGCGTGGCGAGGACGTGCGAGGGGGCGACGGCCTCGCCGGCGGGTTGGGGGACGGGGGCGAAAGGCGAGGGGTTGGCGGAGGGGACGAAGGGCGAGGCCGGAGCGGCTGACGCGGCGGCAGGGAGGAACGAGGCCGGGTCGGGCAGGCTAATCGCGTCAATGCCCTGGGGAATGAGGGGCCGGGGCGATTGCGGGCGCGAAGAGGCTGGCGATGCAGGCGTCGCGACCGGGACGAATCGGAGGTCGAGCAGGAGAGGGACGGGGCCGGGGCCCATTGTCGACGAGCCGGACCAGAGCGAGCCGAGCACGGCGAGGTGACCGATGCCGACGCTGCTCCAGATGGCGAGACCGCGGAGAATCATGACGGGGGCAAGGGGTCAACGAGGCGGCCCTGGGGAATGAGCCAGAGCAGGCTCCAGTGTCCCATCGGCGATTCCTTGCCAGGGGGCTTTGACCGCTCAAGCGCGAGGAAGGCAGCCTTCTTGAGGACAAGGGAGACCTCGCCTTGGCCGCGGCCAAGCAGAAGCCCTGCCAGGCGGGAAAGGTGGGGATTGTGGCCGACGAGGAGACGGTCGGCGCGTGCGGCGGCAAGCTCCTGGGCGAAAAGCCGGGGGTCATCCATCGGCCGAATCGCCGCGTTGATAGCCAGTGGCTTTCTCAGGGGAACCTCCGCGGCGAGGAGCTCGGCGGTCTGGCGAGCCCGGACCAGGCCGCTGTGCTCGATCGACTTGACGGCATCGAGGCACGACCAGTCCAACCGTCGGGCCATCTTGGCAACCTGGGCCTTGCCCCGGTCGGTCAACAGCCGACCGGCATCGGGCACACCGGGAGCGGCCTCCGCGTGGCGCAGCAAGAAAAGGCGCATGCGAAAGGACAGCCCGAGGCGGAGGGGAGGGCGAGAACGAACGCCAGGCAGACCCCCTGGATCAACCAGGGGGAAGCAGGGACAAATCCACCCCAGACACCCGATAAACACTCAGGGAAAACACCCTATAGTGAACACTTGTTCATTTTGCTTGCGTCCCCACTTTTCCTTCCCAAATTGACCCGCCTCAACCCTCCCCCCGATGTCATCCCCCAAGACCGAAAACGCCGAGGCCAAGAAGGCCGCCGCCGCCCAAGCCGCCGACAAGAAGGCCATCGACCTGGCCCTCTCCGCCATCAACAAGACCTACGGCGAGGGCACGCTCATGCGCATGGGCGAGGCCTCCAAGATGACGGTCTCCAGCGTCTCGACCGGGTCGGTCGCCATCGACCTAGCCCTGGGCGTGGGCGGCCTCCCCCGGGGACGCATCGTCGAGATCTACGGCCCGGAGTCCTCGGGCAAGACGACCCTTTGCCTTTCCATCATCGCGGAGATCCAGCGCCAAGGCGGCAACGCGGTGTTCGTCGATGTCGAGCACGCCCTCGACCCCCGCTACGCCAAGGTGGTCGGGGTGGACCTCGACAACCTCCTGGTCTCGCAGCCGGAGTCGGGCGAGGACGCCCTCAACATCGCCGAGACGCTGATCCGCTCCGGCGCGGTCGACGTCGTGGTGGTCGACTCGGTCGCCGCCCTGGTTTCCAAGCAGGAGCTCGAGGGCCAGATGGGCGACAGCACGGTCGGCGTCCAGGCCCGCATGATGAGCCAGGCGATGCGCCGGCTGACCGCGGCCATCAGCCGCACGAACTGCATCTGCATCTTCACCAACCAGATTCGCGAGAAGATCGGCGTGATGTTCGGCAACCCCGAGACGACGCCCGGCGGCCGCGCCTTGAAGTTCTTCTCCTCCATCCGCATCGACATCCGCCGCATCGGCCAGATCAAGGAGCCGACCGGAAAGGTCATCGGCAACCGCACCCGCGTCAAGGTGGTCAAGAACAAGGTCGCCCCGCCCTTCACCGAGTGCGAGTTCGACATCATGTACACCGAGGGCATCTCCCGCACGGGCTCGGTCCTCGACCTCGGCATCGAGCACAAGATCCTGGAGAAGAAGGGCGCCTGGATCGCCCACAACGGCCAGCTGATTGGCCAGGGTCGCGAGGCGGCCAAGGAGCACCTGCTGAAAAACCCGAAGCTGATGGAGGAGCTCCAGAAGACCATCCTGGAGAAGGTCCAGGTGACGGGCGGCATGACGCTCGGCGCCTCGGGCGAGGCCCCCGCGGCCGAGTGAGCCTTTGGTATCGGCAGGGTCCGGGCCGCGCCAGGAGGCGCGGCCCGTTTGTTGTCGGCGTCTCGCGCTTGCGCGACCCCGAAAAGCTGTCATAGTCCAAGGTCCCCTGCGGTGTTCGACACCCGCGGCAGCATCCTTCTCCCACGATCATAATAACGGGAGGCATCGACCCGACCGGCCTCGTCCGAGCCGGGCAACGAGCCACCCACTTAAACCTAGGGAAACCAAGGGGCTCCAATGCGGAATCGGCACATGCGGGGGACTTTTTTTGCGGGGAATGGGGCGGAGGATTCGGAGGTCGCGGAGGTTGCGGAGGATGGGTGCAAGGGGAAGCGAAGGAAGGGATGCTGGTGCGCGGTGGATGAACCCTGCGGGATGCATGCTGAATCGGGAGATAGATGGCGAGCTGCTGGGGCGCGGGCGTCTCGGAGAGACGTCCCCACGCAATGCAGGCGGCCGTTGCGGCGCAGCGGCCCTACCCAGATCGGCGGAGGGCACGGAGGCTGGACAGCGGCAAGGCGACATCAAGGGGGAGACCGCGTCTCCGAGGAGTCACCGTCGCGAACATCCTTTCATCCGTTTAATCCCCTGCCCTGTCCTCTTCTCCTTCTCCTTCGCATCCTTCGCCCCCATCCTGCCTTTCCCTCCGCCACCTCCGAATCCTTCGCCTCCTGCGCCTCCTGCGCCTCGTTCTGACTCAGGCCAGATTCAGCGGGCCGTCGACGCAGAGGCGGGGATTGCCGAAGATGGGGGCGGTGCGCCCGAATGCGTGGGCGAGGGCGAGAAGGAGGCGGTTGTGGGGCGCGCGCTTGTAGCGAAGGGAGCGCCCGGTGCGGAAGCCGAGGCCGCCGCCGACGAGGACGAAGGGGATGTCCTCGAGGGTGTGGCTGTTGCCTTTGCCGAGCTCGTTGGTCCAGACGATCGTGGTGTGGTCGAGCATGTTGCCCTGTCCGGCGGGCTCGGGTGTCTCCTGGAGGCGCTTGGCGAGATGGGCGACCTGTTCGGCGAGCCAGGTGTTGATCTTGGTGAGCTTCTCGACGGAGCCGGTGTTGAGGTCGGGGTCGTGGGAGAGCTCGTGGTGGCCTTCCTCGACGCCGAGCCAGCGCATGCGGGCGTTGCCGACGGAGTTGGTGAACTGGAAGGTGGCGACGCGGGCCATGTCGTTGGCGAAGGCGCTGATGAGGAGCTCGGTCTGCATGCGCGTGACCTCCGGAATGGCGTCGTTCTCAAGGGCGAGGCCCGCCTTCGGGGGCTGGGGTATCTTGAGGGCGGCGGCCTTGGACTGGTCGCGCAGGTCGCGCTCGAGGGCGCGGAGGGCGGTGGCGTGGCGGTCGAGGGTGTCGCGATCGGCCGGGTCGGCGGCTCGGGAAGCGGTGGCGAGGTCGCCGCGCAGACCGTCGAGGACGGAGACGAGGCTCTCGGCGTCCTTGTTGCTGCCATAGAGGCGATCGAAGAGGGCGTAGGGGCTGGAGATGGGGGCGACGGGCTGGTTGGGTCCGAGGTAGCTCCAGCGGGTCCAGGGGTCGGCACGGTTGGGAACGGCGACGCCGATCTCGAGGGAGCCGAGGCGGGTGCGGGTGGCGGGTTGGGACTGGAGGTGGCGGGCGAGTTCCTGGTCGAGGGAGGGCCCGCTGGCCCAGCCGGCGGGCGCGCCGCCCCCGCCCATGATGTTGCCGGGGAAGAGCTCGATGCCGGTGAGGAGGCAGCTCATGCCGCGCATGTGCGAGTCGCCGTCGCCTCGGACGCTGTTGCTGATGCCCTTGAGTGTGAGGAGGCGGTCCTTGAAGGGCGCGAGGGGGCGAAGGATGGGCTTGAGGCGGAAGTCCGCCCCCTCCTCGTCGGGCCAGAAGGCGGGCGGCACGGTCCCATTGGGGGTGAAGAGGAAGATGACGCGGCGGGGGCGTCCGGTGGGCGACTCCGCGCCAAGGCGTGCGCCGGAGAGGAGAGGCAGGAGAGCGGCGGAGAGGCCGAGCTTGCGGAGAAAGTCGCGGCGGTGCTGGAGGGTCATCGGGGAGCGGGGGTGGCGGGGGCGTGAAGGGCGGCGAGGACGGCGATCTCGATGGCGAGATGGCGGACATGGAGGCGGTCGGCGCGGAAGCGATCGCCGAGCCGGGCGATGGTGTCGGGCCCGTAGGCGCCGGGCTCCTGCTTGACGAGCGAGTGGAAGAGGCTGCGCACGAAGCCTTCCTGGCCGCCGGGGCTGTCGGCGGCGTGAAGGGCCACGTCGCGCGCGCCGCGCAGGGAGTGGGTGACGCCGGAGGCGTCGGTGTACTCGGCGCGGTCGTCGACGGGCTTGGCGTTGTCGGTCGCGCGCAGGCGGCCCACGGCGTCGAATCGCTCAAAGCTGAAGCCGAGGGGGTTGATGGTGACGTGGCAGGACATGCAGGCGGGCTTGCCGGTGAGCTGGGACACCTTCTCCCGCATGGTGAGCGAGGGGTCGAATGAGTCGTCCATGAAAGCGATGGCCATGGGCGGAGGGCGGAGGGTGCGGCCGAGGATGTTGCGCGTGACGAAGACGCCGCGGTGGATGGGTGAGGTGGACTTGTGGTAGGCGAAGGCGGAGAGCAGGTAGGGATGGGTGAGGACGCCGGCGCGGAGACCCGGGTCGAGCCGGACGGGGTGGAAGGCCCCGTCGTCCGGGACTTGTGCGCCGTAGAAGGCGGCGACCCGACGGTTCATGGGCACGGTCTCGTCAAGGAGGAGGCGCCGATAGTCGGAGGTGTCGGACCAGACGATGCCCTCGACGAGGCGGTCGAGGGAGGAGCGGAGGTCGGCCGCCAGGGCGGCGTCGAACCCCGGATGCGCCTTGGGGTCCTTGCTGATCTCGGCGTCGGTCTCCACGTGCAGCCAGCGTTGGAGGGCGTCGCGCAGCTTGGCGCGGGCGCGGGGATCGGCCATCATCCGGCGGGCGTGTGCGCGCACCTGATCGGGGGTGGCGAGCTCGCCCTTGGCGGCGGCGGCGAGCAAGGGGGTGTCGGGCAGGGAGTCCCAAAGGGCGAGGGCAAGGCGGGTGGCCACGGCGTGCCCGTCCGAGCCGGCGACCTCGGGGTAGAGGAAGTGCGGCGAGGAGAGGATGTGGACGATGGCCCGGCGGGCGGCGAGCTCGGGGCTGCCGGGTTCGGCGAAGAGGCGCTCGATGGGGGCGCGGCGGACGGCGTCGAGGGGGCGGCGGTAGGCGCGCTCGGCGAGGCGGAGGCAGAAGTCGCGCAGGCGGTCGGCGCGGTCGGGTGCGCCCTCCTTGTAGCCGGCGTACTCGGGCAGCTTGGGCTCGAGGTGGGCGGCGGCGAGGAAGGCGCCGCGCGCCATGGCGTCGACCCAGGCGCGGGAGACGCCGGTGCCGCGCTCATAGCCCAAGCTGGAATCGTCGGCCGGCAAGTCGAGGTCGATGATGTCGGCGCGGGAGGCTGCCTCCGGGGAGAGATGGTCGGCAGGGACGGGCGACCAGACGCCGCCGGGCGGCCGCCACTCGAGGCGAAGCGAGGCGGACTTGTCCTTGAACTTGAAGAAATTGAGCCGCAGGGGGTACCAGCGGCCGCCGAGCAGGGACACGTGGGCCTCGGCGGAGCGCAGCTGGCCCGAGCTGACGTTGAGGTCGATGGTCGGCGCCCGTCCGAGAGGCCCCTCCTCCGCCGCCACGGACTCGTTGGCGGCGACAGGGGTGTTGAGGTAGAGACGGGCGCCGTTGGGCGTGGTGAGGCGCCAGCCATACTCCCCGCTGTCGGGAGCGAAGACGGCGCCGGTCCAGTCGACGGCGAATTGGTCGGCCTTCATGCCAGGCAGGGGCGCGCGGGCGCCGAGGTCGAGGCCGGCCGAGGGCTCGTTGCGGGTGAGCACCTTGCGGGCGTGCCGGTTCATGCCATCGGAGTCATGGTAGGTCGCGGTGAGCCCGCCTCGCCCGCGAGGCTGGCGCTCCTTGCGGAAGGAACCAAGCAGGTCGGACAGGGTGTGCTGGTACTGTCGCGAGGTCAGGTGAGCGAGCGTGACGCGGGGAGGGTGGTTGCGGGCGCGGGCCTCGCTTGAGTAGAAGGCGTCGTGCACATAGGCGGCGACGGCCGCCGCCTCGGCCTGGGAAAGCGAGCCTGGGTTGTCCTCGGGCATCTCGCTGTGGATATAGCGGGCAAGGGCGGGGATGGTTTTCTCGCCGAAGAGAGCCTCGTCGGCCTTGCCCGCGACGCCCTCTCCGGCCGGACCGTGGCAGCTGGCGCAATCCTGGCGGTAGACGGCCGCACCCTCGCGGGGCCCGAGAACCGGCTCGGCCCAACGGCGAGGGGTCAGCCAGACGGCAAGGGCCAATCCGCCGAGCAAGGCGGCGATGAGGGGCGGGCGGGGCACCTGGAAAAGACCCGCGGAAGGCGCATGGGGTTCCGTCAGATGAGGCCGGCCTCGCCGAAGCTGAACCAGCCCTTGGCGGCGGGGTCGGACTCGGGGCGGCCGACGACGACATGGTCGAGCAGCTCGACGCCGACGACGCGGCCGGCTTCGGCCAGCTGGCGCGTGACGGCGCGATCCGCGTGGCTCGGGGCGGGGTCGCCGCTGGGATGGTTGTGGGCGACAATGACGGCGGAGGCGGCATGGCGGAGGGCCTGCCGGAAGACCTCGCGCGGGTGGAGGAGGGAGCTGGTGGCGGTGCCGGAGCTGATCTCATGGAGCCCGAGGAGGCGGTTGCGGCGGTTGAGGCAGAGGACCCAGCATTTCTCGACCGCGAGCCCGGCGGCAAGGGGCTCGACGCGCGCCCAGACCTTGGCGGGGGCGTCGAGCCGCTCACCGGGATCGTGAGCGCGCTCGCGCATGCGGCGGCCGACCTCGAGGGCGGCGACGAGTTCGGCGGCCTTGGCGGGGCCGAGACCGGGCACGCGGGCGAAGTCAGGCATCTCCCAGGAAGAGAGGGCGGCGAGGTCGCCGGCTTGGCGGAGCAACTCGGCGGCGACGCCGTCGGAGGGCGCGGGGCCGAGCAGGAGGGCGATGAGCTCGGCGTCGAGGAGGGCGCGGGGGCCGAGGCGGCGGAGGCGGGCGCGGGGCAGGTCGTCGGCGGTCATGCAGCCAGCCAACGGCCGGAAGCGGGGCGGGCGAGCGCCCCCTTTACCCAGGGATTTGTCCTCAGGCCGCGCGGTAGCGGGCCAGCACCTGGCCGTAGGCGGGCGTGAGGTCCTCGGCGCGCTTGACGTTGAGACCGAGGTCCTTGACCTGGCCGTCGGTGAGCCCGTAGATCCAGGCGTGCACGCCGAGCTTGGCGCCGCGCGCCCAGGCGTCCTGGACAATGCTGGTCTGGCAGACATGGAGGGCCTGCTCGACGACGTTGAGCTCGCAGAGGGTGTCGAGCTTGGCGGGGCCGAGGACGGACTCGACGGAGAGGGCGTGCTTGTGGTGGACGTCGCGGATGTGGCGGAGCCAGTTGTCGATCAGCCCGAGCCGCCGGTTCTCCAAGGCGGCCTGGACCCCGCCGCAGCCGTAGTGGCCGCAGACGATGATGTGCTCAACCTTGAGGGTCTCGACGGCGTACTGGATGACGGAAAGGCAGTTGAGGTCGGAATGGACGACGACGTTGGCGACGTTGCGGTGGACGAAGAGCTCGCCCGGGAGGAGGCCGACGATCTCGTTGGCTGGGACGCGGCTGTCGGAGCAGCCGATCCAGAGATACTTGGGGCTCTGCTGCCGGGAAAGGGTCTCGAAGAATCCCGGCTGGGAGCGGCGCATGTCCTCGGACCAGGCTCGGTTCTGGTCGAAGAGCTTGGCAATGAGGGGCATCGAGGGAATCCCGTCCCGCGAGGGACTCGGTTGCAAGCCCTTTTCCCGCCGAGTAGGGATGGGGCATGACCCCCTCGCTCGGCACGCTTCTCACGACAATCGGACTCCTCGCGGTATCCAACTGCTTCATGACCTACGCCTGGTACGGCCACCTGCGCACGATGGCGGACCGGCCTTGGTGGATCGCGGCGCTGGCGAGCTGGCTGATCGCGGCGGCAGAATACGCGGTGATGGTGCCGGCGAATCGCATCGGCTACGCGGGTGGGCTGAGCGGCGCCCAGCTGAAGGTGATCCAGGAGGTGGTGACGCTGACGGTGTTCGTGCCCTTCCTGCTGCTTTTCATGGGCGAGCGGTGGCGGTGGGATTTCCTCTGGGCCTTCCTCTGCCTGCTCGGCGCGGTGTTCTTTATCTTTAGGCCTGACAAGGGATAGCGGTAAGTGGCGGAGGTCGCGGAGGGGGCGGAGGAGTCGGACGATGGAAGGCGGGATAAGAAGCAGGATGCGAAGGAAGCGAAGGAGCAGCGGGGGCTGCGGTATCCGCGGGCAAGCGGGGCCAGGGTGTGCCGCGGGCACCGCAATGGCAGGGGCACGGCGGCGCGGGCGGAAGCGGTTTCGGAGAAACCGCCCTACCCCAGGCAATGAGCGGAGCGAGGGTGCGCCGCCGTAACCGCGCTTGCCGCAGCGCGCGCATTCCCTTCGCATCCTTCGCTCCCTGCGCCTCCTACGCTTCCTTCGTATCCTGCGCTCGCGCGCTCAGTCGTCGCGCAGGATCTCGCGGGGCGACCCGAGGCCGTTGGCTGCGCCTTCGGTCTGGCGAGGTGGCTTGCCTGCGGGGAGCCGGGCGCGTCAGTCGTCGCGCAAGATCTCGCGGGGCGACCCGGGGCCGTTGTCCGGGCCGATGTAGCCCTGCTCCTCGAGGATGTCGATGATGCGGGCGGCGCGGCCGTAGCCGATGGAGAGGCGGCGCTGGAGGAAGGAGACGGAGGCCTTCTTGCTGGAGCGGATGATTTCCCAGGCCTTGGCGGCCATGGGGTCGTCCTCGGGTCCGCCGCCGCCCTCGCCGCCGTCGCCGGCGTCGCCGTCGTCGTCGGCCCGGTCGAGGGCGTCCTGGACGGCGGCGACGAACTCGGGCGCGCCGTTCTTCTCGCGGAGGAAGGCGACGATGCGGGTGACGTCCTCGTCGGAGATGAAGGCGCCCTGGACGCGCTGGAGGGTGGCGGTGCCGGGGGCGAGGTAGAGCATGTCGCCTTTGCCGACGAGGGTCTCGGCGCCCTTGGCGTCGAGGATGGTGCGGGAGTCGACGAGGGCGGCGACCTTGAAGGCGATGCGGGTGGGGAGGTTGGCCTTGATGAGGCCGGTGATGACGTCGGTGGACGGGCGTTGGGTGGCGAGGACGAGGTGGATGCCGGCGGCGCGGGCCTTCTGCGCGATGCGGGCGACGGAGGTCTCGATATCCTTGGCGGCGACCATCATGAGGTCGGCCATCTCGTCGATGACGCAGACGACGCAGGGAAGCTTCTCCTTGGGGATCTCAATCTCGCCGGGCACGGCCTCGGCGGCGGCTTGGGCGGCGGCGGCGCGCTCCTCGGGGGTGAGCTCGAGCTCCTGCTGGCGGGCCTTCTCGGCCTCGGCGGCGTCCTTGGCGACGCGCGCGTTGAACCCGGCGAGGTTGCGGACGTTGGTCGCGGCGAAGATGCGGTACCGGCGCTCCATCTCGGAGATGAGCCACTTGAGGGCGGCGGGGACCTTCTTGGGGTCGGTGACGACGGGGACGAGGAGGTGGGGGAGCTCGTTGTAGACCTGGAGCTCGACGACCTTGGGGTCGACGAGGATGAGGCGCAGGTCCTCGGGCGTCATCCGGTAGAGGAGGGAGACGAGGAGGGTGTTGATGCAGACCGACTTGCCCTGGCCGGTGGAGCCGGCGATGAGGGCGTGGGGCATCTTGGAGAGGTCCTGGACGATCGGGCGGTTGGTGACGCTGTCGACGCCGAGCACGACGGGCAGGTCTCCGGCGAACTCCACCCAGGCCTTGGACTCGAGGATGTCGCGCGCGACGACGATCTGGCGCGCGGTGTTGGGAATCTCGATGCCGACCGTGCCCTTGCCCGGGACGGGGGCGAGGATGCGGACCGATTCCGCCATGAGGTTCATGGCGATGTTGTTCTGGAGGTTGGCGATGCGCTCGATGCGGACGCCGGGCGCGGGCCGGATCTCGTAGCGCGTGATGGAGGGGCCCTGCTGGATGCCGACGTCGATGCCGGCGGCGGGATCGACCGGGACGACGTCGACCTTGAACTCCTTGAGGGTCTGGATGAGCTCGCCGGCGCGGCGGCGGTAGTCCTCGCGGGCGGCCTCCTTGGCGGACGCGGCCGTGAGCAGGTCGAGGGTGGGGAAGATGTAGTCGCCGCGGCGCTTGGGAATGAGCGAGGCGGGGGCGCGCTCGATGCGCTCGCCCTTGGTCACGCCGATCTTGCCGGAAATCTGAGGCTTGGGATCGGGGTCCGCCTTGAGGCGCGGCGCCTTGGCGGGCTTGTCGGGGAGAACGCCGGAGAGGCCCTCGGCGGGCGCCTCCTCGTCCTCGTCGTCGGGCTGGTCGGGATTGCCCACCTCGACATCGAGGGGGTCGACGGTCTCGATGGCGGGTGCGGCGGCCGGGGCGGCGGGAGCGGGGGCGGGCTCGGGCTCGATGGGGAGGGGGGCGGGCGCCGTGAGAACGGCGGCGCCCCGGACGGCGGCGGCGAGGCGCTGCGCCTCGGCGCGGGCGGCGGCGTCGCGGCGGGCGGCCTCGGCGCGCTGGCGGGCGAGCTCGGCGCGGCGGGTGTTCCAGTGCAGGAAGCTGTCGCGCATCTCCGCCAGCCAGGCCGCGAGGGTGGCCTTGGGATCGTCGGCGAGGATGCCGAGAAGGCAGAAGCCGTAGGCGGGGACGAGGAAGATCCAGGCCCCGAGCGTGCCGAGCGGCTCAAGCGGGTAAGCCATGAGGAAGAGCCCGACGCGGCCGCCGGGGCCCTTGGGGTCGTAGGCGGTCATGCTCTCGTTGGCGGCGGCCGACTCGGCGCCGAGGAACAGGTGCATGAGCGCGGCGAAGAGGAAGAGGCTGCCCAGCATGAGCAGGACCTTGGCGGGCCAGAGCGTGTGCGCGCGGCGGTTGAGGGCGAACCAGGCGGCGACGAGCAGGGAGAGGGGCGCGAGGAAGGCGGCGAGGCCGAAGGCGACGAAGCCGAGGGTGGCGAGGAGGGCGCCGAAGCCGCCGCAGGGGTTGGAGCTGCGGGTGGCGTCGGCGGCGTCGACCGCCGGGATCCCGAGCACGGGCTCGAGGGCGGATTGGAAGAGCCAGGGCTGGTCGGCCGAGCGGAAGACCATGGCCACAAGCAGGTAACTTCCCGCGAGGGCGAGGAGGAGGGCGAGGATGGGGCGGCTTTCGCTGGTCTGGCGGGCCAAGGTGGCGGAGCGCCGGAGCGGGGCTTTCTTGGCCATGGATCAGTCGCCGAAGAGCCCTGGCTGGGAGGTGCCGGGGGAGGCGGCGCGGGGCGGCGGCGTGTTGAGATGGCGCGGGGGCGCGGAGACGCGGCGGTCGAGGGCCTGGCGCCGCTCGGCCACGAGGCGGTCGACCATGCCGGTGACGGCGTGGCGGATCCAGCGGGTGGTGAAGGAGGCCTCGGAGTAGTCGCAGGGGCCGTAGCCGTGGACGCGGCCGGTCTGGAGGAGGGAGTCGCACTGGGCGAACTCGGCCTCGTGCTCGGGGTGGAAGACGGCGTAGGTCTTGCCGCCGGACTTGCGGAGGAGGGAGAAGACGGGGACGTCGCTCGGGCCGTCGGCGACGTAGAGCATGCACTCGAAGGGGATGCGGCGGTCCTCGGCGCGGACGACGGCGTTGACGTCGATCGACGGGTCCTTGCTCGTGCCCTTGTTGATCTCGAAGAGGAAGCGGGTCTTCACCGTGTTGTCGACCATGGCGGCGACCTGGGAGATCTCGGTGGGCAGGTCGAGGGTCAGCTCATCCTGGCGGGTGAAGTGGGGAGGGAGGGGTTGCTCGAGGAACTCGCAGCCGTAGATGCCGGCGACGTGCGGGGCGAGGGCGGTGCCGCGGATCATCTCGGCGAGGCCGGTGCTGACGACATAGTGCTCGAGGGTGACCTCGAGGCCGGCCTTGGCCCCGGCGGCGCGGGCGTGGGCCTGCAGGGCGGGCAGGAAGGCGGGGAGGCCGGGGGCCAGCTCGATCTCGCCGCCGAGCTCGCGGAGGCGGCGGTTGGTCAGGCCGCGAAAGGGCCCGTTCTTCACGTAGCTGAGGAGGTGGTTGAGGTAGACGGTGTCCTTGGAGGTGCGGATGCCCTTGCGAGCGTAGAGGGCGGGCAGCTGGTTGACCTCGCGCCAGAAGGCCTCCTCGTCGACGCCGTAGGCGCGGAAGAGCGGGGTCTGCATGTAGCCGGGGATGAGGGTCTTGTCGAAGTCCCAGACGCAGGCGAGCACATGGGTGTCGCGCAGGGGCTTGTCGTTGGCGGAATGGGACACGGCGGGGAGGAAGAGGGCTTGCTAGGGCGGCGGGACGGGGACTGCATCCTATTACACCCGCCCAAGCCCGCCTCCAAGCACCGATTGGCCATGTCCGATTCCGACAACCCGCACGACCTCGCCCCCCTCCGGGAGCGGCGCGCGGAGCTGGAGCGGACGCTGGCCGACCCTCGGGTGTTCGCCGACGGACGCCGGGCGGCGTCCCTGGCCCAGGAGCTCCGCCACCTGGGCGGCGCGCTGGCGGCGGGCGAGCGGCTGGAGGCGGCTAGGCGGGCCTTGGCGGAGGCCGCGGAGATGCGCGACGACCCCAGGGCCGAGACCGGTCTGAGGGACATGGCGGAGGAGGAGGCGCGGGACCTCGCGGCGGAGCTGCCCGGGCTGCGCGACGCCTTCCTGCGGGCGCTCGTGCCGCCCGATCCCAACGAGGCCCGCAACGTCATCCTCGAGGTGCGGGCGGGCACGGGGGGCGACGAGGCGGCGCTGTTCGCCGCCGAGCTGGCGCGGATGTACGCGCGGTTTGCGGAGCGACGCGGCTGGAAGAGCGAGGTGCTCAGCCTGACGCAGTCGGACCTCGGCGGTGTGCGCGAGGCGGTCATCCTGGTCGAGGGCCAGGGCGCGTTCGCGGCGCTGCGCCACGAGGCCGGGGTGCACCGGGTGCAGCGCGTGCCGGCGACGGAGACCTCGGGCCGGATCCACACCTCGGCCGCGACGGTCGCGGTGCTGCCCGAGGCGGAGGAGACGGAGGTCGACCTCCGCCCGGAGGAGCTGGAGATCAGCGTGGCGCGGGCGAGCGGAGCGGGCGGCCAGCACGTGAACAAGACCGAGTCGGCGGTGCAGATCATCCACAAGCCGACCGGGATCCTCGTCTACTGCGCCGACGAGCGCTCTCAGCTGCGCAACCGCCAGAAGGCGATGCGGGTGCTGCGCGCCCGGCTGCTCGAGCGGCAGACGGCGGCAGACCAGGCGGCGCGGGCGGACGCCCGACGGGGACAGGTCGGCTCGGGCGACCGTTCGGAGCGCATCCGGACCTACAACTTCCACCAGAACCGCGTGACGGACCACCGGGTGGAGGTGACGCTGCACGGCATCCAGCAGGTGCTGGACGGGGACATCGGCGACCTGGTCGGCGCGCTGCAGGAGGCGGACCTCCGGGCCCGCGCCAGCGAGGTCACTCGACCGAAAGCGTGAGGCCCCAGGCGCCGTCGGCGCGGCGGCGGAACCTGCCCGAGCCGGGCTGGCCGTCGTCGAGGCGCTGATCGGCCGACCGCAGGGTGGGCTCGGCGAGGGCGGGGTCGGCCGGGCGGAAGAGGATGACGCCGCGGGAGAGTCCATCCTGGGTCTCGGGCACGAAGCTCCACTCGCCGGGAAGCTCGATCCCGGGGGCGAGCTTGTCCCACGCCTCGGAGAACTTGTAGCGCTGGATGGCGTCGCTCGGCTTCGCGAAGGGGAAGGCCTCGGGCCAGGCGCGCTGCTCAAGGCGATGCTGGAGGATGGGCTCGGCGCTGGCGCGGAAGGCGGCGGCGAGGGGAACCGCCCGGCGGTGCGCGAGGAGGATGGCCGCGAAGGCGGCGAAGAAGGCGAGGCCGGCGCCGAGCAGCGCCCAGCGAAGCCCATGGAACCAAAGCGGGGTGCTCGGGGCGACAAGGATGGCGGGGGCCTTCGGTTCCGACGAAGCCATGGGGAAATCGACCTTAGGAACGGGGCGTGCCTCGGCAAGGAGGCTTTTTGCTTCCGAACCGGCCAGGAAAAGCATTCATCGCGCGCATGGACGCCGCCCACCTGGAGCGCTTCGCCGGGGTGGCCCGTCTTTACGGGCGCGCGGCCGCCGAGCGGCTCGCCCGCTCGTCCTTCGTGGTGGTCGGGCTGGGCGGGGTCGGCTCGTGGGCGGCCGAGGCGCTTGCCAGGAGCGGCGCGGGGCGGCTTGTGCTCGTCGATGGCGACACGGTCTGCGCCTCCAACACGAACCGGCAGCTGCACGCCCTGGCGGGGACGGAGGGGCGGCCCAAGGCCGAGGTCCTCGCGGAGCGGGCCCGCGCGATCCGTCCGGGCATCGAGGCGGTGGAGGTGCCCCGCTTCGTCGCCAAGGGGAACGCGGCGGAGCTGCTGGCCGAGCACGCCGGGGTGCTGGTGGACGCCATCGACGCGCTCGGCGTCAAGTGCGCCCTGCTCGCCGCGGCGCGCTCGGGCGGACGCCCGGTTGTCACCACCGGCGGCTGCGCGGGAAGGATGGACGGCACGCGGGTGCGGGTCGGCGACCTGGCGGAGTCGAGGGACGACCCGCTGCTCCGCCTGGTCCGGAAAAAGCTGCGCCAGGAGCTGGGCCTTCCCCGCAAGGGTCCGATGGGCATCCGCTGCGCGTGGTCGGACGAGCCCCTGGTGGTCGCCGCCGACTGCGAGGGCGTGCCCGGCGGCTCGATCCCGGTCGACGAGGACCTGCGGCCCAACTGCGAGTGGGGCTATGGCACGGTCGCCCACGTGGCGGGTGCGTTCGGGCTCGCCGCGGCCGGCGAGGCGATTCGGCTGGCTCTCGCCGAGCGTTGAGCATGGCCGCGCTGGCGACCATCCTGCGCCATCCGGCGGAGAACCTGGCCAAGTGCTCGGTCGAGCCCCTGCGCGGACGAGCCGACCTGGAATTCCTCGCCGCGGAGGGGTCGGCCGTGGTGCGCGGCGACGGCTGCATCCTGCTCGAGGTCGGGGCGCCGCCGCTGACGATGGCCGACGCCGGCCGGCGGCTGATCCTGCTCGACGGCAACTGGAAGCATGTGCCTCGGCTGCGCGCGCGCGTGACAGGGAACCCCCTGCCCCGCTCCCTGCCCCCGGTGCCGACGGCCTACCCGCGACGCAACGCCGAGGGGGCCGACCCGGCGGAGGGACTGGCGACGGTCGAGGCGCTCTACCTGGCCCTGCGCATCCTGGGTGTGGACGACCCGACCTTGCTGGCCCATTACCGGTGGCGGCAGGCATTCCTACGCAACGTGGGGGCGACGCTGGGCGGCGGTTGAGCGGTTTTCGCTTCCCCCCGCCGCGGTTAGCGTTTCCCCTCGGCCGATGACGACCGACCTGCCGCGCGAGGCGCTGATGACCGTCGAGGGCCTGCCGTACCCCAAGGTGGCCACGGGCAAGGTGCGCGAGATCTTCGACCTGGGCGACCGGCTGCTCATCGTGGCGACGGACCGCCTGTCGGCCTTCGACGTCGTCATGCCCAACGGCGTGCCCGGCAAGGGCATCCTGCTCACGCGCATCAGCCTCTGGTGGTTCGCGCAGGCGGCGAAGGTCTTCCCGATCCATCTTGCGCCGGACCATGACGCGGCGCTTGCGAAGGCGCTGCGCGGGCACGAGGCGCTGATTCCGCGATCGATGCTCGTGCGCAAGCTCCAGCCCCTGCCGGTCGAGGCGGTGGTGCGCGGCTATCTCGCCGGCGGCGGCTGGAAGGAGTACCGGTCGACGGGGTCGATCCTCGACCACCGCCTGCCCGCGGGGCTGCTCGACGGCTCGCGGTTGCCCGAACCCATCTTCACCCCGTCGACCAAGGCCGCGGCGGGGCACGACGAGCCGATCACCCAGGCGCGGTGCGCCGAGATCCTCGGCGAGGCCGACTTCCGGGCGGTGCGCGACGCCTCGATCGCCCTCTATCGCATGGGCGCCGAGCGCGCGGCCAAGGCGGGCATCCTGCTCGCGGACACCAAGTTCGAGTTCGGCCGCGCGGCCGACGGCTCGCTCGTGCTCATCGACGAGGTGCTCACGCCCGACTCCTCGCGCTACTGGCCGGCCGCGACCTGGCAGCCGGGCCGCAACCAGCCGTCCTATGACAAGCAGTACGTGCGCGACTGGCTCGAGGCCCAGCCCTGGGACAAGCGGCCGCCCGGCCCCCGCCTGCCCGACGAGGTCGTGGCGCGCACCCAGGCGCTCTACGCGGAGTGCCTGGCGAAGCTGACCGCCTGAGGGACTAAGCTCGGCGCCGGCGACTCTTCGCGGCGGGGCGCTTGCGCGACTTCGGCCGGACTTCCTCGACCTTGGGCTCATCCAGGTTGGCCTCGAGCCAAGCGGCGAAGGCCGCCTCGCTGACCTGACCCGCGGCAAGGCCAAGGGTGTGGACGACGGCCTCGACCTCGGAGCCGCGGAAGCGGAGCCCGTTGAACTCAAGGAAGGCGATGGCGAGCGCGAGCCCGGTGCGCTTATTGCCGTCGACGAAGGGATGTCCCTCGATGACGCCGGCGGCATAGGCCGCGGCCATCTCAGGCAGGGAGGCGCTGCCGTAGAGATGAAGGTTGCGCGGGCGCGCGAGGGCGGACTCCAGGCGGCGAGCATCGCGAACCCCGCGACCGCCTCCATGCCTGGCCAGGACCAGGGCGTGGAGCGCCTCCGCCATTTCCTGCGTGAACCAGCGCGGCTCACCGCTCATTTGGCAAGCTCACGCAGGGCGTTCTTGTAGCGCTCGGTCACCGACCTAAACACCTCCATGGCGCGCTCGAACTCCGGATCGACGGCGGGAGCCGCCTTAATCTTGTAGGTGCCCGAGGCCTTGTCGAAGACAAGCTCGTCGCCCTCGCCGACGCGCAGCTCCTCGAGAAGCTCCTTGGGGAGGAGGATGCCGAGGGAGTTGCCGACGCGGCGGATCTTGGACTTGTAGGCCATGGTGCGTATGTAATAACAGCGTAATAACCAAGGCGTCAAGGCCTTTACCGCGGGGAGACCGGCGCCTCAGAAGCCTTCGGCGAGCCGGTCGCGCACCCCGGTGGCGGCGAGGGTCTCGGGCAGGCCCTTGCGGGGAGAGATCAGCACGGGCCAGTCGAGGGAGTCCTCGGGGACGCGCCCGTGGGAGCCGCGGATAAGCTGGGGGTCGAGGGGTGTGAGGCGGAGTAGGCTGCGGAAGCCGAGCTTCTTGCGGAGGAGGAAAGCGGCGATGCGGAGCCAGGGGAGGCGGACGGCGGGGTCGACGAGGAGCTCGCAGGGGTCGTAGCCTGGCTTGCGGTGGATGTCGACGGTGCGGGCGAAGTCGGGCGCGCGGGCGTCTTCGAGCCAGTAGTTGTAGGCGAACCAGCTGCGCGCGTCGGCGACGAGGAGCAGGTCGCCGGAGCGGCGGTGCCAGAGCCCCTCGGCGCGCTGCTCGGCCTCGCCGAGGACGCGCTCGACGCCGGGGAGGGCCGCGAGGGCGGCGCGCACCTCGGGCAGGAGGGCGGGGTCGCGCACGACGACGTGGGCGACCTGGTGGTCGCAGACGGCGTAGGCCTTGGAATGGAAGGTGTCGAGGACCTCGTGGCCGCGCTCATCCTTGGCGACGAGCCAGCCGCGCTCGCGGAGGAGTCGGTTGGGGAGGGCGGCGCGGTCGACGGCGGTGAGGGCGTACTCGGAGAGGATGGCGACCTCGACGCCGGCGCGCTCCAGGTCGTCGGCCAGGCGGCCGGCGAGCTTGTCGATCTCGGCGCGGGCGAGGTCGGCCTGGGGCGAGGCGGGTCCGTGGCGCTGGAGGTCGTAGTCGAGATGGGGGAGGTAGACGAGGTGGAGATCGGGCTTCTCGTGGTGCTCGATCCAGCGGGCGCAGTCGGCGATCCACTGCGAGGAGTCGAGGCCGGCGAAGGGTCCCCAGAAGGCGCCGAAGGGAAAGTCCCAGAGGTCCCCCTTGATGCGTCCGGCGAGGTCGGAAGGCCAGCTGGCGATGTCGAGCAGCTTGGCGCCGTCGGCCCGGTAGATCGGCCGGGGCGTGACGGCGAGGTCGACGCTGGAGCCGAGGTTGTACCACCAGAAGGAGTTGGCGACGCGCAGGCCGGGGCGGCGCGCGCGGAGGGACTCCCAAAGCTTCTCGCCGGCGACGAGGCGGTTGGACTGCTTCCAGAAATGGACCTCGGCGAGGTCGCGGTCGGGCCAGCCGTTGCCCACGATGCCGTGACCGGAGGGATAGAGGCCGGTGAGGTAGGTGGCCTGGGCGGAGCAGGTGACGGCGGGCAGGACCGGCCTGACGCGGGCGAGCGAGCCGGCGGCGGCGCGCGCGGCGAGCCGGGGCATCCTGCCGCCGGCGAGGTCGCGGGCGGAGAGGCCGACGATGTTCAGGACCGCGCGGCGCATGGGGCGAGGTCGCGCGCGCGCAGCTCGTCGGCGGCGGCGCGGACGCGCTCGGGCGGCATGGCGTGGACCTCGGTCGAGGCGCCGATGGCGGTGGGCAGGACGAGGGTGAGGCGGCCGCCGAGGTGCTCGCGGAACTCCTCGAGGCCGGCGAGGAGCGGCTTGCCGCCGTCGAGATGAAGCTCGTCGGCGTAGGTGCGGAAGCCCAGCGCGGAGAGAAGGGCGAGGACGCGGGCGGCGGCGGCCGGCGCGAGCAGGCCGAGGTCGCGCGCGCAGAGGGTGTCGAGGGCGAGCCCGACGGCGACGGCCTCGCCGTGGGTGAGGCGGTGGTCGGTGAGGGACTCGAGCTTGTGCGCGGCCCAGTGCCCGAGGTCGAGGGGGCGGGCGGAGCCGAGCTCGAAGGGATCGCCGCCGCCGGCGATGTGGCGGGCGTGCAGCTCGGCGGAGCGGCGGACGGCGCGGCCGAGGGCGGGCAGGTCGCCGGCGGCGAGCGCGGGCGCGTCGGCCTCGAGCGCGGCGAGGAAGGCGGGGTCCTTGAGGAGGGCGACCTTGACGGCCTCGACGAGCCCGTCGCGGCGCCCGCGGAGGTCGAGCGAGGCGAGGAGGGCGAGGTCGTTGACGACCGCGGCGGGCACGGCGAAGGCGCCGGTGAAGTTCTTCTTCCCGAAGGTGTTGATGCCGTTCTTGACCCCAACCCCGGCGTCGCCCTGCCCCAGCGTGGTGCTGGGCATGCGGATGACGCGGACGCCGCGGTGGGCGGTGGCGGCGGCAAAGCCGACGGCGTCGAGGAAGGCGCCGCCGCCGATGGCGAGCACGTAGGAGTGGCGGCAGATGCGGTCGGCCTCGATGGCGGCGAGCACGGCCTTGACCACGGCGGTGTCCCGCTTGGCCGCCTCGCCTCCGGTGAGGACGAGCGGGGCGCGGGTGAGGCGGATGCCGCGGGCGGCGGCATGGGCGACGAGGGCGGCGGCGAGGTCCGGCCGGGCGGCGGCGAGGCCGGAATCGAGAATGGGGAGAACCTTGGCGTCGCCGACCAGGCCTGAGAGCGCGGGGTTGGACGTGGCGAAAGCGTCCTCGGTGAAGAGGATGCGGTGCCGGTAGGCGACCGAGAAGCTGAGGTCGATCTCGTCCATGGGACGCGTGCCTTAAGTGGAAGGCATCAGACGCCGGAGGGCGAGCGCGGTTCCGAGGAAAAGGAGGAGCATGAGGCCGCCCATCGAGAGGGGGTCGGCGGGCTCGAAGCGGTGGCGAACGGCGACCCAGGCGAGGTAGTCGACCAGGCAAAGGCCCGCGATGCGCGCGGCGACGCGCTCGGAGATGTCCCGGATGCGACGGCGGGTCCAGCCGATGAAGAGGACCAGCCCGCAGGCCCAGATGACAGGGAGGAAGGGCACGGCGCCGTGGAGCGCGAGCGCGAGCGGCACGGGGAGGGCCGAGAGCGGCGGCGCCACGCGGGCGAGGCCGCCGGGCTCGCCGCCCGTCGCCTCGTGGCGGGCGAGGGCGGAAATGCCCACCGTGTAGAGAAGGAGGGCGGCGGCGTGGGCCAGGACGAGGGACAGGCCCAGCGGCGCCTCGGCGGGCGGGGGGTTGGAGAGCCAACCGGCGAGGGGCAGGACGGCGCGACAGGCCCCCATGAGCCAGGGCGCGGGAGCGGGTCGGGCCTTGTGCCAGCGCGTGTAGGCGAGGACGAGGGCGGCGAGGACGAGTCCGGCCAAGCCAAGCGCAAGGGGGCTGACCCAAGCCCAGATGCCGAGGCCGAGGGCCAGAAGCGCGAGTCCGAAAAACCGGACGGTGGCCGGGGCGAGGCGGCCGGAGGGGATGGGACGCTCGGGCCGGTGGGCGCGGTCCCACTCGGCGTCGGCGGCGTCGTTGAGGAACATGCCCGCCGTGTAGAGGAGGGATCCGCCGAGCAGGAGAAGGCCGAGCCGCGGGAAGGTGTCGGCATCGAGGTTGGCGCCGAAGGCGGCGGCGAGGAGCCAGCCGACGAGGAGATTGGACCAGACCGTGGGCAGGTTGGCGCCGCGCGTGAGCTCAAGCCAGGCCCGGAGGCGGGTCATGCCGCATTCCACCCGCGGGCGCGGAGCTCGGCAAGCGTCCACTCGTATTCGCGGACGACCTGGTCGGCGACGCTGGTGGCGCGCAGCGCGGGCGGGAGCACGGCCCAGGTGTAGGTCTCGATCTCGAGCTGGTCGCAGGCCGCGGGGTCGGCGACGAGCGCGTCGAGGAGGCCGAGGAGCTCGGGCGAGGTGGAGCGGAGGCCGTCGCCAAGGTCGCCGGCATGGAGGGGGACGTGGAAGTGGGCGCGCGCCTCGCGGACGCGGGCGGGGTCGCGGCGCGCGGCGGCGACGCCCGGGGGGATGTCGGGATGGCGCTCGACGGAGCCGTCGGCGAGCCGGAGGAAAGTCTGGTGCAGGTAGGTCGGCTCGTCCATGGCCGCGAGCCGGGTGAGCGCGGCGGGCGTCGGCGGGAGGGCGAGCGCGGCCGAGAGGTGGACCTTGAGGACGGGGATGCCCTCGGCGCGGAGCAGCCGGAGGGCGGCGGCGGGACCCTCGAACTCGACGGCGTGGTGGCAGGCGTCGAGGTTGACGCCGATCCAGTCGCGCGAGGCGGGGTCGGCGTCGTAGAGCGCGGCGAGGAAGTCGGCCGCCTCGCGCGCGGTGCCGAGGAGGCAGAGCGGCTCGGGCTCGAGGGCGAGGCGGACGCGGCAGCCGGTGCGGTCGGCGAGGCGGGCGAGGCCCTCGCGCGCGGCGACGAGGTTGGCGCGCATGGCGGCCTCGGCCGCGGCGTCGCGCGGGAAGGCGCCGAAGGTGACGGGGACGGTGCTGACGGTGGGATCGACGCCGGCCGGGGCGAGCCCGGCGAGGAGCTCGGCGACGCGCAGGGTGTAATCGAGCCGCTCGCGCTCCCTCCAATCGGGACGATAGGCGCGGTCCTTCACCGCGGTGCCGTGGAAGGGGCCGCGGGGGAAGGCGTTGACCGTGAAGACGTAGGCCTGGTGGCGATCGAGCCAGGCGCGGAGCCAGGCGAGCTCGGCGGGGTCGGCGGCGAGGGTGTCGGCCGCGGGGCCGGAAAGGCGGAGGCCGAGCGCCCAGGGGCGGGCGGGCGCGACGCGCGCGCGCACCTCGGCCACGGGGCCCTCGAGCGAGGCGCGCACCTGGGCCCAGTCCTCGCCGGGGTGCACGTTGGTGCAGTAGGCGAGGTGGGCGCGCGGGCCGACCCTCACGGGCCGGTCGCCGCGGTGTCGGCGACTCGGAAACCGGGGACCTGCGAGAGGAAGCGGCGGGGGTTGCCGAAGACGAGGGCGTCGACCGCGGCGGCGGCGTGGCCGCGGCGGCGCATCTCGAGGGCGGCCCGGGGCACGGCGAGCGGCTCGCTGTGGCCCCAGTCGCAGGCGCTGTTGAGCCAGAGGCGCTCGGCGGCGTACTGCTCGACCATGTCGAGGGCGCGGGCCGGGGTGGCCTTGGATTCCGGATACAGGGTGATGCCGCCCCAGTGACCGGCGTCGAGGACCATGCGGACGGTGTGCTCCTCGACATGGTCGACGAGGGCCCGTCCGGGCTTGACCCCGTGGGCGCGGAGGACGTCGAGGATGAGCCGGGTGCCCTTGAGCTTGTCCTCGAGATGGGGCGTGTGGACGAGGATCAGGCGGTCGCGCTCGACGGCGAGCTGGACGTGGCGCTCGAGGACGCGGAGCTCGTTGCGGGAGTTCTTGTTGAGGCCGATCTCGCCGATGCCGAGGACGTTGGGCCGGTCGAGGAACTGCGGGATGAGGGCGAGCACGTCCTCGGCCAGGGCGAGGTCCTCGGACTCCTTGGGGTTGAGGCAGAGCCAGGAGAAGTGGGGGATGCCGTGGCGCGCGGCGCGGGCGGGCTCGACCTCGGTCAGCTGGCGGAAGTAGTCGCGGAAGCCGTCGGCGGAGCAGCGGTCGAAGCCGGCCCAGAAGGCGGGCTCGCAGATGGCGGCGCAGCCGGCCATGGCCATGGCGCGGTAGTCATCCGTCGTGCGGCTGACCATGTGGGCGTGCGGCTCGATGTAGCGCATGGGACGCTCAGGCGCCGGGCCAGGAGCCGGTCGCGCCCTTGGTGCCGGCGCTCGGGATCGGGTCGGCGGTGGGATCGCTCCACGACTCGAGGATGCGGCGGGCGCGCTCCGGCTGGCCGTCGGCGAGGAGGGCGAGGGCGGCGCGGAGGGAGCGGACGCGGTGGTCGTCGGCGCCCTCGGCGCGGTCCATGCGGTCGAGGAAGGCGGCGAGGTCGAGGACGCGCGCGCGCGCGTCCATGTAATAGAGGTCGGTCAGGACCTCGCGTCGACGCCAGGGCTCCGGGGCGGGGCTCATCCTGGCTAGGGTGCGGGAGAGGCGGCCCGGGTCAACCCGGGCGCCTCACTTCACGCCGAGCTCGGCGGCGGTGTAGGGCTGCTTCTGGCCCTTGGAGGCCTCGCGGGCGGCCTTGACGAGCGGCTCGTCGGCGAGGGGGCCGCCCTTGCCCCAGGTGGCGCGGACGTAGTTGAGGACGTCGGCGATCTCGGCGTCCTTGAGCGTGTCGGCGAGGGGGGCCATGACGCCGTTGTAGTCCTGGCCCTTGACCTTGATGGGGCCCTGGAGGCCGCGGAGGACGATCTTGGCGAGGACCGTGTTGTCGAGCTGCAGCCACTCCGAGCCGTCGAGCGGGGGGAAGACGGGAGCGAGGCCCTGGCCGGTCGGCATATGGCAGGCGACGCAGGACTTCATGTAGACGGCCTTGCCGCGCTCGAGGGCCTCGGGCGTGGGCTTGTCCTGGGCCTGGAGACCGGCGCTCAGCAGGATGACGGCGAGGAGGGGGAGGGCGCGCATGGAGGTGGTGTAAACGGAAGGTGAAAGACACGCGGGGCGGATGGCAAGTTCCATGGTCGAGCGCCGCGATGCATCCTCGACAGGCTTGCCCTAATGGGTATGAAAAGAGGCGCTTACCCCCACCCACACATGACTGAGACAACCGTACCCAACGCGAAGCGGCTCCTCTGGGCCGGCTTCATGGCCATCCTCGCCGCCGGCGTCGGCTTCGCCCTCCGCGGCGGCATCTTCGGCACCTGGGCGTCCGAGTATGGCTTCACGGGAGCCCAGCTCGGGGCCATCGGCGGCGCCGGCTTCTCCGGCTTCTGCTTCGGCATCATCATCGGCGGCGTGCTGGTCGACAAGTTCGGCTACGGCAAGCTGGTCGCGCTGGCCCTGATCGGCCACGTGGTCTCGGCGCTGGTGACCTTCGGCGCGAGCTCGCCGCAGGACGCCTACAACTACCTGTTCTGGGGCATGTTCATCTTCGCCTACGCCAACGGCACGCTTGAGGCCGTCTCGAACCCGCTGGTCGCCACCTGCTTCCCCCAGCAGCGCACCCACTACCTCAACATCCTGCACGCGTCCTGGCCGCTGGGGATGGTGCTCGGCGCCGTGGCTTCCTACCTGATCGGCACGGTCGGCGGCTTCGGCTGGAAGGTCCAGCTCTCCTTCTACCTCGTGCCCACCGCGGTCTACGCCCTGATGTTCATGGGCCAGTCCTTCCCCCGCTCCGAGGCGGCCGAGAAGGGGGCCAGCTTCGCGGACATGTTCAAGGACGTCGGCGTCCTCGGATCGATCGTGGTCTGCGGCCTGATTGTCCTCTTCCTCGGCAACACCCTGCAGCTCTTCGGCATCGCCGCCGGCACGGCGCAGAACATCGGCTACGCGGTCGGCGGGGCCCTTGTCCTCACGGTCGGCGTCCTGACCCGGTTCTCGCTGGGCTCGATTCTCCTCTTCATCCTGTTCGGCGTGCACGCCATGGTGGGCGCGGTTGAGCTGGGCACCGACGGCTGGATCGAGAACATCACCGGCAACCTCTTCACCCCGACCGAGGGCAAGATCCTCTTCATCTGGACCTCGGCCATCATGTTCGGCCTGCGCTTCTCGGCGCACTTCATCGAGACCAAGCTCGGCCTCTCCCCCCTGGGCATCCTGCTGGCCTCGGCGGTGCTGGCGGTGGTCGGCCTGCAGCTGGCGAGCGGCATGGCCTCGTTCGCGGTGGCATTCGTCGCCCTCGGCATCTACGCGATCGGCAAGACCTTCTTCTGGCCCACGATGCTGGCGGTGGTCGGCGACCGCTTCCCTCGCTCCGGCGCCGTGGCGATGTCCATCATGGGTGGCATCGGGATGCTCTCTGCAGGCCTGCTGGGCAGCCCCGGCCTGGGCTACGCCAAGGACCGCTTCACCGCGGAAAGCCTCCAAGCGACCGCCCCGGCCGCCTACGAGGCCAACAAGGCCAGCCAGCCCTCGAAGTTCCTCTTCTTCAGCGAAGTGACCGCGGTCGACGGCGCCAAACTAGGAGCCGCCAAGAAGGCGGGCGGCGAGGCCACCCCTGAGCAAAAGGCCCTTGTCGCCGCCTCGATCCAGGGCGACCGCGCCACCCTCAAGGTGGACTCGTACATCCCCTTGGCGATGGCGGCCATCTACCTCCTCATGATGCTCTACTTCCGCAGCATCGGCGGGTATCGCCCCCTCAAGATCGAGGAGCAGTCCTGAAATCCCGGACTAGGTTTGCGCTTGCCGCCCGCGAAAGCGGGCGGTTTTTTTGCCTCCTTGGCTGGTTCAACGGAGAGGTGGCAGAGTGGTCGATTGCGGCTGATTCGAAATCAGCTGGTCCCGCAAGGGTCCCGGGGGTTCGAATCCCTCCCTCTCCGCCAGCCAGGAGGGCTCCAAGCCCGAGGAGGGATGGGCCAGGCGCTCAGGGCGAGGCCATCGCCGCGGGGGCTCGGCGAGGTCGCAGGCCCATCACCGGCTTGCGCGAAACCCGGAGCGCGTTAAGGGGTATAAGCCTGTGATGATCGTGAGCTTTGCCAGCATCCTGCTTGCCGTTGCCGCGGAAAGCCCGGCGGCGGCGCCGGCGTCCAAGGGGGCGGCGGACCTGGATGCGCTGGTTGCCAACCCGCCCTTTGGGTCGGGCGCCGCGGCGACAAGCGCCGCCGCGGCGCCGGCGGCCAACCTGGAACTGCGCGGCATGTACCAGGACGGGGGGCGGACCTTCTTCAGCCTCTACAACACGACGACGAAGCAGAGCCGCTGGGTGGCGAAGGACGAGGTCGCCGCGGACCCGACGTTGCCCACGTTCAAGTCCTACGACCCCGAGACCGGCACCTTGACCGTGGAGGTCAACGGCAAGCCGTCGCAGGTGGCGATGAAGTCGGCGACCGTGGCCAAGTACGAGCCGCCCAAGGAGCCCGCGCCGGCCGCCGAGGCTCCCCGCGGGGGCCCTCCCCTTCCCGAGCCCGGCCCCGACGGCAAGGTGCAGACGCCCTGGGGCAGCTTCACGCCCGAGCAAATCGCCGCCTACCGCGCGGAGCGCGAGAAGCGCTGGCAGGAGCGGATGCAGCAGGTGCAGACCGAGGGGGGCGACCCCCGCAGGAGCCGCGAGGCCGAGCCCGCCAACGGCAACGCGGAGCGCGGCGGGCGCAGCGAGCGCGGGGGACGCCCTTCCCGCTGAACCCCATCTTTATGCGCGACCGCAATCCCTCCGCCCGAGGCGGCTTCACCCTCATCGAAATCCTGATCGCGCTGGCGATCGTCGGCCTGCTGGTCGGCGTCGTCGCCACGAGGATGGACGGGATCTTCGGCCGCTCGCAGGAGCAGGTGGCGGAGATCTTCGTCAACGAGTCGATGAAGACCTCGCTGATGCGCTACCGCATGGACACGGGCGACTACCCGACGACCGAGGAGGGGCTGGCCGCCCTCGCGACGGCGCCCGAGGCGCGCGCGGAGCGCTGGCGCGGGCCCTACATCGACACCAAGGGGGGCAAGCTGCCGAGCGACCCTTGGGGCGAGACCTACCTCTACCGCTATCCCGGCACCCGCAACACCGCGGGCTACGACCTCTTCTCCAAGGGCAAGGACCGGACCCCCGACACCGCGGACGACATCGGCAACTGGTGACCGCGCAAGGTCAGCGAACCGGTCGCGGCGGCTTCACGCTGCTGGAGGTCCTGCTCGCGCTCGGCCTGGCCACCCTGGTCGCGGGGCTTTGGGTGGCGGGAGCGGCGGGGGTCCTTCGCTCGGGCAAGGCGAGCGACCCCGAGGACGCGCTGCTCGCGCTCCTGCAGAGGACGCGGCGCGAGGCGGTGACGCGCGGGCAGCCGGTCGACCTGATTCCCCTGGACGACGACCGGACGTTCACCTGGGGGCCGGGCGCGGGGGAGACCGCGGTGCTTCCGGAGATCCCCGAGGTGCGGGTGCGCCTGGTCGAGCCCGACGGCTCGGGACTGGCCTTGCTCGGGGGTGTCCCCGAGGCGCGGCCCCTGGCGCGTTATCGGATTTATCCCGACGGCACGGGAGACCCTGCGCGGCTGGAAATCCAGCGCAACGGGCGCGTGCGAATGCTGGATCTTGATCCCCTGACCTGCTCCCCCTTGCCGGGGGCGACCGACCGATGAGACGGGGGATGTCGCTCATCGAGGTGCTGGTGGCGGTCGCCATCTTCGCGCTTGCGGCCGTGGGCTTGTCCGCGGCCTACGGCAACATCCTGCTGGCGAGGGCGGCGATGATCCGGCTTGAGGCGGACGACGAGGCGATGCGGCTGGTCCGCGCGGCGGTGCTGGCTCCGGACGCCCTCGGCAACCGCCAGGTGCGCGCGGCGGGCGAGCGCCTGTCGGGGCGGGTCACGCTGAGCGACGCCACCGTTGCCGAGTGGGAGGCGGAGCTCGCGCCCGTCGAGCTGGATGCGCTTTTCCTCGTCAAGCTGACCGTTCGGCGCGAGGGAGACGTCGCCGAGTCGACCCAGTCCTTCCAGCTGTACCGTCCGGCCTGGGCGGCGACGGCGGACCGCCAGGCGCGGCAGAGGCTGGCGGCGGAGAAGCTGCGGGCGGAGCGCGGGTTCGAGGGCACCTCGGCGGCGGCCGTCGCGCCGGCGGGGGGATCGCGCGCGACGACGCGTCCAAGCCCGCCGCGGGGCGGCAACGAGAGCAGGGGTGGCGGGAAGGCGGGGCCGGGGCCGGATGGCTCCGGGGCCCCGAGGCCCCCCGCGGGGGAAGGAGGTCGCCCGCGATGAGCGGCGCCGCGCGGAGGGGCTTCACGCTCCTCGAGATGTTGCTGTCGCTTGCCATCCTGGCCGGGCTGATGGTGGCGATGAGCACCTTTCTCTTCGGCATCGCCGGCGGATGGGGCGAGGGAGGCGAGGCTCGCCTCTTCGACCAGCACCGCCGGGCGCTGGCGCGCCAGCTGCGCGAGGCCGCGGAGGCCGCGGCGTCGAGGCCGGGCGGGACGCGCTGGACAATCAGGGAAGCGGAGTGGTCGGGCATGCCCGATTCGCCGCGGCTCTCGTGGTCGGCGCCGGACCTGGGGCGGCTGGCGCGCTGGCCGGGCGAGCCGCTTCCGGATGTGGACCTCGCGATGGACGTCGACGAGCAGCGCGGCCTGATCCTGGGCTGGCGGTCCCGGTTGGAGACCGAGACGGAGGAGGGACGTTGGCACGAGGCCGTGCTGTCGCCCTTCGTGAAGGGCATCTCCTACGCCTACGCCGGCGCCGACGGACGCTGGGAGGTCTCCGAGACGCCGCTGGAGGAAACCCCTCCGCGCACCGGCTGGCGCCAGCCGGACCATGTCCGCCTGCGGATGGAGCACGGCAAGGCAAAGGGCGAGATTCGGCTGCCGCTCGGCGGCCCCCGGGAGGGAGCGACCCCGCCATGAGGCGCCGCGGAAGCGCCATCCTCGCGGTGCTCATCATGGTCGCGCTGGCCGGAGGCCTGCTCGCGGTGCTGATGGAGGAGAGCTCGCTCGAGCTCGTGCTGGGCGCCCAGGAGGCGGATCGCGCGCGTCTCCGGGCCGAGGCGTGGTCGGAGCTGGAGCTGGCGCTGGCGGTGATCAACGAGGTGCGCACGGTCGACCGCGGGCGGCTGCACGCCCCAGAGCAGGGATGGGGCGACCCCCGGGACTACCTTGGCGAGCCCGCCCGGCCGGGGCTGGAGGTGAGCTACGAGTTCACGGTGGAGAACGGCAAGCTGCCGCTGCCCGCGCTGAGCGAGCGCGAGCTGACGGATCTGCTTCGCGCCCTGGGGCAGGACGACGCGGAGGCGGCGAACCTGGCGGACGCGATGCTCGGTTGGATGAAGCCGGGCCGGGAGGCCGAGGATGACCGGGCCGACGACCAGGCGTATGACCAGGCCGTGATTCCCTACCGCTCGCCGGGGCGGAGCCTCCGCTCGTTCGAGGAGCTGCGGGCGATCGGCGTGGCCAAGGAGGCCTTCTTCGACGAGCTGGGGCGGCCGACGGCGCTGCTCGAGGGATTCCGGCGCTGCGTCTCGCTGCACGACTTCCCCGCGGTCAGCGTCAACTTCGCCGAGCCCGAGGCGCTGCAAGCGGTTGGCTTCTCCTCCCAGGGAATCGCCCGGGCAAGGGCCCACCGCGCGGACCCGTCGACGCGGGCCACCGGAATGGCCCCGTATTTCCGGAACCGCGAGGAGTGCCTGGAGGCGCTGGGCGGGGGCAACGCCGCGCGGGCAACCTCGCTGATTTACCTCCTGCGAATCCGCGTGACGGTGCGCGAGGGACAGTCGAGCTGCACGGTGGGCGCCTTGGTCGCCCTGGACAACGCGGTGGGCTTCCCCGCGGCGGTTCCCCAGGCGGACGCCGAGGAAGCCCAGGCGAACGCCTCGGCGGGGGCGCAGGGCCGCAGGAACCCCCAGGGCCGCACGGCGACCTTGTCCAACTTCCCGATCCTGGAGTGGGAGGAGACCGGCGCGCCGCCGTGCGTGTCGGAGATTGCGCCCGCGACGGTGGTTAGGGTCAAATCGGGCGAGGGCATCCCGCCCTATCCCGCCCTCGACAAACCGCCCGCCGACCTCACCCCCTCGCTCACGCCCGCCCGACCGACCGGCCGCCGATGACCCCGTTTCTCCGCCAATGGCTCCCGAAGCCGCAGCCCATCCCGGCCACGCTGTTGCCCGCCGACCGGTTCGTGATCGCCCGCTTCGAGCCCGTGGCGGGCGCCGACGCGCGCGCGCAGGCCTCGCTCGCCCTGGAGGGCGCGTCGCCCTTCCCGCCGTCGCAGCTGCTGCAGGGCCTGGTCCGGTCGGCCAACGGCGCCGAGGGCCTGGCCTATGCGGCCCATCGGCGCGCCTTCGGGGGCGAGGCCGCGGGCTGGCCGGCCGAGTCGCCCGTGGTGCCGGAGTTCCTCGCGCTGCTCGGGGAGAAGCCGGCGGGGGACGGCGTGGTCGTCCATGCCGACGCGCGCCGCTCGCTCGCCCTCGCCTGGCGCGCGGGCGAGTCGCTGCCCACCGCGTTGGTTGTCCTGCCCTCCGATGACGGCACAGCGGCCGAGGCGGCGGACGAGGCCGCCGAGGCCGCCGGGTTGCCCGCGGGCGCCCCGGTGAGGGAGGTGGGTGGGGCGCTCGAGGGCGTCCGCGCGGAGGCCGGCCTCGAGCTTCGCCGCGCCGGCGGCGCCTCGCATCTCATCGCGGCGCGCCTGGTGGACGACCTCGACGTGCGCGACCCCGCCTTCCTCGAGAGCCGCCAACGCCAGGAGCGATGGGACCTCAGGACCTGGCGGGCGGCGCAGGTCGCCGCGGCCGGCCTGCTCCTCGCGGGCGTTGCCGACCTCGCCGGGATGTGGCTCGGGGGCGACGCCGACCGGCTCCGCGCGCAGGTCGCGGCGGACACCGCGCGCGTGCGCGAGCTCGAGGGTCTCAACGCGATCGCGGGCAAGGTGGAGGACCTGGGGCGCAACCGCCCCCTGCCCTTCGAGATGCTGGCGCTCGCGAACGTCCATCGGCCGGCCGGGGTGACCTTCACCGCCGTGGCCCACAAGGCGGGCCCGGTGCTCGAGATCGAGGCTCGCACGGCAAGCGCCTCGGAGGTCGGCGCCTTTGAGCAGGCGCTCGCCGCCGACGCCGCCGTGGCCAAGGCCGAGATGCGGTCGATCCAAGGCAGGGAGGGCGTGACATCGTTCTCCCTCGCCGTCACCTTCAAGCCGGAGGCCCTCCGCAAGGCGGCGCAGCAAGCCCCGTGAGGCACCTCTTCCTCCGTCGACCGCGCACCGAGCGCGTGCTCGCCGCGGCGGCCCTGCTGGTCGGGGCGCTGGTCTGGGCCGACGCCGCCGCGCGCCGCGCGGCAGGCGCGTGGGACGGCCACCGCGCCGCCGGCGAGGAGCGCGCGCTGCAGTCCGAGTGGCTGGAGCGGGCGCCGGTCATCGAGGCCGCCTCGGCCAAGGCCAAGGAGGGGCTGGAGGCGGGCAAGGGCATCGATGCCGCGCAGCTGGTGGCGGTCGCCGCCGAGCTGGCGGCCGAGGCAGGCCTGGGGGTCAACACCGACCCCCCGAAGACCCAGCGCTCGGGGCCCTTCACCCTGCACACCGTGCAGCTGAGCGCCCGCCGCACCGACCTGGCGTCCCTGGTCCGGTTCTACCGCCTGATCAAGCCGCGGGCTCCCTACCTGACGATCGGGGGCCTCAGCATCCAGGCCGAGCGCAGCGGCAACGGCGTGGTCAGCGCCCGGATCCAGCTGACCGCGGTCGAGCTGGCCCCCTGAGCGCGCTCAGAGCCGGAAGCCGACGGAGAAGACCGCGCTGACGATGGCGAAGGCGATCAGCCCGACGAGGGCGAAGGCCGCCACGAGGACGACGGTCGAGAAGGTGTTGGCGAGGGCGCCGAGCCAGCGGTCGAGCTGGGCGCGGTAGGAGCGCGCGACGTCGCGCAGGCCCGGGGCGAGGTTGCCGGTCTGCTCGGCGACCGTGATGCGGTCGAGCAGCAGCGAGGGGAAGACGCCGGTGCGGCCGAGCGCGCGGGCGAGGCCCTCGCCCTCGAGCACGCGGTCGGTGGCGGCGCGCAGCTGCGCGCGGATGGCGCGGTTGGGGGCGGACTTCTCCGCCATGCGCAGCGCCTGGGCCGTGGTGATGCCGTTCTCGAGGAGCGAGGCGAGGGTCTCGCAGAAGTTGAGGACGGCGATGCGGGTGGCGAGGGTGCCGAGCAGGGGGACCCGGAGGAGGGCGGCGTCGGCCGCGGCGCGGCCGGCCTCGGTGCGGCGCCAGCGGCGCAGCCACGCCCAGCCGGCGGCTGCGGCGACCAGGGCGGCGGGAAGGGCGACCACGGTGAGCTCGGCGAGCGCGACGAGGATCCGGGCGGAGAGGGGAAGCTCCCCGCCGAGCGAGTCGAGCAGCGGGCGGAGGCGCGGGAGGAGGAAGAGGACGAAGAAGGCGACGACCCCGGCGGCCACGACGCAGATCACCAGGGGGTAGATCATCGCGCGCACGAGGCGCTGGCGAAACTCGGCCTGCTCGGTGAAGTGCTGGATGAGCCGGCCGAGCACCCCCTGGAGGCTGCCCGTGGCCTCGCCGGCGGCCACGAGGTGGACGGTGTGGCTGTCGAAGACGGCGGGCAGGGTGGCGAGGGCGGAGGAGAGGCTCTGGCCCTCGCCCAGCCTGGCCCAGACATGGGCGCAGAGCGCGCGCAGCGGGCCGGTCTGGAGGCGCTGCGAGAGGAGGCGCACGGCCTCGCCGGCGGAGAGGCCGCCGCGCACAAGGTCGTCGAGCGACTCGAGGAAGGGGAGCCGCAGCGACGCGTCGGGGGCGGGCTCGTCGCCGCGCGCCTTGGCGGCCTCGGCGCCGCCGGCCTCGCGGAGATCGGCGACGCGGAGGCCTCGGGCGCGCAGGGCGGCGAGGGCCTCGCGGCGCCCGGAGGCCTCGAGGGTGCCGGACTCGGTCGCCCCCTCCGCCGTGCGCGCGCTGTAGGCGAAGGCGGGCATGGTCAGTCGGCTGCGGCGACGTTGCGCACGAGCTCCTCGAGCGTGGTGCGTCCCTGCAGGACCTTCTCCCAGCCGGCGCGGGCGAGCGGGCGCATGCCGCCGGCGAGGGCGAGGGAGGTCAGCTCGCGGTTGCTGGCGCGGCCGACGATGCGGTCGTGGAGGGGCTTGGGGAAGAAGAGCTCGAAGACGCCGACGCGGCCGCTGTAACCCGTGCCCCGGCATTGCCGGCAGCCGACGGGCTCGCGGAGGGTGGCGACGCCGTCGAGGACGTCGGGCGGCAGGCCGAGGGCCTCGAGCGCGGGCGCGGCGCGGGCGCGGTCGACCGGGGCGGCGCGGGCGCACTCGGGGCAGAGCTGGCGGAGGAGGCGCTGGGCGATGACGAGCTCGACGGCGGAGGCGACGAGGAAGGGCTCGACGCCCATGTCGATGAGGCGGGTGATGGCGCCGGGCGCGTCGTTGGTGTGGAGGGTGGAGAAGACGAGGTGGCCGGTGAGCGAGGCGCGGATGGCGATCTCGGCGGTCTCCAGGTCGCGGATCTCGCCGACCATGATGACATCCGGGTCCTGGCGGAGCGTGCTGCGGAGGGCGCTGGCGAAGGTGAGGCCGATCTCGGGCTTGATCTGGACCTGGTTGGCTCCGGGGACCTCGTACTCGACGGGATCCTCGATGGTGACGAGGCGGAGGTCGGGCGAGTTGATCTCGCGCAGGAAGGCGTTGAGGGTGGTCGACTTGCCGGAGCCGGTGGGGCCGGTGACAAGGACGATGCCGTGCGGGTAGGCGAGGACGCGGCGGACGGCGGCCTGCTCATCCGGCCCCATGCCGACACGGCCCATGTCGTAGGCCTCCTTGCGCTGGTTGAGCAGGCGCAGGGAGATGGACTCCGCGTGGAGGGTGGGCATGGTGGAGACGCGGATGTCGAGCGAGTTGCGCCCGTCGCGGAACTGGATGCGGCCGTCCTGGGGCAGGCGGCGCTCGGAGATGTTGAGGCGCGCCATGATCTTGAGGCGCGAGAGGATGGCGTCCTGGAATCGGGCGAGGTTCTCGGGCAGGGGGACGGGCACGAGCATGCCGTCGATGCGGAAGCGGATGGCGAGGGCGCCCTCCTGGGGCTCGAAGTGGACGTCGGTCGCGCGCTCGGCGACGGCCTGGGTGAGGACGTCGGTGACGAAGCGGACGACGGCCGCGTCGGCGTCGGCCTCGGTGTCGGCCGGCGCGACCTCGGCGGCGGGCAGGTCGTCGGCCTCGTCCTCGCCAAGGCTGCCCGAGCCGACGCCGTAGTTCTCGCGGATGAGCTGGCCGACGCGGTCGGCCGGGGCGAGGTGCCAGCGGGGACGGCGACGCGAGAAGGTGGCGGCCCAGGCCTGGGTCTCGGCGTCGGGCGGCCAGGGGCTGGCCAGGTCGAGGCGGCCGGCCGCGGCGCCGGGCAGGAGCACGGGCGCGGCCTGGGCGGCGGCGGCGAGGCGGGCGGGCAGGGTGCGGACGCCCTCCGGGTCGATGGCGGGCTCGGGCAGGACGGGGAGTCCGGTGGCCTCCGAGAGGAAGGCGAGGGCGGCGTCCTCGTCGGCCGCGAGCGCGTGCGCGAGGCTCTTCAGGCGCGCCTCCGGAGGCAGGCCGGCGAGGGCGGCGGCCGCGGCGGGGCCGAGCCGGGCCTCGAGCGCCGCCTGGAGCTGGGCTCGCGCGGTGACGGTCATGTCACTTGGCCTCGGCGCCGACGGCGGGGGCGGCCTCGCCGGGCCGGCGGTCGAGGATGGCCCGGGCGGGCTCGCGCTGGACGGAGTCGTCGAGACGGCGGAAGGCGTCGGCGTTGTCGGCGGGCGTGCCGGCGAGGACGTAGGGGCGGAGGAAGATGAGGAGCTCGGTCTTGGTGTCCTCGGTGCGGGATCCGCCGAGGAGGTCGCCGAGGAGGGGGATGCCGCCGAGGCGGGAGGTGGTCTCGGTCTGCTGGCTGCGCTGGAGGCCGCCGAGGACGATGATCTCGCCGGAGCGCGCGCTGACGAAGGACTGGGTCTCGCGCCGACCGATGCGCGGCTGCTCGTTGCCGTCGAGCTGGACGACGCCGAGGATGTCCTCGACCTTCTGGGAGACCTGGAGCTGGACGGAGCCGTCCTGGCCGATGAGGGGGAGGACCTTGAGCTCGATCCCGATGTCGCGCTGCGAGACGTTGGACGAGGTGGAGAGATTGCCGCCCGTCGGCGTGGTGGTGGTGCCGGTGATGACGGGGCGCGACTCCCCGACGAAGATGGTGGCCTCCTTGTTGTGGGTGGTGGTGATGGAGGGGTTGGAGAGGATGTTGGTGTCGCCCTTGCGCGGCGTGGCGGTGAGCCCGATGGTGGCGGAGAGGTCGGTGCTGCTGCCGGCGATGACGGCGCCGTTGGTCAGGCTGAACGAGGGGCCGGCGGCGGAGAAGCCGGTGAGCTTGCTGCCGGTGACGGTCAGCCCGAGCTGGTCGATGCCGGTCGAGGCGCTGTCGCTGAGGGTGACCTCGGCGATGACGACCTCGATGCGGACCTGGGCCAGGACGACGTCGATCTGCCCCACCAGGGCCTTGAGCAGGCGGAGGTCGTCGCCGGTGCCGGAGACGACCAGCGAGTTGCTGCGGGTGTCGGCGACCACCGTCACACCCTGGCTGAATTCCTCGGCGCCGGTCTGGGC
>JBKDBK010000036.1:0-8980 GCA_046315175.1 Opitutia bacterium | reverse complement strand
TGTGTATCCGAGACAGGGCGCAGGAGGCGTAGGCGGGGGCCGCGGGGGGCGGAGGGGGCGGATGTATAGCTCGATGGCTCGTTGGCTCGATGGCTCGTTGGCTAATGGGGGAGGAGGCGGAGGGGGCGGATGTATAGCTCGATAGCTCGTTGGCTCGATGGCTATAACAGGAGACAGGGGCTCGGGGGCACAGGGGCACGGGATTGTAGCTTACTAGCTCGATGGCTCGTTGGCTAATGAGGGAGGAGGGAGGGAGGGGGGGCGTAGCATCCTCGCTAGCCGAGGCAGGGGGGCGGGTTAGCAGACGAGGATGTTGACCTTTTCGCCGGCGGCGTGGAGGAGGCGGCGGAGGATGCCGAGGTCCTGGCGGGTCTTGACGTAGACGCCGTGGAAGTCGTTGCCGGGGCTGGAGCCCTCGATGATCTCGAAGCAGTCGCGAGCGGCGTCGTAGAGCTCGTCGTCGGTGTCCTTGATGGACTCGAGGAGCTCGACGACCTCGAGGTAGGCCTCGCCCTCGGGGGTGCTGAAGGCGCCGACGCGGTCGTACCAGTCGTCGCAGATCTCATCGAGGTCGGCCATTCTCCGCGGGTAGCGGCAGTACCAGTTGGCGATGGTGTAGGCCATGTCGGGGTCGGTGACCTCGAGGACCTCCTTCCAGCTGGGGCCGGCCTCGGGGTCCTCGGGCTCGATGCCGGCCTTGGCGAAGGCCTTGAGGTGCTTCTCGCTGTCGCAGGTGATGTTGTTGAGCTCCTCGAGCGAGCCGTCGAGGCCAAGTTCGTCGAGCTTCAGGAGGACATCGAGCCTCTCCTCGTCGTCGGACGAGCCGGCCTCGAGGACCTCGCGCCAGGTCATGCCCTTGTAGTCGTCGTCGGGCTCGGTGAGGCTGAGCCGGTAGCCGCAGCTGCCCTCGTCGATGGCGTAGAGGTCGTTCCAGGACTTGCGGTAGGGTCCGACGACGACCTTGGGGTCCTTGGGCTGGGTGGCGTCGAGCTCGATGGCCTTGAGGTGGCGCGCGGTGAAGATGGCGACACCGGCGAGGGTGAGGTTGCGGAGGAAGGAGCGGCGGTCGTGGGGGATCATGGGGGGTGGGGGGCGAGGAGTGGGGAGCGAGGAGCGGGGAGCGAGGAGTGAGGGGGAGAACGAAAAACGAAGAACGAAGGGTGGGGGTGAGGAGCGGGGAGGGGACGAAGAACGAAAAATGAAGAACGAAAGGGCTTGGCGGGGTTGGGTGGAGTGG
Source organism: Opitutia bacterium (assembly GCA_046315175.1). Classification (GTDB taxonomy): domain Bacteria; phylum Verrucomicrobiota; class Verrucomicrobiia; order Opitutales; family UBA953; genus UBA8828. The sequence goes on along the minus strand of JBKDBK010000036.1, from coordinate 7,743 downwards.
ACGGAGAAGGAAGCTAGTGGAAGGATGCGGAGTGGGAAGGGCGGGGTGTGGCATAGCGTCGGCTGGCTGGGGCCAGCCGGAGCGGGGAAGCGGGGAGACATGCCCAAGATACTGGTGAACGAAGCGAGGAGTGAGGGTGGTGCTTCCGGGGAAACCGCCTTGGCTGAAGTGAAGGCGGATGGGTGGGGCTTGTCAGAGGGGGAAGGAGACAACAGGATGGAAGGAATGAGAGCCTTGCTTGTTGTGGCGATTGCGATGGCGGGGTGCGCGACCCCTGAGCGGTCGGTCGAGTCGCTGACGCAGACCGGTGACATTGTTTCGGGGGCCTTGGCGGGCCGACTGACATCGGCCCTGCAGGCGAAGCTCGCGGCGGAGGGACCGGTTGCGGCGATTGGGTTCTGCAACCTGGAGGCGTTGCCGTTGACGGCGGAGGTGGCCCGGGCGCATCCGGAGGTGAAGGGGGTGCGGCGGATCGGGGTGAGGACGCGGAATCCGGCCAACGCGGGGGATGCGTTGGATCGGCAGGTCTTGGCTCGGCTGGCCGAGGGCTGGAAGTCGGGGGTGACGGCTCCCGCGGTGGTGTCGGATGGATCCGGCGGCGCCCGCTATTACCGTCCCTTGCCCACGGCGGGGACGTGCCTGGCTTGCCATGGTCCGGCGGAGTCGATGGCGGCGCCGGTGGCGGAGGTGCTGCGCAGGCTTTACCCGAGGGATGAGGCCACGGGCTTCCGGGCGGGTGATTTGCGCGGGGCGATCGTGGTCGAGTTCTGAGCGACGGACTTGTCATCCCCCGCCACTCGCCGCAGGATGGCATATGAGCGCCTTGCTTGCGTTGTTCCTGATGGTTTCGGCTGCGTGGGCGGGGCCTGCGGCGCCGTCTTACCCGTCGCCGGACATGCCGGAGCGCGAGCGCGTGATGCAGGTGGTCGGCGCGCATTTCCTCTGGCCGATCGCCGAGCGGGATTTCCCCTTGTACCGGACGGCGGAAATCTGCGGCGAATACGTCGAGGCGCGCTGGAAGCTGACGCGTTGGGAGACCCGGGGGTTGTCGGCCGAGGACCAGGCGCGGCTGTCGGCCTTGCGAGGCGCGCTGCGCGATTGGAACACGGCCCTCCATGCAACGGCTGAATGCGTGGCCGGCGGCGGGAACGGCTGGGGCAAGATGGAGTGGGTGGAGGCGGTGCGACTTGAGGATGCGGTGGCCGCGCTGGGCGGTCGACTCGTCGCGGCGGCGCGGGCTCCCGGGGCCGCCGATGCGGAATTCGACCGAAGGATCAGGGAGCGGATTGCGGCGGCGAAGCCGTATGCGGTTGGGCCGGGTGAGGCGATGCCCGCGGCGGCGCGGGAGTTCCCGAAGGCGCACGCGGAGCTGGTGCGCCGGAACGACGTCTTGGCCGGGATCTTGGCGGAATTCTCGCCCGAGGACACGCGAGGGGTGCGTCGGGAGATGGATCGGTTGGTTGGGGTGATTGAGGAGTGAGGGGGGCGAGGAGGGGGGAGCGAGGAGCGGGGAGCGAGTAGAGGAGAACGAAAAACGAGGAACGAAGCAGAAGGGGATTAATGAGAGCCAGCTGACCCGAGGGATGTCCGGATGACGGCGGAGGGCCGGGCTAGCGTTTGTCGATGGCGATGCGGTCGACTTCCCTGCCGCTGGCATCGAGGGCGCGGAGGGTGAGGCGCGGGCCGGAGGTCTCGAGGAGGACGAAGGAGTTGTCGGTGGCGAAGGTGGCGGCGTTGTAGGGCGCGAAGTTGTCGCGGCCTTCGCCGGGCAGGTCCTCGAGGTTGTCCTTGATGGGTGTCTTGTTGAGGGAGGTGCCGCCGCCGCCGGCGACGATGTAGATGACGCCGTCGGGGGTGGTGTCGCCGGCGCCGTCGAAGGTGGTGTCGAGGGTGAAGCGACCGTTGACGTAGGCGCTGCTTGGGGCGCCCTTGGGCGTGCCCGGGAAGGGCTGGAAGCGCAGGGGACGGGAGCGCTGGTAGTTGTGGACGTGGCCGGAGAAGACGAGGTCGACCTTGCAGGCCTCGAGGAGGGGGGCGAGGCGGCGCTGGCGTTGCTCGGTGTAGTGGGCGACGGAGGCCTGGAAGGGAGGGCAGTGCATGAGGACGGCCTTCCAGCGGGCCTTGGAGGCGCGGAGGTCCTGCTCGAGCCAGCGGGCGACGGCGGGGTCGTCGGACTTGCCGCCGCCGGAATTGTCGACGACCGCGAAATGGATGTCGCCGTGGTCGTAGCTGTGCATGGAGAGCGCGGGGTAGGCGGGGCCGGCCTGTTGGCGGAAGCGGTCGGCGAGCTGGCCTTTGGGCAGCTGGGTGGCCCAGGGGCCGGGGGTGGAGGGACCGGTGAGGGGGGCGGTGAAGACGAGGAAGGCGGCGAGGGCGTCGTCGTAGCTGGCGAGCCGGCCGGCGAAGGCGTCGTGGTTGCCGAGGGTGGCGTGGAAGACGACGGTGCCCATGAGGGGCGCGCCGGCGGTGGGCGAGGCGTTGGCGGCGTTGGCGTAGGTGTGCCAGAAGTGCTGGGTGTACTCGCTCATCCGGCCGTACTTGTAGACGATGTCGCCGAGGGTGATGACGGCGCGGGGGTCGGCCAGGGCGATTTGGTGGGCGATTTTCTGCTGGCCGGGTTTGCCGCTGGCCATGTCGCCCAGGAGGGCGAGGCGCACGGGATGTCCGGGCGTGGCGCGGGTGCGGGCGGCGGCCTCGCGGACGGGGGTGCCGTTGAGTTGGACGGAATAGCGGAACGAGCTGTCGGTGGGGAGTCCGTCGATCCGGGCGGTGTAGCGAAGGAGGGATTGCCTGGGCTGGCTGAACTCGAGGGGCTCGCGGGTGACGGCGACGGCGCGGGATTGTCCGCCGGCGGGGTGGACGGAGAGGGTGAAGTCGCCCGGGGTGGAGTCGGTGATCCAGCGCACGAAAAGGGTGTCGGTCGGGCCGACGGCTCCGGCCGGACCTGGCTGGAGGTAGGGCTTGGCGATGAACTCCTGGGCGGACGCGAGGGTGGCGAGGAGCAGGAGGAGCGAGGAGCGCGGCGCGAGGAGCGAGGGAAGGGGCATGGGGTGTGAAAAGGGCGGGTGAGGCTAAGCCAGGAGGGGGAGCAAGGGAAGGGTGCAGGTTGACAGCCGGGTTGACGGGGGCAGGGTGGTGGAATGGGCCTGCGATGGTTTTTTTTGATGGCCTTGGCGGCGGTTCCCCTGGGGCTGGCGGCATCTCCCCTGCTTGAGACCCAGGGAGACGATGCGCCCTTCGCGGAACTCCTGAGCTCGGTCAAGCTGCAGAAGGGCGCGACCTCGCGGGCGGGTGTCGCGGGCTCGGTGGTCCAGGTGCGCAACGCCCTGGTGGAGACGACGCCGGAGGCGCGGAGGCCGATTTGTCCCGATATCCGGCTCCACACCCTGGCCAACAGCTCGATCCCGAGGGGCGAGTTCAAGCGATGGTCGCGCTGGTACCAGGAGGACGGGAGCACCCAGGTGTTCCGCCTGTTCCAGGGCGAGACCAATATCCGCAACGAGCGTGAGAACGCCGCCCGGGTCGAGGCGTTCTCCGTGGCGAGCTGGAGGCGCGGCGCCGCGTGGCACGAGTGGAGCGGCACGTTCACGGTAGTCCGGCCGCATGGGGCGGCCATCTTCCAGGCGAAGAACAGCGAGAACGACTGGGCGGTGCAGATCACGATGGATTCGTCGGGGAATGTGCGGCTGAACCACCGGCGGGCGCCCGACAAGGTGATTGCCGAGGCGAGGGTGGGTAAGCCCTTCCACGTGAGGGTGCGTGACAACGGACACAACTACGAGGTGTTCCTCGACGGCTCCAAGGTGGGGGAGGGTTTCTACGCGCGCCCCGAGGGGGTGACGTCGTTTCGCTGGGGGATGTATCTCGGCGGGAGCGAGCTCAGGCACGACGCGATGATCTTGGTCTCGGGCGCGACCATCGAGGTGCGGAAGTAGGGGGAGGAAGCCCCCGCTGCCGGCTTTTGCGCTTTCGGCGACGGGCGAGGCGGTTAGTGGTGGGGTATGCTTGCGCGACTGGCTGATGCGTTTCCGTGGTGGGTTGCCTTGGCGGCCTTGGCGGGGTGGTTGGCGCCTGGGGTGGTGGCGCCTGCCGGCGATCCTTCGGCGGTGCGCTGGATGCTGACCTTGGTGATGTTGGGGATGGGTTTGACGCTGACGCCGGGCGATTTCGCGCGGGTGTTGTCGCGGCCGAGGGATGTGGGTGTGGCGGCGCTGGCCCAGTACACGATCATGCCGGGCTTGGCTTGGTTGATCGCGGAGGCGATGGGCTTGCCGCCGGGTTTGGCGGTGGGGTTGATCTTGGTGGGGTGCGCGCCGGGAGGGACGGCTTCGAACGTGGTGACTTATCTGGCGCGGGGGGACACGGCGTTGTCGGTGCTGATGACGGCGGCGTCGACGGCGGCGGCGGTGATCATGACGCCGCTCCTGACGCAGCTGCTGGCGGGGCACCATTTGCCGGTGGATGGCTGGGCGTTGCTGAGGGACACGGCTGCCATCGTGTTGGCGCCGGTGGCCCTGGGTGTGGCGCTGAACCGGTTGGCGCCGGGCTTGGTGCGGCTGTGCCTGCCGGCCGCGCCGTTGGTGTCGGTTCTGGCGGTGGCGGCGATTGTGGGCGGGATTGTGGCGCGGAGCTCAGGCGCGATTGCGTCGGCGGCGTTGCCCTTGGTGATTTCGGTGTTCCTGCTGCACGCGGGTGGATTTGGGCTGGGATACCTGGCGGGGAGGCTGCTCGGTTGGGATGAGGTGCGCGGCAGGACGCTGTCGATCGAGGTGGGGATGCAGAACTCGGGGCTGGCGTCGTCGCTCGCGCAGCGGCACTTCCCGACGGAGCCTGCGGCGGCGGCGGTCGGGGCGGTGTCGGCGGTGTTCCACTCCGTGATCGGGAGCGGGCTGGCCGGCGTGTGGCGCCGGCGGGGGGTGGCGGCTCAGGCTGAGCCGACCGAGCCGACGAGCCACCAGGTGTAGCCGGCGAAGGTGGCGAGCATGAGGGCGCCCTCGAGGCGGCCGACCTTGCCGCGGGCTTGGACGAGGGGAAGGAGGAGGACGGCGGCGGCGAGCATGACGCCGAGGTCGACGCGGCTGATGTCGGAGCCGTCGATGGGTTGGAGGAGGGCGGCGACGCCGAGGATGCCGAGGAGGTTGAAGATGTTGGATCCGACGACGTTGCCCACGGCGACATCGGAGTCGCCCTTGACCGAGGCGACGACGGAGGTGGCGAGCTCGGGGAGGCTGGTGCCGACGGCGACGATGGTCAGGCCGATGACGGCTTGGCTGATGCCCCAGCCGGAGGCGAGCTGGATGGCGCCGTCGACGAACAGGTGGGAGCCGAGGGCGAGGATGAGCAGGCCGAGGATGACCAGGCCGGCGGCGGCCCAGGCGCCGATGCCCTTGACGGCGGGAAGCTCGTCCTTGAACTCCTTCTCCACCGCGGCGGCGTGGGCGCGGCGGGCGTCGCGCAGGGTGAGGACGGTGTAGGCGATGACGGAGGCGAGCAGGATGACCCCGTCGACACGTCCGAGTCCGCCGTCCCAGAGCAACCCCATCGCGAGGACCGTGGCTGCGATCATGACGGGGATTTCCCTGCGGATGACCTGGACGTGGGCGCTGACGGGGGCGATGGCGGCGGCGAGGCCGAGGATGAGGAGGATGTTGCAGATGTTGGAGCCGACGACGTTGCCCAGGGAGATGGCGCCGTTGCCCGAGAGGGCTGCCTGCACGCTGACGACCATCTCCGGGCTGCTGGTGCCGTAGGCGATGACGGTGAGGCCGACCGCCAGAGCGCTGAGACCCAGGCGAAGGGCGAGGGCGGCGCCGCCGCGGATGAGGGTCTGGGCGCCCACGTAGAGGAGGCCGAGGCCGAGGGTGAGGTAGATCCAGGGGAGCATGGCGAGGGGGGAGGGGAGCAGGGAGGCGGATTCGAAGGATGCGAAGGATACGGCGGAGGCGGAGGAAAGAGGCTGGTGGCGGAGGTTGCGGAGGGTGCGGAGGGGCGTATAGCTCTCTGGCTATCTGGCTCACTAGCTTGATAGCGGAATAGCTGTAGCGGGTGGCGGAGGTGGCGGAGGAAAGAGCTGGGGGGCGAAGGAGGCGAAGGCTGGATGGGAAGGATAGGGAGGATGCGAAGGGGCGCTGGGGCGAAGGCCTGGAAGGGGCGGGGCGGAATCGTCTTAGGGTAGGTGGTGCGAAAGGAGGTGCGCCGGAGGGTAGAAGAAGCGATTGGGGTTGGGCTTAAAGGGAAAAGAGAGGGGCGCGCGGTGCAAAGCAGCGCGAATTGAAAGGGGCTGGGCTGGGCTCAGCGCTTCGGGGCGGGGCCGTAGAAGCGGTGGATGCGGTCGAGGATGGCGGAGGCGACCTTCTGGCGGTCGATCACGCCGGTGTGGCGGAAGAGGACGTCGCCGTTGGGGGCGATGACGAGGGTGTGGGGGATGGGGCCGGCCATTTCCTTGTCGAGGGCGGCGGCGAGCTCGTCGGGGGTGCCGGTGAAGAGGTAGTGGTTGGTGGAGCGGCCGTCGTTCTTGGTGCGGGAGTTCTGGCGCGAGCTGGGGCCGGCGCCTTGTTTTTGGAGGAAGGCCTGGGCCTTGGGGAGGTCGGCGGGCTTGTCGAGGGAGAGGGTGATGAGCTCGACGTTGCGTCCGTCGAACTGGCGGGAGAGGTCGACGAGGTCGGGGAATTCCTGGACGCAGGGGGCGCACCAAGTGGCCCAGGCGTTGAAGATGCGGACGTTGCCGGAGCCGTTGGCGCGGAGCTTGGCGACGCCCGCGGCGTCGATGGTCTCGACGGTGACGGGGGCCTTGGCCCAGGCGGCGTGGACGGCGGCGGTGCGGGTCTTCTTCTCGCGCCACTTGGTGGAGCAGCCCATGGGGCGGGTCTCGGCGAGCTTGACGGGCTGGCCGGCGAGGATGGCGTCGACGGCGTTGCGGACGTCGTGGGACTTGACGGTGGCGTCGTCGAACTGCCCGGAGTCGTCGAAGCGGCCCTTGTAGCGGAGGCGCAGGTCGGCGTCGAAGACGAAGACGTGGGGGGTGGCGAGGCAGCCGTAGGCGCGGGCGGTGGTCTGCTTCTCGCCGTCGTAGAGGTAGTCGAAGGTCCAGCCGTTCTTGGCGGCGTAGGGCTTCATCTCCTCGAAGGAGTCGCCGAAGTCGCCGTAGCCGAGCTCGTCGCGGCTGAGGCCCTCGGGGTGGTTGGGATTGATGGCGACGAGCCTGACGCCCTTGGGCCGATACTCGTCCCAGAAGCGCTGGAGGCGGCGCTCGATGCTGTGGGAGGTGGGGCAGTGGTTGGAGGTGAAGAGGACGACGAGGGCCTTGCCGCCGGTGTACTCGCTGAGCTTGTGGTTGCGGCCGCTGATGCCGGGGAGGTCGAAGTCGGGCGCCTTGTCGCCGATCTTCAGCGTTTGGATGTCGGGGGGATGGCCGTTGACGAGGCCGTCCTGGGCGAGGAGGGCGAGGGGGGCGAGGAGGAGGAGGCTGAGGAGGCGGAGCATGGGGAGGGGAGGAGGGTGGGAAGGCAGGAGGCGGAGGATACGAAGGATGCGGAGGAGGCGGAGGAAGGATTAGCGGGGTTAGCGGTGCTAGCGGTGTTAGAAGGGAGCGGGAAAATGGCTCGTTGGCTCGATGGCTCGTTGGCTAGTTGGCTGGATAGCTGGGTGGCTCGATGGCTAGGGGGGGCGTTGGCTGCGGGGGGGCGAGGTGGGGGGGGCGCGCGGAGGGGGGGGGGCGTGGAGGCGCGGGGAGAGGAAGGGGGG
>JBKDBK010000035.1:0-7656 GCA_046315175.1 Opitutia bacterium | reverse complement strand
CTTAGCTCGCGGCGAAGGCGGCGACGGCGTCGGCGACGGCGGCGCGCTGCTCGTCGGCGATCTCCGGGTAGACGGGGATGCTGACGACCTCCTCGGCGAGGCGATGGGAGGTGGCGCAGGTCTCGCCGCCGCGTCCGACGCCGCGGAAGCATTCCTGGCGGTCGAGGGTGATGGGGTAGTAGACCTCGCAGCCGATCTTGCGGTCGGCGAGGAAGGCCTTGAAGGCGTCGCGGCGGCCGCCCGGGATGCGGAGGGTGAACTGGTTCCAGATGCCCTCGTTGGAGAAGTCGACGGGGAGGAGGACCTTGGCGGCGGCGGGATGGCCGGGGCGGTTCTCGGCGATGCCCGGCAGGCCGAGGAGGCGCTTCCGGTAGTAGGCGGCGTTGCCGGCGCGGGCGCAGTTGTAGGACGGAAGGTGGGGGAGCTTGACGCGGAGAAGGGCGGCCTGGAGCGGGTCCATGCGGAAGTTGGCGCCAAGGAGCTTGTGGTGATACTTGGGCTGCATGCCGTGGACGCGCAGGATGCGGGCGCGCTCGGCGAGCGAGTCGTCGGAGGTGGTGACGAGGCCGGAGTCGCCGAAGCCGCCGAGGTTCTTGGAGGGGAAGAAGCTGGTGGCGCCGAGGTCGCCGAAGGCCATGGAGGGGCGGCCTTGGAAGCGCGCGCCCATGGACTGGGCGGCGTCCTCGACGACGCGGAGGTTGGCGGACTTGGCGAGGGCGAGGACGGCGGGCATGTCCATGCACTGGCCGAAGAGGTGGACGGGCATGAGGACCTTGGAGCGGGGGCCGGCCTTGCGGGCGGCGTCGGCGAGGTCGAGGTTGAAGGTGTGCGGGTCGACGTCGCACCAGACGGGGGTGGCGCCGAGGCGGGCGACGGAGCCGGCGGTGGCGAAGAAGGTGAAGGCGGGGAGGAGGACCTCGTCGCCGGGGCCGACGTCGAGCGCCATGAGGGCGAGGAGGAGGGCGTCGGTGCCGGAGGAGACGCCGAGGGCGTGGCGGCAGCCGAGGGCGGCGGCGCAGTCGCGCTCAAAGGCGTCCATCTCGGGCCCGAGGATGAACAGGTTGGAGGCGAGCACGCGGTCGAAGGCGGCGCGGAGCTCGGCGGCGAGGGCGCGGTTCTGGGGGCCGAGGTCGAGGAGGGGGACGGGCGTCATCGGGGGGCGGAAGGTTGTCCGGCGGCGGCGCGGGCGCGCAAGACCAGGAAGATCCCGCCGGCCGCGACGGGCAGGCTCCAGAATTGGCCGGCGGTCAGGCCGAGGATGTAGCCGTCCTCGGGAAGCCGCAGGAACTCGCAGAGGAAGCGCGCGACCGCGTAGCCGAGGAGGAACTCGCCGGCGAGTCGGCCGGGAGGAAGGCGACGCGGGTAGCGGAAGGCCATCCAGGCGGCGAGGACGGCGCCCTCGAGGAAGGCCTCATAGAGCTGCGAGGGATGGACGGGGGGCGTGAAGCGGCCGCCGGGCCAAGGGAAGACGACGGCCCAGGGAAGATCGGTGGGGCGGCCGACCAGCTCGGCGTTGACGAAGTTGGCAAGGCGGCCGAGGAGGAGGCCGGGGGCGGCGCAGGCGCAGACGAGGTCGCCGACGGCGGTGACGGGGAGGGCGCGAGCGCGGGCGAACCAGGTGAGGCCGAGGGCGGCCCCGGCGAGCCCGCCGTGGAAGGCCATGCCGCCTTCCCAGACGCGGAAGACCATGGACGGGTCGGCGAGAAAGGCGTCGCGCGCGTAGAGAAGGACGTGGCCGAGGCGGCCGCCAAGGACGACGCCGACCATGAGGGCGGTCATGAGGGCGGAGTCGTCGGCGGCGTCGCGCAGGGGTGAGAGGCCGAGTCGGCGCCAGCGGGCCATGAGCCAGGCGCCTGCGAGGAAGGCGGCGGCGTAGGCGAGTCCGTACCAATGGATGCCGTGGATCGGCCAGCCCTCGGGGAAGCGGAGCGCGACGGGGTCGAGGTCGTGGACCCAGAAGCCGGGGGTGGGCGTCTCGGTCGGGCGCATGGATCTCAGGCGCCCGGACGCGGGTCGTCGGCGGGCTTGCGGGGGGCGCGGAGGCCACGCTGCCGGGCAAGCTCGCGCATGTCGGGATGAGGGTCGTCCTTCTCGTAGATCTCCATGCCGAGGAGGGACTCGAAGATATCCTCGAGGGTGATGACGCCGGAGAAGGCGCCGAACTCGTCGACGACGACGGCGAGCTGCTGGTGGTTGCGGACGAGGCCGTGGAGGGCGTCGGCGAGCGAGGCGTTCTCGGGCAGGATGTGGGGCTTGCCCATGAGCTCGCGGACGGTGACGGCGTGGCGGTCCTCGCCGGCGGCCTTGAGGAGGTCGCGCCGGCGGACAAGGCCGACGACGCGGTCGGGGTTGCCGTCCCAGACCGGGAGGCGGCCGTGGGGAAGCGAGGGGTAGAGGCGCTGGACGTCGGCGATGGTCAGGGAGGCGTCGAGCGCGGTGACGACGGGCCGAGGGGTGAGGACCTGGGAGACGGGGATGTCGTCGAGCCGGACGGCGTTGGCGACGAGGTTGCTCTCCGCGTGGGTGATCTTGCCGGCTCGCGCCGCGGCGCGCGCGACGCTGCCGATCTCGGCGTCGGCCTGGTCGGTGGCGGGGTCGACGGGGGGCGCGAGGCCGTCGTGGAGGCGGCCGAGGCGGCGCAGGAGGCCGCCGACGCCGCGCACGAGGATGAGCGAGGGGACGAGGACGGGGGTGAGGCGGAGGCGGAGGTGGGCGCCGACCTTGCGGGGCAGCATGCCCGTGGCCCAGGCGAGGACGAAGGAGAGGGCGACGAGGGCGAGGGCGACGAGGAGGGCGGCCGGCCAACCGGAGCCCGAGCGGGTGAGAATCTCGGCGCCGAGGAGGATGCCGCCGAGCAGCGCGCTCATGCCGACGAAGGCCGAATGGAGCAGGTCGAAGGCGGCGAGGACATTGGCCTTGTCGTCCCGGCAGCGCTCGAGGGCGGCCGCGGCCGAGGGGTGGTCGGGGCGGATGCGGTCGAGCTCCTCGGCGGTGAATCCAGTGACCATGCCGTGGAGCAGGGAGATGCCCGCGGCCTTGAGGTTGAGGGCGACGAAGATGATCCAGAGCCAGGTTTGACCTTCCATGCGGATGCCGCGGATGGTGGGGGGCGAAGGCGTTATGGCGAGGGCGAAGCGGGACGGGGTTGACCGCCCGCGCCGGCGCGGGCAGAAAACGCCATGGACCACCCGAACGCCCGCCGCGTCTCCCTGCTCGCCTGCGCGATGACGGCAGGGTTGCCGGCGCTGGCGGGGATGATGGTGTTCCGGGCCCAGCCGATCCTGGTGGCCGCGATCCAGGGCGACCCGCGGGAACTGGGCTGGCTGACCAGCCTGTACTTCAACCACGCGGGGAGCGCGCTGCTGGGCATGCTGGCCACGGGCTTCGCGCTGTTTGTCGCGAGCTTCCTCCAGCTGAGGAAGGGCGACGATGTAACGCGGCTGGCCAACCAGCTCGGCCTGCTGTGCGCCTCGGCGCTGGTCAGCGTGCTGTTCGCCGGGTTGTTCACCCTGGCGGCGGCGCTTCCCCTTTACGCCAGGCTGACCGCGCGCTGAGCGCGGTGGTCGGCGAGGCGGGCGAGGAGCTCGCGCGCCGGGGCGAGGTCGGCCGCGGCCCAGAGGGCGCGGCCGGAGGCGTCGTGCCAGGACGCGACCGGGGCGCCGCCGCCGGGAAGGGTTGACCGCAGGAGGAGGACGGCGGAGGCGCGGGTGGGGACGGGCGAGGCGACGGGGCGCGCGGGAAGGCCGGCGACGGCGGTGAGCTGGGCCTGGGCGGTGCCGGGGAGGCGGCCGGTGGCGTCGGAGGGCAGGCGCAGCTCGCCATCCTCGACCCAGGCGAGGCTGGAGCGCGAGCCCTCGCTGACGCGGCCGAGGGCGTCGAGCTGGACGCCCTCGACGCCGGGGCCGGCGCCGGACTGGCGGAGCTCGACGGCGGCGGCGAGGGAATTGGCCCAGGGGGCGGACTTGGGGCGCGGGAGCCACTCGGGGCCGTCGCGAACAGTATTAAGATTTTGGAGACTAAAGACGGGGGGCGAGGGAAGGAGGGCGCGGAGGCCGAGCTCCTCGAAGCCGGGCCCCGCGACGAGGCGCAGGATGCCGTCGCTTTTCCCGAGGGCCGCGAAGGCGTCGCGCCAGGCGTCGAGGTCGCCCGAGGCGAGGGGGCCGGGGGGGAGGGCGAGGTGGCCGAGGCCGCGGGCGAGGCGGGCGAGGTGGTCGGCGAGGCACTCCACCCTGCCCTGCCGCACGGCGAGGGTCTCGAAGAGGGCGGCGCCCGGGGGAAAGGAGCCCGGGGCGGCGTCGCCCGGGACGAGGGTGCCGTTGCGCCAGACGGAGCTCATCGGGAGGGGATGCGGCCAAGGGCGACGCGGAGGGCGAGGGCCTTGCGGAGGGATTCCTCGTGCTCGCGGCCGGGGACGGAGTCGGCGACGACGCCGGCTCCGGCCTGGGCGAGGCAGCGGCCGCCCGCGAGGGTGAGGGTGCGGATGACGATGTTGAGGCAGAGGTCGCCGGAGGCGGCGATCCAGCCGACGGAGCCGGTGTAGAAGCCGCGGGCGACGGGCTCGAGCTCGGCGATGACCTGAAGGGTGCGGACCTTGGGGGCGCCGGTGACGGTGCCGCCGGGGAAGAGGGCGCGGACGACGTCGGCGGGCGGCGGCGGGGGCTCGGGGAGCCGGCCCTCGACCTGGGAAACGAGGTGCATGACGTGCGAGTAGCGCTCGATGGCCATGAACTCGGGGACGCGGACGGTGCCGGGCGCGGCGACGCGCCCGATGTCGTTGCGGAGGAGGTCGACGAGCATGAGGTGCTCGGCGCGCTCCTTGGAGTCGGCGGCGAGCTCGCGCGCGAAGGCGCCGTCGGCGGGCTCGTCGCCGGTGCGGGGGCGGGTGCCGGCGATGGGGCGCGAGGCGATGCGCGGGCCGAGGGTCTCGACGAGGAGCTCGGGGGAGCCGCAGACGAGCTCGGCGCCGGGAAGGCGGAGGTAGCCCATGTAGGGCGAGGGGTTGGTGGCGCGGACCGCCTCGTAGGCGAGGAGTCCGGAGACCGGGACGGGGAGGTCGAGGCGGGTGGAGAGGTTGACCTGGTAGGTGTCGCCGGCCGCGATGTAGTCCTGGGCGGCGCGGGCGGCGTCGGCGAATTCCTCGGATTCAAGGGAGGCCGCGAGGATGGGGACGGGCTCGCCGGGGGGGGCGAGCGGGGGGGCGGGGGCGGTGCAGGCGTGATCCCAGACGCGGGCGAGCGACTGGGCGCGGGCGCGGGCGCGGGCGTGCAAGGCGTCGGGCGAGTCGTCGGCGTGGCAGAGGACGACGGCGATGAGGTCGCCGGTCTCGCGGTCGTGGACGAGAGCCTCGTCGGCCTCGAGGAAGACGGCGCGAGGCAGGGCGGGATCGGCCGGCGGGGGGTGGACGGGCTCGAAGGTGGCGGCGAGGTCGTAGCCGAGGGCGGCGACGAGCCCGCCTTGGAAGGCGGGCCAGCCGGCGAGGCGGGGGGCGCGGTTGTCGCGCGCCCAGCGGTCGAGCCAGGCGAGGGCGTCGACGCGGCCGAGGTCGGCGCCTCCGCCGTCGAGACGCAGGCGGGCGCGCCCGTCGGAATCGAAGGACCAGGCGCGACGGGCGTCCGGCAGGAGAAGGGTGAGGCGGCCGGTGGGACCGCTCTCAAGGACGGCGGCGTGTCGGCCGATGACGCCGCCCTCCCACGCGGGGGGCAGGCGCCGGCCGGGAAAGCGCGCGAGGTAGGGGAGGCGGCTCCAGCCGGGGCCGGCGGCGGACCAATCGGCGACCGAGACCTCGCGGTCGGGCTCAGGAAGCGGGACCATGGGGGAGGTTGACCTTGTAGGCCCGGAACTCGGGATCGGCGAGGATCGCAGCGACGGCGGCGAGGGGGATGCCGTAGGCGTGGAGCTCTTGTCGTGAGCCTTTGGATACGACCGTGAGGCGGAGGCAACCGGGGAGCGGCGTGACCTTGACGGCGTGGCCGCGGGCGCCGATGCCAGCCTCGATCATGCCCCGGGAGACGCGGCCGAGGCGGTCGAGGCGGCGGACGAGGGGGACGGCCGCCTCGATGAGGGTCGTGTGGGATCCCGCCCTGCCCCGCGCCCGGGTCATCTCAGGGAATCTCCCAGGCGTAGGGATGGCGCGAGAGAAGCTTGTGGCCGGTCTTGGTGACGAGGGCGACGTCCTCGAAGCGGCAGCCGCCGAGGCCGGGGTAGTAGAGGCCGGGCTCGATGGTGACGACGTGGCCGGGCTCGAGGGGCTGGTGGGCGGCGGGCGAGAGGGAGGGCGACTCATGGACGTCGAACCCGAGGCCGTGGCCGAGACCGTGGAAGAAGCCGACGTAGACGCCCCCCTTCTTTCCGGTGAAGTAGCCGCGGGCCTTGATGAGGTCGGCCGCGGCGGCGTAGACGGCGGCGCCGGTGACGCCGGCGCGGAGGGCCCTGAGGGCGGCGGCGTGGGCGTCCTTGACGGTCTGGATCATGCGGCGGCGCTCGGGGGAGGCCTTGCCCTTGAGGTAGGTGCGGGTCATGTCGCCGTAGAGGCCGGTGGCGATGTGGCGCGGGTAGATGTCGACCACGATCGGCTCGTGGGCGGGCACGGGGCCGGTGCCGGCGGCGTGGCAATCGACGGCCTGGTCGCCGGGCGCGATGATGAGGCCGTGGTCGTTGATGCAGCCGACCTCGAGGACGGCCTGGTGGGCGGCGGCGTGGAGGTCCTCGGCGGTGAGGATGCGGCCCTTCCAGCGGACCCACCTGCCCTTGATGGTGGAGGCGCGGAGGATTCGCTCGACGGCGCTGAAGGCGGCGGAGGAGCCGCGGTTGCCGGCGGCGATCCCGGCGGCGTCGACCTTGTCCTTGAGGGCGCGCTGGGGGAAGACCTGGGGCGCGGCGCGCTCGTCGCGTCCCTTGCCGGGCAGCTCGAGCTTCAGGCCGAGCTCGCGCAGGCTCTCCCAGAGTCCGGCCGGGAAATCATGGGGCACGGTGAAGCGGCGGATGCCGCGTGCCTTGGCGGCGAGGGCGATGACCTCGGCGACGCCGGCCTTGGGGTTCTTGGCGCGGGCCTCCTTGATCATCTCGGTGAGGTTCAGGACGACATCGAAGTCGGACTCGGTCTTGGCGCGGCCGACCTCGAGGAGGGGGAGGAGGCCGACCTTCTTGCCGCGATGGGAGAAGGCGGGGAAAGGGTCGCCGGCCTTGAAGCGCGAGAACCAGCGCATGTCGGCGTTGACGGTGGGGGCGGCGAACAGGAGGACGTCGGGCATGTTGAGGAGCGAGGGGCGAGGTGTGAGGTGCGAGGAGTGGAGAGCGGGGAAGAGGGAGGTACCGGGGGATAAAGGGGCAAGGCGGAGAGGAAATCAAAGGGGAACATCGGGCGGAGGGAGGCCTGCCGCCGAGCGGCTGACATTATCCCTTCGTCCTTTCATCTCTTTCATCCCTTGTTCGGGATGGGCCGCAGCCTTGCCTTGACCCATCGGGAATTCGGGGCGAGCGTGGCGAGGTCCGGAACGCGGGTATCGTTCAGTGGTAGGACCCCACTCTTCCAAAGTGGTGACACCAGTTCGAATCTGGTTACCCGCACCAATTTAGGTGACAGGAGTCAGGGTCACGGGGGCTCAGGGGCTCGGGTATGTGGCTCACTAGCTCGTTAGCTCTCTAGCTCTCTAGGGG
>JBKDBK010000034.1:0-2699 GCA_046315175.1 Opitutia bacterium | reverse complement strand
GGATTAATGAGTGAATTTTTACAATATTGCGAAGACGATGCTCAATTAGACAAAGACGAAGTAGAAGAAGCTATTGAAGAGCATTTTTACGGCGGATAAAAAACAGAAAGAACAATAAGAAAAGTAAACAAAGTAATAGAGACAAAGAAAGCACCATTTCAGCACGAAGGACAATGAGTGTGAGTAAATTCCTTCCGTATTACTAGAACTAACAAGAAAGTGTGTTTGTTTACTGAGTATAATACAACCGATGGAGAAACATCAGTAAAATACGTAAGTTGTATTCCTTAATCTTGAATAGGTGAGTTCTTTTTTAAAAAATATTTATTTGTAGTTGGCAGGCTTTTAAAAGGTTATTATGCTTTATATATGATTAACCACTTAATTATCTCAAACAATGCTGTGCAGGCGATGTTTAAGCTGTCAATGGGGATTTGAGTAATATAAGCTAAGTTTTTATAGTAAAAGCCTGAATAGGTACTTATATCTGTCTGCGAGTGACCATTTCTCCACAAACCGACAATGTTACCTTAGTGTAGTATCTACATTAGCTAAGACAAACTTAGAGACTTTATAGTTAAGGGTTAAATCAGGTACAGTTTGGGTTTGAACCTTAAAAAAGCTACTGCTTTGAAATTATGTAGATTGAGAATAGATGATTCTGTTTAGATACCTCAACCATTTGGATAAGTTTTAGCGTGTGATGATATTTTTTAGCTGAGGCGGAAATTTTTTGATTCACTTTTTAAAGATTCAGAATAGTATGGAAGCTATTAAAGTGTGCCTCAATAATACCAAGGCATCTATTCTGTTTCTTTATTTTTTGGCGCGAAAAAATGAGAACAAAGTGAACTTTATTAAAAACAAAATAAAATGAACAGAAAACAAAAACTAGCAGAAGCTTTAAAAGAAGAGCACGAAAGATTAGTAGACAAAGGTAATTTAAATTCAGAAGATTACTCTTTAGCTATTAAATATTTAGAAACAGGGGAATATCCTAGATACTATAATGATTTTGATTTATTATATGGGTGTATTGAAGATATAGAGGATATGTATTTTACTTATGATATAGCAGAATAAATTATGGAACTAAAGGGTAAATACGTAATTTTAGAAAAATTAGATGGTAAATTTCGCCAGGACATGTTAGTGGGAGATAGAAGTGTCCAAGGTTATTGTATTGAAGAGCCTCAAGTAGGTTATCAGTTTTATCTTTACACTTCTCCTGAAGATGTTAAAATAGGTGATGCAGTAATTCCTAAAGAAGATTTATTATGCGCTTGGACATCAAGAGTAGATTCAATAGATTTAGAAAATAATATAATTAAAACAGCAAATTCAACATATAAAATAGAAATAAAAGATGAACAACTTGTTTAAAAATTCCAAGAAAGTAAAATTAGACGATAACTACACTCTTGAACACGATGGGTATAGTGGGATTGTATTAGTGTTTGAAGAGGAAAGAATCCGCACAAAAAAAGATGAAACAGAAGAAAAATATATGTTCTCTGATAAATGGTATTTTCCACGAGTTTCAATGGCTTTAGAACAATATGTAAAAGAAAAACAAATTATTTTACCAACAGTAGAAGAAATGTTAGAAGTACAAAAACAAGTTTTAGAGATATTACAGAATTTTGAGAAAAACTTTAAAAATTGGTAGGAAAACAAAAATTATAATAAATTTGCAAGTATAAAAAATTTGTTGTAAATTTGTAAAAGAAATTAAGGACTATCCGAGATAGTCAATGAGAAAGTAAATTTTTTAAAAAGGCTTGGCTCATATTATAAATAACACCCTGTCGCAATTTAAAATGGCAGGGTTTTTTGTCGATAATGATTAAATAAATATAAACCATGAAAACAACAATTTAAAATGAGTATTTTTGAACAAAGAAGGGCTATTAAGCCTTATGAACATCCGCACTTAATTAAATATGCTTATGCAATACATGAGAGTTTTTGGACTCCTGAACATTTTACTTATGATAGAGATGTAAACGATTTTTTAGTAAAGCTGTCAGACAAAGAGAGAGATATTGTCAAAAAAGCAATGTTAGCTATTGGAGTCATAGAAAATAAAGTGAAAACTTTTTGGGCTAGAATAGACATGAGAATGCCAAAAACAGAAATAGCTATCGTAGGACATACTTTTGCAGGTAATGAAGTAATTCACCAATTAACTTATGAGAAATTACTTACATTATTAGGGCTAGAAGACGAGTTTGATAAAGTAATTGACATTCCATGTATGCAAGGTCGTTCAGATTACTTAACTAAATACTTACAAGGAGTTTACTCAAAATCAAATAAAGAGTTTACAAAATCTTTAATTCTCTTTACTCTGTTAGTAGAGAACGCAAGTCTATTTTCACAATTCTTAATTGTATCTTCTTTTAAGAAACATAAAAACGTATTATCTAATTTTAACTCTGTTATTTCAGCTACAGCTAGAGAGGAAAATTTACACGCTAAGTTCGGAGAAGAATTGATTAAAATCATCAGAAGTGAAAACCCTGATTGGTTTGATAATGATATGGAACTTAAAATTAGAAGAAATGTAAACAAAGCTTTAGAAGCAGAAATAGAGGTATTGGATTGGATTTTTGAAAAAGGGGAATTAGATTTCTTACCTAAAGAAAGCATAGTAGAATATTTAAAAAGCAGATTTAATAAAAGTTTAAATCAAATAG
>JBKDBK010000033.1:0-5196 GCA_046315175.1 Opitutia bacterium | reverse complement strand
CTCCCATCGCCGGCGCAGCGCGTCGGTGCCGGGGTAGGTCTCGCCCTTCGACGACCAAGCATCCCACAAGTCGAATCCCTGGCCGGCCGTCTCATGGTGCAGCGCCATCCCGACGCGGATCCATTCGTCATGGTGCGCGTTGGGATCCTGGACGGTAAGAAGCTCGGCGAGCTGGTCGTCGGTCAGGCCGATCCGCGGCTCGAGCCCGGCGAACGGATCCTCGTCGATGGGGCCGACCAGCGCGCGCAGCGCAGGCGAGACCGGCGCGATGTCGTCCGGGCCGACGGTCAGGCCGACATGGTCGAGCGCGTCGCCGGTGACCGTGACAAAGCCGGCCGAGTGGAAAACCTCGACGTCGCGGGTCTTGCGATCCGGGAGCTCGCCGGTGAAGAAGGCCCGCACGCCGCGGCCCGACGGCGAGCGCTCGGCGTAAGTGCCGGCGACCAGCGTCGCGACCCGCGGCTCGAGCTCGCCGTCGTGGATGACGTTGTCGAAGTCGAGCGCGACGACGCCGAACTCCGGCAGCGTGGCGAACCCGATGCCGTCGAAGCGCCCCTTGCGCGCCGCGGCGAGCGCCTGGTCGAAGGTTGCGAGGCGCGCGCGATCGTCCTCGGTGCCGTGCTGAGTGCGCGCGCCGCCGGCGGCATAGTAAGGCACCTTCCGGACCTTCTTGCCGTCCTGGACCCGGCGCCAGACCAGCCAGCCGCGAAGCGCCCGCAGCGGCGCAGGCGCCGCAATGCGATCGAGCGATGTCATCCGAGCAACGCGCGCAGGCGGGGCTCGATGAGCGATGCTCGCGGCACTCCGAAGCGCTTCGCGATTTCCGGAACGCGCGAGGCGGGAACCCAGCCGCGGCGCATCCAGCGCGAGACAACCTGCTGCGAGACCCCGAGCTCAGTCGCGAGAACCGTCTGGCTCCCCGCCTTCTCGATCGCCCGTTCGATACCTGTTCGTTGCGCCATGACAACCGTTCCGTTGTACAACCGCCGGGATCCTATCCGAACGGATGCCCATTACGCAAATCCGAGGATTGACGGGCGGCGGGCCGAGTCGTAACGTTCCGAGATACAACGGAAGGGTTGTAATAAATGAACCGGCTTTCAAAGGCCATCGCAGCGGACCGGGAGAGGAT
Source organism: Opitutia bacterium (assembly GCA_046315175.1). Classification (GTDB taxonomy): domain Bacteria; phylum Verrucomicrobiota; class Verrucomicrobiia; order Opitutales; family UBA953; genus UBA8828. The sequence goes on along the minus strand of JBKDBK010000033.1, from coordinate 4,064 downwards.
GAAACTCTCCCAGGCCGGCCTCGCCAAACTGCTCGGAATCCGCCAGCAAGCGGTCAGCAAGTGGGAGCGCGGCCTCGACGTTCCGTCGCGCGACAAGGTTGCCCCACTGGTCGCGGTGCTGGGCCGCAAATCGGAGACGGCGCAGGTGCTCGCCGACCTGGGGTCACTTGCCAGCCTGACCCGCCAGACCAAGCCCGACGTCAGCCTGCCACGTGACGAGGTGCTCGCGCTGCTGGCCGAAATGACCGACGCCGCTGACCGTATCGGGCGATCCGCCGCACAAATCGCTCGGTTGCTAAACCGGATTTCGTGACTGCCGCCTGTCCCCGACAGACGGTCGTTGCAGTGGTTCGGCAACAACCGTAAAGTTGTGGCTCGGAAACGAACGAGCCCACCATGACCGAAACCCGAAGCGTCAAGATCCCGGCCGAACTCCTGGCGCAGATCGCGCGATCGACTCGCGCGATGATCGACGAGGTAACTGCAAAACTCGCCCGGCCGGATCTGACCGGCGCCGAGCGGATGATGCTGCGGGTCGACTTGGTCGAATTGCAGGAGACCCTCGAGCGCGTCGAGCGGGAACTGTGATTTTCTGCTTGACAGCCACAACCGCACGGTTGTACTCTCTCCCTACCGACCTGCAAACAGGACTGACGACATGACCGCCACCAAGCTCCCCGCCGGCTGGATCAAGCGCACCACCAACGGCCGCATCGAGTACGTGCGCGAAGCCGACGGTGCTCGCGTGTACCAGCGCAGCCGCCCCGCCTGGGGGCCGGCGCTGTGGTGCGCGCACCCGCGCGCATGGCCTCACGGCGACCTCGTCGACACGACGCGCGCCGGCGCCATCGACTTCATCGAGCGCCACTACCCGGTCGCCGGAATGTTCACCGGCCTCATCTCGGCCTGAGTCACAACCGCCCGCTTGACGCTACAACCGCACGGTTGTACTCTCACCCTACCGACCTGCAAACAGGACTGACGACATGACCCCGCACAAGATTCTCGAAACCCGCAACGGCGCGCACCTGGTCGAATCCCAGGTCGAGCGCGGCCACGGCAAGCTGGTCACGCTGTACGGTGCCGTCAACCGATTCGGCCGCTCCTCCTGGTTCTTCGAGCTCCCCGCCGCGCGCGACTACTTCGTCGCCATTTCGGCCTGATTCACAACCGCCACGTTGTCACAACCATGCGAACCAATCAACGTCTCGCCCTCGCACTGATTACCGCCGGGACCATCCTCATCGGGATCGGATCCTGCGGCCTCGTCCGCGCCGAGACCGTCGTCACGACCGGCTGGGTATCGAAGCACTACGGTACCGACCGCGAGTACAACGAGCGGAACATCGGCATCGGCGTGCAGCGCCAGGTCGCCGAGTCCTGGTCGGTCACGGCAGGCGTCTACGAGAACAGCATCTCGCGCACTAGCTTCTACGTCGGCGCCGCGTGGACTCCGATCGCGCTCGGTCCCGTCCGGCTGGGCGCCTTCGGCGGCCTCGCCACCGGCTACGACTACGCGGTCGTCCCCTTCGCCGGCCCGCTCGCCGAGCTCCGCGTCTCCCGCCTCGTCGTCCAGGGCGTCGTCCTGCCCCCGGTCGGCGAGAAGTCGCCGGCGACCGTGCTCGCCCTGCGCTTCGGCTTCGCGTTCTGATCTACAACCTACCGATTGTCACAACCATGACCTACGTCCTCGTCTACCTCGCCGCGCTCGCCGCGGTCCTTCTGTTCAACCGCGGCGCGCATCGCCCGTAACCCCGGAGACCCCCATGTTCCCCGTCACCCTCACCATCCACGATCGTTCTTCGCTCGACGTCGTTCTGGCCGCCCTGTCGCACAACGCGCCGCAGAACACGACGGTCGTCATCGACGAAACGACCGCCGTGTCGAAGGCCGAGCACAGGGCCGCGAAGCCGGCTAAGACCCCCGCCGAGAAACGCGAGGCGTCTGACCAGGCCGCAGCGAAGGCCGCCGCTGGCGAGCCCCTCACCGCTGGCGAGGCGGCGACCGCGCTGGACGGCCGGCACGCCCCGAAGGCGGAGCCCGCGAAGGTCGAGGCGCCTGCCGCCCTCACCTACGAGGCCGCCGCCGCCGTCGTGACGAAGGTCGCCCGGATGAGGTCGCGCGACGCCGCCGTCGCGGTGCTGGCGACCTTCGGCGCCTCGTCGCTCAAGGACGTCACGCCCGACCGTTACGCCCAGGTCGTCGCCGCGTGCGAGGAGGCTCTCAAGTGAGCGAGCGCCCGATCACCCTGCACTCGCGCTACGGCCCGTCGAAGGCCGCGCAGTGGATGGCCTGCCCCGGCTCGATCGCCGCGACCGCGGACGTCGTCGACGAGTCCAGCACCTTCGCCGACGAGGGCACCGCCGCGCATGAGCTCGCCGCGATAGCGCGCACCGAGGGCAAGCCGGCCGCCGCGTTCATCGGCCGCGTCATCACCGTCGAGTCGGGCCGAACCTTCGAGGTCGACGACGAGATGGCGGCCTTCGTCCAGCAGTACCTCGACACGATCGACGCGATGGCCGTCGGCATGGAGCTCATGGTCGAGCAGCGCGTCGAGCACGGCGCCGCGATCGGCCTGCCAGGCGAGAAGGGCACGGCCGACACGATCGCCTACTCGCTCAGCACCGGCGAGCTCCAAGTCCACGACCTCAAGTACGGGCGCGGCGTGCGCGTCGAGGCCAAGGGCAACGAGCAGATGCTCCTCTACGCCCTGGGCGCGATGTACGAGCTCGAGATGGTCGGCGAATTCGAGACCGTCCGGATGGTCATCCCCCAGCCGCGCCTCGACCATGTCGACGAGTGGGTCCAGACCCGCGAGGAGATGGACGCCCACGTTCAGCGCTTCCGCCGCGGCGTGGCCGCCACCCTCGAGCCCAGCGCGCCGCGCATCCCCGGCGAGAAGCAGTGTCGATTCTGCGCCGCGAAGGCGACATGCCCCGCGTACCGGGACGAGGTCGCGGAATTCACGACCGGCCAGCCGGCACCGGCGACGCCCGAGGAATTCGCCGAGCTCACGCCCGACACCGATCCGAGCCCGGTTGAAGACGAGTGGCTCGCCGTCTGCATGTCCAAGGTCGAGCTCATCGAGTCCTGGTGCAAGGCCGTCCGCGGCGAGACCGAGCGCCGCATGCTGGCCGGCAAGACGATCCGCGGGTTCAAGCTGGTGCAGGGCCGTCGCGGCGCGCGCCGCTGGTCGGACGCCGCCCAGGCCGAGGAAGCGCTGCGCGCGATGCGCGTGCCGCACGACCGGATGTTCGACTACTCGCTCATCTCGCCCACGACCGCCGAGAAGTTGGCGAAGGAGGGCGTCATCGGGCCGCGCCAGTGGCCGAAGCTGGGGCCGCTCATCACCCAGCCCGAGGGCGGCATCTCCGTCGCGCCCGAGTCCGACAAGCGGCCCGCCGTCACCGGCGCCGCGAGCGCCGAGGAATTCGAGCTCACCGGCGAGGAGGGTCTCGTATGAACGGGCGCGCAGCGAAGCGGCTGCGGATCGTCGGTCGGATCCTCTCGAAGCCGGAGACGTTCCGTCAGGTCGTTCGCAAGTTGAAGCGTGCCTATTGCGAGCTCCCCTACCACCGGAGAACGGCGGAGCACGGTCGCCCCGCCAACCTCGGGCACTCCGCCGAGCTCCGATTGTTCCACGACCGATCGGGGCATAGGAGATGAAGCCGCCGCACAACCTGCTCCCCATCGAGGCGATCGTCGCCCTCATCCGCGCAGCCGACACCGACGTCACCAACGCAGACCGGCTCGCCCGCGTGAGGGCAATCGAGGAGACCACCGCCCGTCTCCGCAAGGAATCCCCGAACCACTGTCGACAGGAGTCGACGACATGAAACTGATGATTAAGAACGTCCGTATCGCCTTCCCCGCGCTGTTCGAGGCCAAGACCGTGAACGGCGAGGGTAAGCCCGCATTCTCCGCGGCCTTCATCTTCCCGCCCGGTCACCCGGCGGAGAAGGCGCTGCGCGACGCCTACGAGGCCGTCGGGAAAGAGAAGTGGGGCGCGAAGTGGCTGACCGTCAAGAAGGGCATGGAGTCGGCCGGCAAGCTGCTGGTGCAGG
>JBKDBK010000032.1:0-16501 GCA_046315175.1 Opitutia bacterium | reverse complement strand
GGCCTCGGCCCGGCCCGGGGTCGAGGTGGGAGCCCGCGTGACCTGGACCCTCGCGGACAGCTGCGGGTGCTGCTCGGCCTGCGCCGAGTGGGACTTGCCGCAGAAGTGCGAAAAGCTCTTCAAGTACGGCCACGCCGGGCTCGACAGCGGGAGCGGGCTCAACGGCTGCTACGCCTCGCACATCGTGCTCCGCCCGGGCACCGCCGTGCTCGCGGTCCCCGATTCGCTGCCCGACAGCTGGGTCGCGCCGGCCAACTGCGCCCTGGCGACCGTCGCCTGCGCGCTGGAGGCGTTGCCCAAGCCCTGCCGCGCGGCCTTGGTGCAGGGCGGCGGCCTGCTCGGCATCTACGCGGTGGCCTGGCTCAGGTCGCTGGGGGTCGGGACGGTCTTCTGCGCCGACCTCAGCGCGGAGCGCCTGGCCTCCGTCGAGGCCTTCGGCGGCATCCCCCTGCCGGCGGATCCGGGTTCATGGGCCGCCTCCAAGGCCAGGCTGATGGCGGCGACCGGCGGCAAGGGCGCGGACCTCGCGATCGAGGTGGCGGGCGCCTCGGCGGTCGTGCCCGAGGGCGTCGCCTGCCTCCGACCCGGCGCGACCTACGTCTGGGCGGGCATGGTCCATCCCGAGACTCGCCTCGACCTGACCGGCGAGGCCGTCATTCGACGCTGTCTCACCATTCGTGGTTTCCACAACTACGCCCCCCGTCACCTCGCCGCCTCCCTCGGCTTCCTGGCCAAGGCGGGCAAGGCGCTGCCCTTCGACCGCCTCGTCAGCCCGGCCCTGCCCCTTGGCTCGCTGGAGGAGGCCTTCGCGCTCACCCGCACCCGGCGTTGGCAGCGCGTGGCGGTCGCCCCTTAATCGCACCATGATCGAACAATCCAGCTCACTGGCCGGACGCCCCGCGGGCGGGTCCGGCCACCTCGACGTCCTCAGCCCCTGGGACGGCGCGAGGGTCGGCCGCGTGGCCCTGGTCGGCGCCGCCGAGGCCGAGGCCGCGGTCCGCGCCCACCTGGCCGGGGGCGAGCCGCTCACCCGCCACGCGCGAAGCCAGGTCCTGCGCAAGGCGGCCGCCCTGCTGGCCGAGCGGCGCGAGGCCTTCGCGCGCATGATGACCGCGGAGTCGGGGCTCTGCCTCCGGGAAACCCGCTACGAGGTGGGCCGGGCCCTGGACGTGCTGGAGTTCTCGGCGATGGAGGCGCTGCGGGACGACGGGCAGGTGTTCTCGTGCGACATCACCCCGCAGGGCAAGGCGCGCAAGGTCTACACCACCCGCGAGCCGCTCGACCTCGTCCTGGCCATCACCCCGTTCAACCACCCGCTCAACCAGGTGGCGCACAAGCTCGCGCCCGCCATCGCCGCGGGCGCGCCCGTCATCCTCAAGCCCTCGGAGAAGACGCCGCTGACCGCGGGCGCGCTGGCCGCGCTCCTCCACGAGGCCGGGCTTCCCGGCTGGATGCTCAGCTGCCTGCACGGCTCGCTCGAGGCGGTGACGAAGCCGCTCATCCGCGACCCGCGCGTCTCGCTGGTCACCTTCACGGGAAGCGCGGCGGTCGGCACGGAGATCGCCGCCACCGCCGGCTACAAGAAGCTCTGCCTTGAGCTCGGGGGGCACTCGCCCCTGATCGTCCTCGCGGACGCCGACCTCGACCTCGCGGCCAAGCTCGCCGCCGAGGGCTGCTTCCGCAACAGCGGGCAGCGCTGCACGGCCATCCGCCGGCTGCTGGTCGACCGGAAGGTCCTGGCGCCGTTCACCGAGCGCCTGCTGGCGGCGGCCAAGGATTACCCCGCGGGCGACCCGGCCGACGAGGCCACGCGCGTCGGCACGGTGATCGACGCGCGCTCCGCGGAGCGCCTCGAGACGGCGGTGCGCGAGGCGGAGTCGCGGGGCGCCAAGGTGCTCCACGGGGGGGCGCGGCGCGGGGCGCTGATGGAGCCCACGGTGCTGGGCGGGGTCCCGCGCGACGCCTACCTGGCGCGCAACGAATGCTTCGGGCCGCTCGCCCCCATCCTGGCGGTGGACGGGCTCGACGACGCCGTGGCCTTGGCGAACGCGACCGACTACGGGCTCTCGAGCGGCGTGGTGACCACCTCGCTTGAGTCGGCCGTCAAGGCCATCAAGGGCATCCGCGCCGGCACGGTTAACATCAACGAGGTGCCCGGCTACCGGCTGGAGTCGACCCCCTTCGGCGGGATCAAGGACAGCGGCCTGGGCATCAAGGAAGGCGTGGTCGAGGCCATGCGCTTCATGACGACCGTCAAGACCTACTCACTGCCCTGGTAAGCGCGAGCGCCGGAGGGTGAGCAGGCCCGCGACGAAGAGCAGGGAGAAGGAGGCGAAGCCCCAGCGCTCGGCCGAGGTGGGATCGGAGGGGTCGGCGAGAACCCACCCGACGGCGGCGCCGAGAAGGGGGCCGAGGAAGGACGCGAACCGCCCGATCATCCCGTAGAAGCCGAAGTAGGCGGTCTCGCGCCCGGCGGGCACGAGCGAGGCGAAGTGGGAGCGGCTGAGGGCCTGGACGCCGCCCTGCACGAGGCCGACCAGCCCGGCGAGGAGCCAGACGCCCGGGAAGGCGAGCCCGAGCAGTTCGAGGTTGCCGGGCTGCAGGAGGAAGGCGCCCCAGAGCGAGATGCCGAGGTAGGCGACGAGGCCGAGGCGGATGAGAAGGGTGGCGCCGAAGCGCTGGCCGAGCCAGCCGAAGGCCAGGGCGGCGGGCACGCCGACAATCTGGGCGACGAGGAAGGCCTTGATGAGGTCGTCGAGGCTATAGCCGAGGACGATGCCGAAATGGGTGGCGGTGGTCTTCACCGCGTGAACGCCGTCGATGTAGAGCACGAAGCTGAGGAGGAACCAGCGGATGCGGCCGTCGGCCCAGAGCTCGCGGGCGGTGGCGAGAGTGGCGGCCCAGGTGTCGCGGAAGCGTGGCGGCGGGGCGGCGGGGGCGGGGACGGCCGGGAGGAGGAGGGGGGCGGCGAAGACCGCCCACCAGACAGCGGCGGCGACGAAGACAGGCGAGATGCCGTCCTTGAAGAGCCCGGAACCGAGGACGATGAGGATGAGGATGCCGGCGACGAAGCCGGCGGAGAAGGACAGCCCGCTGACCATGTGGCGTCGCTCCGGCGGGGCGCAGTCGACCAGCATGGAGTCGAAGAAGGTCGCGCCGATGTAGAAGCAGGCGGCGGAGCCGATGTAGAGCAGGCTGGCCGCCTGCCAGCCATCGGACGGCAGCCAAGCCATGGCGGCGGTCATGGCCGCGCCCCCGATCATGGCGAAGCGCAGGCCGTTGAGCCGGAAGCGGGCGGAGGAGGCCAGCTGGCCGAGGAAGGGAGCGAGGAGAAAGACGAGGAGACAGGGGATGGCCTGGGTAACCTTATAGGCGGCGGACTCCGCGGCGGGATCGAGGCCGGAGGCCCAGGTCTCCTTGAACATCTGGGGAAAGACCAAGGCGAGGACCACCATGGCGTAGGAGGTATGGGCGAAGTCGTAGAGAACCCAGCGGGTGGCGTCGCCCCAGCGCCAGGGAGCGGTCTTCGCGGGGACGTCCATGGGCCAAGGCAATCCGCCCCGCCCTGCCCCGCAAGCCTAAGGGGTCAGACCCGACGTCGGCCCTTGGAACCGACGTCGGGTCTGACCCCTTTCAGAGGCGGCGGAGGAGGTCGATGGCGGTGTCGGCCTTGTTGACGATGTAGAGATGGACGCCCGGGGCGCCCATGGCGAGGAGGCCCTTGATCTGGGCGTGGGCCCAGTCGAGGCCGACCCGGAGCTGGGCGGACTCGTCGTCGCCGCAGGCCTCGAGCCGGGCCTCGAGCTCGCGGGGAAGCCGCGCCTTGCTCAGCGCGCAGAAGTTGCGGACCTGCTTGAGCGAGCGGACGGGGAGGATGCCGGGAAGGATGGGGACGTTGACCCCGGCTGCGCGCGCCCGCGCCACGTAGGCGAGGTAGTCGGCGTTGTCGAAGAACAGCTGGGTCGTGACGAAGTCGGCGCCGGCAAGGACCTTCTGGGCGAAGAACCTTAGGTCGGACGTCGCATCGGACGAATCGGGGTGTCCTTCCGGAAAACCGGCCACACCGACGGCCAATCGGTCGCCTGCCCGCGCACGGGTGAGCCGGACCAAGTCCTCGGCGTGGAGCAAGCCCTCAGGATGGGGCTTGAATCCCGTTTCCCCCTTGGGAGGGTCGCCACGAAGGGCGAGCAAGCCGGCGAAACCGGCGCCGACATAGGCGTCGACCAATTCCTCCAGCTCGGCTCGGGGATGACCCACGCAAGTCAGGTGACCGATGACGCCATAACCCAAGGCCACCAGCTCCTTGCCGGCGGCGAGGGTCGTGCCGCGGGTGGCGCCGCCGGCGCCGTAGGTGATGGAGGCGTAGTCGATGCCAAGGGGGCGGAGCTTGGCGGCCTCGGCCAGCATGGCCGCCACGGCCTCGGGCGTCTTAGGCGGGAAGAACTCCACCGAGACCACGGGGGCCGGGGCGCGCAGGCGGGAAACGAAGCCAGCGGAAGTCATTTCATGAATCAACGTATCAAGATAAGTTGATGCAAGTGTATTCAGAGAAGGGGCACAGCGCACAGGGGCGCCGGGGCCTGACGGCCCCGGAAAGGGGCACAGGGGCTCGGGGGCACGGGACGCGAAGCCGGCGCACAGCGGCACGGAGAGAGGGCAAAAGGGATTCGTAGGATGCGGAGGAGGCGGAGGATGCGAAGGAAGAGACAAGGGGGCGGAGGGGGACACAAGGTGGCGGAGGTCGCGGAGGATACGGAGGTGGCGGAGGGAGAGACAGAAAGGGAAGGATGGGAGGCAGGCATGGACAAGCGCTCGCCGTACCGAGTCAGCATGGGGCGAATCGTCCAACTGTTGCGTCCATGGTCGACACGCGCTTTCGGTTGGGTTCGTGACGCGTGAAACTCATTCCGTCACCTCCCGCGCCTCTGCTACCTCCCGTGCCCCCGTGCCCCTGAGCCCCCGTGCAGCTGTCTCGTCCGTGCCCCTGAGCCCCTGTGCCCCTGAGCCCCCGTGCAGCTGTCTCGTCCGTGCCCCTGAGCCCCTGTGCCCCTGTGTTCCCGGGCGCCCGCGTCGCGGGCGCCTACATCCTCTCCAAGGGCTCGATGCCGAGGAGACGGAGGCCGGACGCGAGGAGGGCCGAGGTGCGGGCGCAGAGGGCGAGGCGCCGGGCCCGGACGGCGGGGTCGTCGACCAGCACCTTGTTGTCGGCGTAGAACGAGCTGTAGGCGCCGGCGAGCTCGTGCAGGTAGGTGCAGAGGATGTGTGGGTGGAGGCCGGAGCAGGCCTCGTCGAGGGCGGCGGAGAAGCCGAGGAGCTTCCGGGCGAGGGCGATTTCGCCGGGCGTCTCGGGCGGGGTGGCGCCGGTCTCGCCCTGGCCTGGCTGGAGGCCGGCGTTGCGGAAGACGGATCGGACGCGGACGGCCTGATAGAGGAGGTAGGGGGCGGTGTTGCCCTCGAAGGCCAGCATTTTGTCCCACGAGAACCGGTAGTCCATGGTGCGGCTCGGGACGAGGTCGGCATAGCGGAGGGCGGCGACGCCGATGCGGGGGGCGATGAGGTCGCGGCGCTCGGCCTCCGGGAGGTCGGGGCTTTTCTCGGTGACCTTGTCGAAGGCCTTGGCGGTGGCCTCGTCGATGAGGGACTGGAGGCGGACGGGGTCGCCGGACTTCGTCTTGATGGCCTTGCCGTCCTCGCCGAGGATGGTGCCGAACCAGACGTGGCGGAGGCGCGGGAGGGGGCGACCGGCGGCCTTGAACCACTTGGCGGCGGTGAGGAACAGCTGCTGGAAGTGGTCCTGCTGGCGGCCGTCGGTGACGTAGACAATCTCCCCGGCCCCGAGCTGCTCGACGCGGTAAAGAAGGGTGGCGAGGTCGGTCGAGGCGTAGTTGGAGGAGCCGTCCTTCTTGCGGACGATGAAGGGCAGCTTGGTCTCGGCGTGGCGGGAGTAGCGGGGGACGTCATCGTGCCAGACGACGAGGGCGCCCTCGCTCTCTTCGGCGAGGCCGAGCTCGGCCAGCTCGCGGTAGACGCGGTCGACCTTGTCGCGGTAGAAGGACTCGCCGAGGGTGAGGTCGGTGCGGAGTCCGAACTGGTCGTAGATGCGCTGGCAGGCGGCGTTGGAGACGGCGACGATGCGCTCCCAGAGGGCGGTGTTGGCGGGGTCGCCGGCCTGGAGCTTGGCCAGCTCGGCGCGGGCGGCCTCGAGCGCGGCGGGGTCGGCCTTGGTCAGGGCGCTGCCCTCCTTGTAGAGGGCCTCGAGGTCCTCGAGGGCGGTGGGGCTGGCGGCGTCGAGGACGAAGCCCTTGCGCTTGATGGCGAGGATGAGGATGCCGAAGTTGGTGCCCCAGTCGCCGATATGGTTGTCGCGCGTGAGCCGCGCGCCGCAGAACTCGAGCAGCCGGGCGACGGCCTCGCCGATGACAATCGGGCGGAGGTGGCCGACATGCATCTGCTTGGCCGTGTTGGGCGAGGGGTAGTCGATGACCACCTTGCGGCCGCCAAGCAAGGCGGAGGCACCGTTGCGCCAAGCTTCGGCATCGGGGTAGGCGGCAATCCACGCGGCGAGGGCTGTGGGCGTGAGGCGGAAGTTGAGGAAGCCGGGGCCGGCGACCTCGACCTCGAGGCCGGCCTTGGCGAGGGTGCCCTCGGCCTGGAGGGCGGCGAGCAGCTGGCCGGCGAGATCGCGAGGGTTGGCCTTGGCGGCCTTGGCGGCGGCGAGGATGCCGTTGGCCTGGAAATCGCCGTGCCGCGTGTCGGTGGCCGGACGGACTTGGGGGTCGAAGGCGGAACCGAGGGCGGGAAGGGAGGCGGCGACGCGCCGCAAAAGGGTGTCGAGCTCGCGGGCCGGGTTGAACCAAGGGGACATGGGAGGGGGCGAAAGGGGAGGGGATACGAAGGAGGCGAAGGATTCGAAGGAACCGAAGGATAAAGAGCGAAGGGGGCGGTTGATTCGAAGGGGCGAAGGATAGGAAGGGATTAATGGATGAAGGGATGAAGGGATGAAAGGATGAAGGGAACGGGGCGAAAAGGGGGCAAAGCAGGAGGCGAAACCGCACGAAGGGGCTAAGGACCAACAAAAAGGCCCGGCGCAAGGGCCGGGCCAAATTGCAATAACCTCAGGAACTTAGGCCGACTGGCGGCGGCGGCGGAGAGCCGCGCCGGCGAGGGCGAGACCACCGAGAATCATGCCGTAGGTGGAGGGCTCGGGGACGGGGGTATAGGTGTAGGTCACAGTCATGTCGGCGGCGCCTGAGGCCTGGGATCGGTTGTAGGTGACATCACCATTCGTGTCACTGTTCACATTCGGGTTGGAATTGCGCACCTGGAAGGTGACGGAGCCGTTGCCGATGTAAGCCGAGAAGAAGGAGGCGCTGATGCTGTATGACTGGCTAGTGACAGTGGTGATTGAGGAAATGTTAAACGTCTGATTGTCGTCTTCCGCAATGATGAAGGGGACACCCGGCGAGAGGGTAAGCGCATTACCCGAGGAGTTGATCTGAGTGAAACCGAGGTTGACATTGGAGCCCCGGATGGAGGCGGAGCCAGTGGCGCCGTTGATGGTAAGAGGCGCACCAACAGCAGTGGCATTGAAGGAACCACCAATGGTGAGGGAGTTGACGGTGATGGTCACGCCGGTGAGGGTGCCGAGCGTCGCGTCAAACTGTGCGAGGTTCAAATTCGTCCAGGTGGAATCACCCGCGAAGTCGGTGGCAGAGTTGTTGTCGGTGGTCGTGGCGGCCGAAGCGGTGGCAGCGGCAGCGAGGAGGCCGAGGATAGGGATGCGCATGGGTGACGACGAAGAGGTCTGGAGTTTGCCCTCGCACCTCAGGGCTGACAAGTAAAAGCGGACAGGTCGGACGTTTTTTGAGAAGCTCGAGGAAGGCTTAAACTGAGTACAAGCAGGCTATTTTGAAGCACGCACGGTCTAGCCCCCAACGCCACTTTTTGCTCCTGACTAGAACGGGGAATCTCGCTGACATCCGCGTGATTCACACCCCCGAAGGTTGCGTAGCAACGTCCCTACCCAAGGCAGCGGTCGAACCAGCAGGACAACCCTACCGAAGGCGGCAAACAAAAGGGGCGACCCGAAGGTCGCCCCAGTCTTTGGACGGGCCGGGATTACTTGGCGGCCTTCTGGCGGCGGCGGAGAGCCGCGCCAGCGAGGGCCAGACCACCGAGGATCATGCCGTAGGTGGAAGGCTCGGGGACGGGGGTATAGGTGTAGGTCACGGTCATGTCGGCGATGCCTGAGGCCAAGGATCGGTCGTAGGTGACATCACCAATCGTGTCGCTATTCACATTCGGGTTGGAATTGCGCACCTGGAAGGTGACGGAGCCATTGCCGAGGTAAGCCGAGAAGAAGGAGGCGTCGATGTTGTATGACTGGCTAGTGACAGTGGTGATTGAGGTAATATCAAACGTCTGGTTGGCGTCTTCAGCAATGATGAAGGGGACATTCGGCGAGAGGGTAAGCGTATTACCCGTGGAGTCGACCTGAGTGAAGCCGAGGTTGGCATTGGAGCCCCGGATGGAGGCGGAGCCAGTGGCGCCGTTGATGGTAAGGGGCGCACCAACAGCGGCGGCATTGAAGGAACCACCGATGGTGAGGGAGTTAACAGTGATGGTGACGCCGGTGAGGGTGCCGAGCGTCGAGTCAAACTGTGCGAGGTTCAAATTCGTCCAGGTGAAATCGCCGGCGAAGTCGGTGGCAGAGTTGTTGTCGGTGGTCGTGGCGGCCGAAGCGGTAGCAGCGGCAGCGAGGAGGGCGAGGGTAGGGATGCGCTTGGGTGATGAAGAAAAACGAATCTGAGGTCGCATCTCTGGGCTGACAACTAAAAAGCGACAGGTCTGACGTTTTTTTGAGAAGCTCGAGGAAGGCTTAAACTGAGTAAAGCAGGCTATTTTGGAGCACGCTCGGTCTAGCCCCAAACGCCACTTTTGCTCCTCAGTAAGCGATTTCCGCCCACCTAACCGCTGCGCTTGGGAACGGAAAATCGTCTTTTTGACTGCTTTTTTAGGTAAAATCTCGGTTTCTAAAGAAAAAACAACTGTTTTTGACCGAATTCGGGGGCCAACTTAAATCTAGGCCAACAGGAGGCCGAGTTTTGATGACGTCTTTATCCAACACAAACCAGGCTTCGCGGCTGGGGCGGCAAGAACGCGCGGGATGTCTTCAAAGCCTGGAACGGGGATTTCGAGCTGCAGGCGGGCGGGAAGAGTGACCGGACAAGTGACCAGGAAAAGCGAGAGGCGCAGGGGGTCATGAGGGATTACCGCTGGGGGCGCGCAGGGATGTCGGTTTTCCAGAAGCGCCTTGGCCGGGTTGGGTGGTGAGTTTTCCGAGGGTGACAGGTTCCTGGCCGTCGGAGACGAGCTCGCCAGGGACGGCGGTTTAAGGATGCTGAAAGGAAGTGGTGACGGAATGAGGATCGGCATGCCGACTAGCATGGATTGAAGACTGTCAGGGCTGGTCCCCATCTGGGGAAACGTAACGGTTAGATTGATCGGTTGGCGAGGGTGGCCCGAGATTGGCGTGGTCAAGGCAGGCTGGTGGCGGCAGGTTTTCCATCCCATGCCCTCGGGATACCTCCACATCCCCTTCTGCGCGTCGACCTGCGACTTCTGCGCCTTTCATCAGGACCAGCCGGAAAGAGGCAAGATTGAGACCTACCTGGCCTCCATTGAGGCCGAGATGGCGCAATCGGGTCTGGGCGGCGTCATTGATACCGCCTTTTGGGGAGGGGGCACCCCGGGGTTGCTGCCCGCCGAGGACTTGGGCCGGCTTGGGCGTGCGATGACGAGCGCGCTGGGGCGCCCCACCGAATGGACGGTGGAGCTGGCCCCGTCGTCCGTCCGGGCGGACAAGCTGGCCGCGCTCAAGGACGCCGGCGTCACCCGAGTCTCGATGGGTGTGCAGAGCTTCGATCCGACGACGCTGGAGGCGCTGGGGAGGCGTCACTCCGTCAAGCAGGTGCGCGAGGCGTGGGAGCTGGTGCGCGCGGCCGGCTTCGCGAGCGTCAACCTCGACCTGATCTTCGCGGTGCCCGGGCAGGATGAGGCGCGCTGGGAGGCGGACCTGCGCGAGGCGGCGCGCCTCGGGCCCGACCACCTCTCGACCTACTGCCTCACGTTCGAGGAGGACACGGCGATGTTCGTGAAGCTCTCCAAGGGCAAGGTGCGCATCGACCGCGACCTGGAGACGCGCCTCTACCGGCGCACCTGGGAGCTGCTGGCCGAGGCGGGCTACGCGCAGTACGAGATCTCCAACTTCGCGCGGCCGGGCCACGAGTGCCGGCACAACCTGGCGACATGGGAGATGCGCGAGTGGGTTGGCTACGGCCCCTCGGCGGCATCCCAGCACGGAGGCCGTCGGTGGTCGAACGTGGCCGACACCGCGCGCTGGGCCGAGGGAATCGCCGCGGGCAAGCCCGCCATCGAGCAGGTGGTCGAGCTCTCCCCTGCCCTGCTCCTCTGCGACGCGCTGGTCTTCGGCTTGCGCATGAACCGGGGCGTCGAGCCGGACGCCTTGGCGAGGCGTTTCGGCAGGGAGTTGCCGGCGAGGTTCGCCGAGCTGGCCGACAGGCTCGCCGAGGAAGGATTGGCAACCTGGCGCGATGGCCGCCTGGCGCTGACCGAGGAAGGCAGGCTGGTCGCGGACGCGGTGGGCCTGGAGGTGATGGACTACGCGGGGATGTGAAGAGGGAGGCGAGTCAGGGGCGGACGCCTGGGGATAGGCGTCCTTGGCCAAGACAGGGGCCCGGGAGTATAGCTCACTCGCTCGACAGCTCTCTAGCTCACTAGCTCCTTAGCTTGATAGCTGAATGGCGGATAGCGGGTTGGCGGGTTGGCGGGAGATGCACGAACGCCTAGGGACAGGCGTCCCTACCCGCGACAGGGGTACGGTGGCACAGGGGCTCGGGGATCCAGCTCACTAGCTCGTTGGCTCTCTTGCTGACTAGCTTGATGGCGGATTAGCTGAATAGGAGGAGAGACACGGAGGCCTGGGGACAGGCCTCCCTACCCGAGGCAGGGGTCGGGGCATGAAGTCGCGCAAGGCAAAAGCGGTTTCGGAGAAACCGCCCCACCCAGGGCAGGTTGATTGAGATTCGCCCGGAGGATGCGCAGCAGCCTCCCTACCCGGGTAAGGGCCGATGCGGATCAGGCCTGGGCGGGCTTGCGGCGGCGGCGGAGGGCGGCGCCGGCGAGGGCGAGGGCGCCGAGGGCAAGGCCGTAGGTCGAGGGCTCGGGGATGGGCGAGTAGACGAGACGCAGCGAGGCGCCCGTGTCGATGATGGTGAATCGGTTGGAGGGGATGGCTTGACCGCTCTCGGAGAGGAACCCGGTTGAGTCGACGAGGAACAGTCTGGTCAGGTTGCCGAGGCGGAACTGCTCGTAGTCGTTGGAGAGGGTGAGGCTGAAGTACTCATAGATGTCCCAGGACTGCTCGAGCGCGGAGTCCCAACCGGCGATGGTCCCGCCGGTGTTGGCATCGGACAGCGAGATGAGGTTGAGGTTGAAGCGCTGGCTGGAGGAGAGCGCGGACAGGTCGAGGTCGAAGGCCCGGACCACGTCGTGGTCGACGCCGGGGGAGACCCCGACGACGGGATTGGAGTTGAGGAACTCCAGCTCGACGCCGCCGCCGGAGAGGAGCGCCAGGTTGCCCGCCTCGATGACGCCAGGGGAATTGCCCGGCGCGAGGACGCCGCCGGAAGCCACGGTGAGGTCGCCCACGATGCCCGTCCCGACAAGCCGACCGCCGCTGGTGAGGTTGAAGGATGCGCCGATGCTCAGCGGGAGCGCGGAGGTGCCTAGGCTGACTTGGACGGGGCCGAGCGAACCGTCGACGGTCATGGTGCCGAGGTAGTTGGCGAGGCCGTTGATCTCGCCGCCCATGTAGCGGATGGCGCCGTCGAACCCGGGCTGGATGGAGGCGGTGGAGCCGGCGCGGACCTCGACGGTGGCCAGGTTGGAACCGCCAAGCAGGGCGACGCCGAGGGACACGTTGCCTTGGATGAGAAGGGTGCCGGCGAACTGCTCGGCGTTGGCCAAGGTGCCGCCGGAGAAGACAATCGCGCGGCTGAGCGTCTCCTCGCTGGCGCCGAAGAAGTCGAGGGTGCCGCCCGGGCCGAGGATGACCTGGGCCGGCAGGCCGTTGGCGGCGCTGAGGATGGCGCCGGAGGCGACCTCGACCGGAACAGTGAGGGACGAGAGATCGCCGGCGACGCTGCCGCCGGCGAAAATGATGCCGCCGTTGTAGCCGGTGAGGTCGACCAAGCCGGAAGTGAGGCGAAGGCGCCCGGAGAAGGCCCCAAGCCCGCCGAAACTGAGGGCAAGGAGCTCGTTGCCGTGGTCGACGTCGATGATGGTGTCATCGCCGCCGAGGATGGAGGTGGAAAGCAGGGTGTTGTCGGTCAGGCCAAGGGCGAGGCGGAGGACGGCGCCCGAGCCCAGGGTGACGGCCCCGGACCCGAGGGCGCCGACGGATCCGACGGACAGGGTTCCGGCGTCGACCGCGAGCAGGCCGGCGACGGTGGTCGCGGAACCGAGGTCGAGGCGGCCGGCTCCGGCCTTGGTGAGGTTGCCGGCAGCGGCGAAGCCGGTGGCGAGGTTGACCGTGCCGGCGGCGACATCCAGGGTCGCGCCGGAGGCGCCCAGCGAGAGCCGTTGGGAGAGGTCCTGGGTGTTGCCCGAGAGCCAGGCCAGGGCGCCGCCGTTGACGGCAACGGCGCCAGTGGAGCCGAGGGCGCCGGAGGCGAACTCGAGGCGTCCGCCGGTGACGGCGGTGCCGCCGGTGTAGGCGCTGGCGGCGCCGGTCAGCCGGAGCGTGCCGGAATCCTGCTTGGCCAGGGCGAAGCCGGTGCTGCCCCATGAGGCGGGTGCCAGCGAGTCCTCCAGGATGTAGGTGCCGGCCCCGGCGAAGGTGAGGGTGCTGTTGGCGGAGAAGCGGGTGAGGTTCTGGCTCGAGGTGTTGCCCGCGAGTTTGGTCACGGTGACCCCGGCGTCGGTCTCAAAAACAGCCCCGCCCGCGCCGATGGTGACCGCGCGGAGGAACTGCTCGTTGGCGGTGTGGCGGATGCGGGCGCCGTTGGAGAGGGCGAATGAGTAGTAATTGTTGCGCAGCTGGTTGAAGTTGCCGCCGTCGCCGTAGTTGAACTTGTCAACCACAAGGGTGCCCCCGGTGGCGGTCACATGGGTGACGGTTCCGGAGAAGTCACCCGTGCGGAAGAGACCGAGCCCACCGCGCAGGTCGAGGGTGGCGCCGGATTGCACGCTGACGGAGGCGGCGCCGTTGGAATTCGAACCGGTGACGGCGAGCGTGCCGGCGGACACGGTCAGGGGGCCGGCGAAGGTCGTGGCGCCGGCGAGGGTGAGGGTGCCGGCTCCGGCCTTGGTCAGGCCGCCATTGGAGACCACGCCGGAAAGCGTGGAGGCGGACTCGACGGTCAGGGTGCGCGTCGCCCCGCCGAGGTCGACCGAGCCCGAGAGCGTGAGGGCGCCGTTGGCAAGGGAATCGCCGAGGGTCGCGTTGGCGGAGAGGGCGAGGTTGTTGGCGAGGGTCCGGGTGGTCCCCGAATCGGACGTCAGGGCGCCGCCGGCGAGGCTCACCAGGCCGGAGCCAAGGGCGTTGGCTGAGCCGATCCGCAGGCTGCCCGCGGAAAGGGTCAGGCCGGACGCGAACGTGTTGGCGCCGGAAAGCGTGAGGGCGCCGGCCCCGGTCTTGTTGAGGCCGCCGTTGGAGACGACGCCGGAGAGGGTGACATCCGAGGCGACGGACAGGGTGCGGGTGGCGCCGCCGAGGTTGACCGCCCCGGCTATGGCGAGCGCGCCGTCGGCAACGGTGTCGCCGAGGGTCACATTGTCCTGCAGGGTAAGGCCGCCGGCCACGGCGCGGGCGGTGGAGCTGTCGGAGGCGAGCGAGGTGCCGGCGGCGAGGACGAGGTTCGAGGAGCCGAGGGCGTTGTCGGCGCCGAGGCGCGCCCCACCCTCCAGAATCGTGACGCTCGCGGTGCGCGAGCTGTTGCCGACGGCGAACGTCAGGTTGTTGGCACCGGTCTTGGCGAGGGCGGCATCCGGCTGGAATTCCTGGTCGAGCGTGAAGTGGCCCCCGGTCGTATCCAGGGCCAGCAGCGAGCCGTTTTGCCAAGTGATGGCGGACGCCTCGGTGGACATCTGGGCGAGGGTCAAGCCGTCGGTTCGGAAGCCGACCACGGAACCCGAGCCGGCGACGACCGAGGAAGAGCCGAGGGCGCCGACCGCCTGGACATCCAGGCGCGCGCCGGAGCCGAGGCTCACCGAGGCGGAGCCGAGCGAGCCGGCGACCGCGGCCTGGAGGATCGCGCCGGAGGCGACGCTGACCGCGCCCGAGCCGAGGGCGCCGGATGCGTTGGCGACCAGGATGCCGCCGTCCACGTTGGTGCCGCCGGAATAGGTGTTGGTGGCGTCGAGGAAGAGCCGATGCCCGGGTGTGGCGAAGGTGAAGCCGCCGGAGCCCGAGATGACGCCCGTCACGCGGCGGTCGCCCTGGAAGATGAACTGGGATTCACCGACGGCGGAGAAGGTGTGGAAGGTGTAACCCGCCGCCTCGCCGGTGCCGACGCTGATGGCGCCGCCGGTGGCCACGGCGTCGCCAAGGTAGCGAACAATGACGAGACCCGAGCCGCCATCGCCGCCGGAGCTGAGATTGAGGTCGGTGGTCGAGGCGTTGCGCGAGGCGCCGCCGCCGCCGCCCGTGTTGGCCTGCCCGTCGGAAGGAGCCAACAAGTTGCTAGTTGCGGCGTTGCCGCCGCCGCCAAGGCCGCCGAGACCGCCCGAGAGCGAGGAGTTGCGGTGGGGGCTGCCGCCGCCGCCGCCGCCGTAATAGACAGGGGAACCCAGGATATCGACCTGAAGGCCGATGCCTCCGTTTCCTCCCTTGGAGCCGGCCAAGCCCGCCTGGCCAGCGCCGCCGGCGCCGCCGCCGCCGCCGCCGGTGTCCACCGCGGAGCTGGAGCCGCCCGAGCCGCCGCCGCCCGCAAAACCCTGTCCAGCCGTGCCCGAGGCCGCGACTGTGGAGGCGCGCCCGGAGCCGCCGCCGGTGGCGCCGGTGGCGCCAGCGATACCGTAGCCTCCTCCTCCTCCTCCACCAAGGGCGGTGACCTCGCCAAATAGCGAAGCCTGCCCATTCGCGCCAAGGGTGATGCCGCTGCCATCGGGGCCAACCGCCCCGGCACCGCCGGCGCCGACCACAACGGACATGGTGCCCGAGGTAACCAGGACCGGTGAGCCACCTGCGGACAGGAGGTTAGAGAGAACGCCGCCTCCGCCGCCTCCGCCGGCGGAATCGCGGGCGCCGCCTCCTCCGCCGCCGCCGACCACGAGGTAATCGACCTCGAGCCCGAGCGAGAGTCGGTTGGAGGCGGCATTACCGCTGAGAACTAGGCCGCCGGTGAGGTTGCCGGCGCCCTGGAGCCTGAGCTCGCCGCCGGCGAGCGTCACGGTCGCGTTGCCGAGACCGGCGGAGCCCGTGACCAGGGTCTTGCCCGCGGTGACGGTCAGGGCGGTGAGGCTCGGCGCGCCGCCGAGGACGAGGGTGCCGTCGCCGGCCTTGACCAGCGAGCCGTTGGAGACATCGCCGCGGATGACAACGCCGGCATGGGTCGTCAGGGTGCGAGAGCCGCCGCCGAGGTCGACGGCGCCGCTGAGGATGAGGCGACCGGTGCCACCCGAGGATTGCCCGAGGGCGACATCCCCGGCGAGGGCGACCGACTGCGTGATCGTGCGAGCGGTGGAGTTGGACGAGGCCAGGGCGCCGCCGCCGAGGGTCAGCGAGCCGCCGCCGAGGGCGGAGGCGTGCCCCATCAGCAACGTGCCGGCGTTGACCGTGGTGCCCCCCGTGTGGGTGTTGGCACCGGCGAGCGTCAGGGTACCCGTGCCGGACTTGGCGAGGGAACCGGTGCCGGAGAGCACGCCGGAGTAGGTCGTGGAGGCGTTGTTGGAACCGACGACGAGCGCGACCGCGGCGGGTGTGCCGGCGTTGTTGGACAGCGCCAGGTTACCCGAGCCGGAGATCGCCCCGAGGGCGAAGGCATTGGACTCGACGGCGGCGTCGAAGTCGACGGAACCTCCCGAAAGGCTGAGGGTGCTGGCGCCCAGGGCGGAGGCGGCCGCGAGACGGAGGCTGCCCGCGGAGACGGTGGTCGTTCCCGAGTGGGTGTTTGCGCCGGACAGGGTGAGGGTGCCGGAGCCGGACTTGGTCAAGGTGCCGTTGCCGCTGAGCGAGCCGGCGAAGGAGCTGTTGCCGGCGCCGGAGACGGTCAGGGCGCCGGAGCCGAGGGCGACTGTGCCTTGCCCGGCGAGGGCGCCTAGGGTCTGACTGCGCCCATCGAGGTCGAAGGTGGCGCCGGAGGCGACGGTCAGCGCGGCGGCCGAGGCAAGCGAGCCGCCCGAGGCGAGCCGAAGGGTCCCTTCGTTGACAGCGATGGCGCCGGTGGTGGTGACGGCGGACTGCAGGGCGAGCGTGCCG
>JBKDBK010000031.1:0-23112 GCA_046315175.1 Opitutia bacterium | reverse complement strand
TCAGCGCTCCTCCCGGCCGTCGACGACCTGGGTGAAGGTGGCGAGGTCGTGAAGCGTCCGAGCGTCCTTGCGGAAGAGCGGCATGTGGAAGCTGACCAGGCCGACGAGGTTGACCAGGAGGCTGGGAAGGCAGAGGAACATCCCCTTCCAGGCTGAGCGCAGGAGGCAGCCGGCGACGGAGGGGGCCTGGCCGGTCCGGACGTCGATCACGCGCAGGCTGACCACGGCCTTGCCGAGGGTGCGGCCGCCGAAGGCCGCCTCCTGGAGCCCGAGGGCGAGGGCGAAGGTGACGGCGCCGACGAAGCCGGCGTGCACGACCCAGTCGCCGCCGGTCGCGGGGGCGGCCTCGAGGGCGAGCCTGACGGGATCGAGCCCGGCGCCGGCGAGCCCCTCGGCGTAGGCCTTGAGGACGCGCTCGAGCCAGCTCTCGAGATCGGCCCGGCCCTTGAGGGCCTCGTCGCCGGCGGTGACGCCGGCCAGGTGCTGGGCCAGGAGGGTCAGCGGAAGGATGTCGAGCAGGAAGGCAAGCGTGCGCCAGCCGAAGCCGGCGGGCCGCGCGGGGATGGGCGGGGGCGACTCAGCCACGGCCGAGGGCGCGCTTGCAGGCGTCGAGCGTGTTGCGCATCAGCATGGCGACGGTCATGGGGCCGACGCCGCCGGGGACGGGGGTGATGGCCTCGCAGGCGGGGGCGACGGCGTCGAAGTCGACGTCGCCGACGATGCGGAAACCCGACTTCTTGGACGCGTCGGGCACGCGGTTGATGCCGACGTCGATGACCACCGCGCCGGGCTTGACCATGTCGGCGGTGATGAAGCGGGGCTTGCCGATGGCGGCCACGAGGATGTCGGCCTGGCGGGTGATCGAGGGAAGGTCGGCGGTGCGGGAATGCGCGACCGTCACCGTGCAGTCGCAGCCCTTGGCGAGGAGGAGCGCGGCGGCCGGCTTGCCCACGATGAGGGAGCGGCCGACCACCACGGCGTGCCTGCCGGCGGTGCGGACCCCGGAGCGGCGCAGGAGCTCGACCACGCCGCGGGGGGTGCAGGCGGCGAAGGCGCCGGGCATCTCCTGGACGAGGCGCCCGATGGACTCGGTGCCGAAGCCGTCGACATCCTTGGCGGGGGCGACGCGGTTGAAGACCTCGGTCTCGGGGAGGTGGGACGGCAGGGGGGCCTGGACGAGGATGCCGTGGACGTCAGGGTCGGCGTTGAGCGCGTCGAGGTGGGCCATCAGCTCGGCCTTGGGGACATCGGCGGGGAAGACCCTCAGCGAGGCCCTCATCCCCACCTCGGCGGCGGTGGCCTGCTTCTTCGCCACGTAGGAGACCGAGGCGGGGTCCTCGCCCACGCGCACGAAGGCGACGTGGGGCACGACGGGCGCGAGGGTGGCCACCTCGGCCTTGATCTCGGCGAGGACTTCCTTGGCGATGGCGTTGCCGTCGATGAGGCGCATGAGGCCATTAGGAGCCCCCCTAGGCCTCTGGCAAGCATCCGCCCGAAGGGTTTAAGGTATTATTGCGCCACGACCAAGCCCGCCTAATAGGGCACAGACGGGGGCGATGCGCGAGCGCGCCAGATGGCTGCAAACCCTCTAGAAATGGGCCGGGGGGCGAATCTGCATAACCTGACCCCAGGAATTGCGAATCCGTCACCCGTGCACGGGCAGCGGTTTTCGCGCGAGAAAAACGGGGTGCACGCCAACGTCTGTCGTTGAAAGCGTCCGGCTCATCGCTAAAACAGCAGCGCCCGCGCAAAACCTGCATGGAAGTCCTCGCCCTCACCGTTCTCTTCTCCGCCCTTCTCGCGTTGCTGGCGATGGCAGGCTTTGCCTGGGATTACCGCAACCGCGGCAAGGACGGCCTCGATCGCGAGGCGCTCCGCCCGCTGGATGACGATGCCGGGCCTGCCCGCAGGCCGCCACTTTCCTGACCCATGAGCGAACGCATCACCCTCACCTACAACGACCGCATCGTCCGGCAATTCACGCTGGCCTCGATGATCTGGGGGGCCGTCGGCCTCCTCGCCGGCGTTGTCATTGCCCTGCAGCTCGCCTTCCCGTCCCTGAACCTCGGGCTACCCTGGACGACCTACGGTCGACTGCGCCCCCTGCACACCAACGCAGCCATCTTCGCGTTCGTGGGAAACATGATCTTCGCCGGCGTCTACTACTCCTCCCAGAGGTTGCTCAAGGCCCGACTCGCCCTCGGCTGGCTGGGTCAGGTGCACTTCTGGGGATGGCAGCTCATCATCGTCCTCGCCGCCGTCACGCTGCCGCTCGGCCTCACCCGCGGCAAGGAGTACGCCGAGCTGATCTGGCCGATCAACATCCTGGTCGCCGTCGTCTGGGTGGTCTTCGGCATCGTCTTTTTCGCCACCGTCGCCGCGCGGCGCGAGCGCAGCCTCTACGTCGCCCTGTGGTTCTACATCGCGACCATCATCACGGTGGCCCTCCTTTACGTGGTCAACCACCTCTCCTTGCCGACCAGCCTTCTGCACAGCTATCCGATCTTCGGCGGCGTCCAGGACGCGCTCGTGCAATGGTGGTACGGCCACAACGCGGTGGCCTTCTTCCTGACCACGCCGGTGCTGGGCATCATGTACTACTTCGTCCCGAAGGCCGCCGGCCGACCCGTCTACAGCTACCGGCTCTCAATCATCCACTTCTGGTCGCTCATCTTCATCTACATCTGGGCCGGGCCTCACCACCTATTGAACACCGCGCTGCCGCCTTGGCTGCAGGGTCTCGGCGTGGTCTTCTCCCTCATGCTCTGGGCACCCTCCTGGGGCGGCATGCTCAATGGCCTTCTGACGCTGCGCGGCGCCTGGGACAAGCTCCGCACCGACCCGGTCATCAAGTTCATGGCGGCCGCGGTCACCTTCTACGGCATGGCGACCTTCGAGGGCCCGCTGCTCTCCATCAGCTCGGTCAACGCCCTGGGCCACTACACCGACTGGATCATCGGTCACGTCCACGGCGGCACGCTCGGCTGGAACGGCTTCATGGCGGCCGGGATGTTCTACTGGCTGGTGCCCCGGCTCTGGAACACCCGCCTGCACAGCGAGCGCTGGGCCAACATCCACTTCTGGCTCGGGATGATTGGCATCCTCTTCTACGTGGCCTCGATGTGGGTGGCGGGCATAGGCCAGGGCCTCTCGCTCAACGAGCTCACGGCCGATGGCTCGTCGGTCGCGAACACCTTCGCCGAGACCCTCAAGAACATCCTGCCAATGTACTACCTCCGCGCGCTCGGGGGCGCCCTCTACCTTCTTGGGTACATCCTGATGCTGGCCAACCTGTTCAAGACCATCGCCGCCGGCCGCCCCTCCGAGGGCGTGGCCGAGGTGACAATCGAGCCGGCGCCCGCGTCCCGCGCCTTCGCCACCTTCCTCAACGCGCCGGTGACCTACACCCTGGGCATCATCGTCCTCGCCTGCGTGTGGTTCTTCGGCAAGGGCGCCTGGATGGTGGTCGGCATGGTGGGCACCCCCGCCCTCGCCGTCATCGCCGCCGCCCATTTTGAGGTGGCGGGATACACCTGGAAGCGCTGGCACAACGAGCTCCTGCACAACGCCCTGCCCTTCAGCGTCCTCGCCCTCCTCGCGGTGGCGATCGGCGGAGCCGTCCAGATCATCCCAACCGTCATCCTCTACCGTGGCGACTCCCACGCGGAGATCCTGGAGGGCCGCGTTCAGCGCCCCTACACCCCGCTCGAGCTGGCCGGACGCGACATCTACGTGCGCGAGGGCTGCTACAACTGCCACTCGCAGATGATCCGCACCCTCAAGCCGGACATCCTCCGCTACGGCGCCGACCTCGGCTACTCGCGGCTCGGCGAATCCATCTACGACTTCCCGTACCAGTGGGGCTCGCGCCGGATGGGACCCGACCTCGCCCGCGAGGGCCTGACCCGGCCGGATCTGGCGTGGCATTACCGCCACATGGCCAACCCGCGCGAACTCGAGCCCGACTCCCTCATGCCCGCCTACCCATGGCTCCTGCGGGACAAGGTCGACCGGGCCTCCCTCTTCAGCAAGGTCAGCGCCCTTCGGACCCTCGGGGTGCCCTACAAGCCCGAAGCCTCCACCCCGGCTGCGATCCAGTCCGCCTATGACGCCGAGTCCAAGGCGCTGGTCGCCGAGCTGGCCACCAAGGGGATCGCGGCGAGCCGAGACGCCGAAATCATCGCCCTGCTTGCCTACCTAAGGAGCTTGGGCGCCAACTTCGAGACCGCCAAGGAGGGCGGGCGCTGAGACATGTTCCGCCGCATCGTATGGGACGAGCTGATGCGCGACGCGCAGACAGCCGGCCTCTTCCTCCTCGGCCTCTGCGCCGCCTTCCTCGTCGCCCGGCTCCTGACCACGCCCCGCGACAAGGTGGAGCGCGACGCCTCCCTCCCCCTCTCCGACGACTGAGCCCGCCATGAACGACCCCCACCGAAGCGACGACGAACCTGAGCTGTTGCCGCACGCCTACGACGGCATCCAGGAGTATGACCAGCGGCTGCCCAACTGGTGGCTGCTGACCCTCCACGGTTCGCTTGTCTTCGGCTTCCTCTACTGGGCGTACTACTTCCAGTTCGGCATCGGCGAGCCCGACAGGGTGTCGCTCGACGCCGAGCTGGCCCGGATCGAGGCCAGGCGCCTGGCCGCGGCCAGCACCCTCGACGACGCCACGCTCTGGAAGCTGAGCCGCAACCAGGCCAAGGTCGCCGAGGGCGCCGCCGCCTACCAGGCCTCCTGCCTGGCCTGCCACGGCCCGAGCCTCGCCGGCATCAAGGGCATCGGCTTCAACCTCTCGGACAACCTCTGGGTGCACGGGACCCGGCCGATGGACATCTGGCGGGTGCTCAACGAGGGCGTCGTGGTCGACGGCCGCCAGACCGGCATGGTCAGCCAGAAGCACCTGGGCAACGACAAGCTGGTCGCGGTCACCGCCTTCCTGCTCTCGAAGCAGACGGAGGGTCAGATGAAGGCCGTCAGCCGCGCCGAGGAGCCGTCCCAGCGCTGAGGGATGTCCGTCAACCCCTCCAGGGACTCCGTCACGACCATCTGCGAGGACGGCTCGCGCCGGTTCCTGCACCCTTCCGAGCCCCGGGGGCAGTGGGTGCGGGCCCGCCGGGCGGTCGCCTGGATGCTGATCGCCCTTTTCGCGGCCATCCCCTGGATCGAGATCGGCGGCTACCCGGCGGTGTTCCTCGACGTTGAGCACCGGCGCTTCCACCTCCTCGGACAGACGCTCGGCCTGGGCGACCTTTGGCTGCTCTTCTTCGCCATCAGCGGCGTCGGCTTCACCATCTACGCCGTGACCGCCCTGCTCGGGCGCATCTGGTGCGGCTGGGCCTGCCCCCAGACGGTCTACATGGAGCATGTCTTCCGCCAGGTCGACCGGATGATCGAGGGCGACCACCTCGCCCGGGCCCGGCTGGACGGAGTTTCATGGATAAGGCCGGAGAAACTCCTCCGCCGCGGCTCCCGCCTGCTCGTCTACCTCGTGCTCTGCTGGCTGGTGGCCCACATCTTCCTGGCTTACTTCGTCTCCATCCCCGGGCTCTATCCGATGGTAACCGGGGCGCCCACCGCGCACCCGACGGCCTTCGTCGCCATGATGGCGGTGACCGTCGTCCTGTTCTTCAACTTCTGGTGGTTCCGCGAGCAGCTCTGCCTGATCATCTGTCCCTACGGACGGCTCCAGTCGGCGCTGATCGACGACAACTCGGTCATCGTCGGCTACGACGCCCTGCGCGGCGAGCCGCGGGGCAAGCCGGCGGCCGGCGCCAAGGTCGGCGCCAAGGTCGGCGACTGCGTCGACTGCCGCAAGTGCGTCCAGGTCTGCCCGACCGGCATCGACATCCGTCAGGGACTCCAGATGGAGTGCATCGCCTGCACCGCCTGCATCGACGCCTGCGACGCCGTGATGACAAGGCTTAGCCGTCCCACAGGCCTCATCCGGTACGCCTCGCTCAGCGAGCTCGCCGGCGGCCGGACCCAGCTCATCCGCCCCCGCACCGTGATCTACGGCGTGCTCTTCCTCATCGGCGCGATGGTGGCGGCCCTCTCGGCTCTCCGCGTCCAGGACGCCGGGTTCAAGCTCACCCGACCCCCGGGCACCGAGCTCTACTCCGCCACCGACCTCGGCATCAGCAATGTCTACCGAGCCAAGATCCAAAACAAGTCCGACCAGCCGGTGCGCTTCTTCCTCTCGGCCGAGCAGCCACCGGTGCCCGTCTCCCTCCCCAACCAAGCGCTGGGCATCGAGGTGGGGTCCCAGGCCGAGATCACCCTGCCGCTCGTGGTCACGGTCGCCCGTGACGACTACCGGGGCGAATTCGACCTTCGCCTTCGCCTGACCGATGCCACGGGCAAGATCCGGGTCATCCAGCGCATCCACTTCATCGGGCCGCACCCCCCGCTTCCCGCCGGGAAATGAGCCTCTTCCGACGCCATCCCTGGCTGCCGCTCGCCCTTCTCTTCGGCGCCTTCCTCGCCGCCTGGGCTTTCTGGCTTTGGATTGCCTCCCGCCACACCCCCGAGAGGGTTCCGCTGGAGAGCCCCCCGAGCCATGATACCCGTCGTTGAGACCGGCACCGCGGCCTTCCTGGCGGGCTTGGTGGTGTCGCCCCACTGCGGGGCGATGTGCGCACCACTGACCTGCGCGCTGGGCCCTTGGAACGGCTCGCCGGCCGACCGCATGGCGCATGCCGCCTCCTACCACCTTGCACGGACGCTTGCCTACGCCGTCGCAGGGGCCTTGGCGGGGCTGCTCGGGCGCAAGTTCGCGACCTTGCTCGACACGCCCTTTGCCAGCCTCGCGCCATGGGCCCTGGTGGCCTGGCTCCTGTTGCTCGCCGTCGGGGTCGACCGCGGCCTTCCTCTTCCCAAGTGGGTGCGCGACCGTCAAGCCGCCGCCGTGCGCGCGGTGCAAGGCATGAGGCCTGCGGCGGGCGGCGCCCTGCTCGGGGGGCTGAGCCCCCTCCTGCCCTGCGGTCCCCTGCACGCGCTGCTGGGCATCTGCCTCCTGACAGGCTCGCCGGCCAAGGGCGCTGAGCTCGGCATGGGATTCGCGCTCGGGACCTTGCCGCTGCTCTGGGCCTCGCAAGTGGGCTATCACCGCCTGACCCTGCGCTTTGGGACAACTGCCGCCATCCGCTGGCGCCGGGTCCTCTGCGCGGTCGCGGCCATCCTCCTGGCGGTCAAGCTGACCTGGTTTGCCCCCTCCACCGGTGTCTGCCTCTGACCTCCAGACCTGCCTCCACTGCGGCTCCCCCATCACGGACCCCGCGGCTCCGGAAGGGCATTGCTGCGCGGGCTGCGCCCAGGTGCGCCGCCTGATCCTCGACTGCGGGCTGGGACGTTTCTACGAGCTGCGCCCGGCGGCGATGCCGCCGGTCAACGCGGCCAACCTCGCCGCAGCCGACCTCGCCTGGATCGACGAGGCCCAGCGCGAGGCCGAGTCGGGCGGGCGGCGCGAGATGCGCCTGGGACTGGCCGGCATCTCCTGCATCGGCTGCATCTGGCTGGTGGAAAGGCTGCTGCTAGAGCAACCCGGCATCCGAGGCGCGCGGGTCAACGCCCAGACCGGCACGGTGGCGGTGGCATGGGACGCGGGCGCGCGGCTGGCGCCGGCGGGCGAGGAACTGCGCCGGTTCGGCTACCGGATGTCCCCGGAGGACGAGGCTGCGGCAACCGACGACGGCCTTGGGCTGCGGCTGGGCCTCTGCGGGGCCTTCGCAATGAACTCAATGCTCCATGTCCTGCCCTTCTACCTGGGCATGGGCGAGCAGGAGCCCATCTCCGGCGTCTTTCGACTCATCGCGGTGGGCCTGGCCACCCTTTCGCTGCTGGTGGGTGGGAGCCTGTTCATCGGACGCGCCGTGGCCGGGATTCGCCAGGGCCAGCTCCACATGGACCTGCCCATCGCGCTCGGGCTGGTCTCGGCCTACGCCGCCTCGTTCGTCGGCTGGTGGGCCGGCCTGCCGACGCTCGAGTACTGGGACTTTGTCTCGCTGTTCACCTTCCTGATGCTGGTGGGGAGATGGACCCAGGAGCGCGCGGTGGCCGCCAACCGACGTCGCCTCCCGCCCAGCGCCCCACCCGTCGCGCGCACCCCGGTCTACGCGACGCCGGACGCCCCGACGCCCGCCCGGACGACCAAGCCCGAGGGCATACAGCCGGGGGACATCCTCGGCGTCCCTCCCGGACGCCTCGCCCCCGTCTCGGGCGAGATTGTCGGCTCCCCCGCCGAGGCCAGCCTCGCCTGGATCAACGGCGAGTCCGAGCCCGTGGCCTTTCCCCGCGGCCGACGCCTCCCCGCCGGCGCCCTGAATATCGGCGGCGGCGAGCTGCGACTCAGGGCCGACGAGACCTGGGAGCGCTCGCTGCTTCGCCGGCTGCGCGACGCCGGGGGCGACGGAGCCTTCGAGCCACGCGAGCTCGGCCGCATCCTCGGCCTCTACTTGGCGGTCGTCATGATCCTAGGCATCGGCGGGCTGGCGATCCACGGAGTTGGCACGGGGGATTGGGCCGAGGCCCTGCAGCGGATGATCTCGGTCATGGTCGTGTCCTGCCCCTGCGCCATCGGCCTCGCCTTCCCCCTCGCCACGGAGCTGTCGGTCGGCGCCCTGCGCCGCTCCGGCGTCTATGTGCGCGACAGCGGCATCTGGGAGCGCGTGCGGCGCGTGCGGCGCGCGGTCTTCGACAAGACGGGCACCCTCACCCTGGAACACCCTCGACTGGCGAACCCGGAGGCGCTCGAAGGCCTCGCCGCCGAGGGGATTGCCGCCTTGGCCGCCTTGACCGACGGCAACCCCCACCCGTTCGCCCGGGGCCTGCGCGAGGCCTTGGCCTCCCGCAGGGACCTCGTCCCCTCCTCGGGACATCGCGAATCCACCCCGGGACTGGGACTGACCCTGGATACGCCCCAGGGCGCCGTCTGGAGCCTCGGCAAGCCCGGCTGGAGAGGCGAAGCGAGGGGATCCGAGGGACAATCCTCCACCGAGCTGAGCAGGGACGGGCGCCGCGTCGCCCTGTTCCGCTTCTGCGAGGAGCCGCGTCCCGGCGCCCGCGAGGATCTGAACAAGCTGCGGGGCAAGGGACTTGAGATCGCCATCCTTTCCGGAGACAGCCCTGCCAAGGTCTCGGCCCTGGTGGCCAGGCTCGGCCTACCCGCCGCATCCGCTCTCGGCTCGCTCAGCCCCGAGGACAAGGCCGCCTGGGTGCGGGGGCATGATGGCGCCAGCGCCTTGATGGTGGGCGACGGCGCCAACGACGCCCTGGCCTTCGGCGAGGCCGCGCTGCGCGGGACGCCGGTGGTGGACCTCGGCCTGCTCGAGCAAAAGGCCGACTTCTTCCTGCTCGGCGGCGGCCTCGGCGGGGTCAACCGCCTGATCGAGATCACAGCCCTCCGTCGCCGGGTCCTGACCGAGGTCTTCGTCTTCGCGGCGCTCTACAATGCGGTCACCGTCGCCCTGTCCCTCGCCGGCAAGATGTCCCCCTTGCTCGCCACACTCCTGATGCCGACCAGCGCCATCCTCACCGTGCTGCATGTGGGAGCGAGGCTCCGCCGCGCCTAGAACATCAGGGTAACAGCGGCACGGAGCACGGTGGGGAGTGCGGCGCGGGGCGCCGCTCCCATTTTGCGCATCCCTCGAATCGCTCGCCTCGCGGCCGCAGGCAGAGGTCGCTGGCACAGCCGTGACCCCACCCAGGGGAGATTGATGACAAAAAAAGCCCCGGCTTGCGCCGGGGCTCTGGTGGGTCGCCTTCGGGCGGGCTTAGCCGAGGTCGCCTTCGGGGGAAGGGCCGCGGTCGCGGCTATGGCGGCGATCACCGCGGTCGCCGCGGTCGCCGCGGGGGCGGTCGCCGAACGAGGGCTTGGGGGCGGGCACGTACTCGCGGCCTTCCTTCTCGGCGATGGCGGCGCGGCGGGAGAGCCGGACGCGGCCCTTGTCGTCGATGCCCACGCACTTGACGATGATCTCGTCGCCCAGCTTGCAGACGTCCTCGACGCGGTTGACGCGGAAGTCGGCGAGCTCGGAGACGTGGACGAGGCCTTCCTGGCCGGGGAGGCACTCGACGAAGACGCCGAATTCCTTCACGGAGCGGACGATGCCCTTGTAGGTCTTGTCCATCTCGATCTGGGCCGAGATGAGGTTCACCTCGTTGACGGCGCGGGCGAGCTTCTCGGCGTCGGTCGCGAAGATGGTGACCCAGCCGGAGTCGTCCTGGTCGATGTCGATCTGGCAGCCGGTGTACTCGGTGATGCGCTTGATGTTCTTGCCGCCGGGGCCGATGAGGGCGCCGATCTTGTCGGACGGGATCTTCACGCGGTGGGTGCGCGGCGTGTGCTCCTTGAGCTCGGCGCGGTGGGCCGGCATGGCCTTCTCCATGATGCCGAGGATGGCGTCGCGGGCCACCTTGTTCTGGGCGACGGCCTCCTTGACGATGGAGAAGGGCAGGCCGTGGATCTTGAGGTCGAGCTGGAAGGCGGTGATGCCCTCGCGCGTGCCGCAGATCTTGAAGTCCATGTCGCCGAAGTGGTCCTCGGCGCCGATGATGTCGGTCAGGACCTTGTGGGCGACGATCTTGCCGCCCTGCTCATCCGAGACGAGGCCGCAGGAGATGCCGGCCACGGGGGCCTTGAGGGGCACGCCGGCGTCCATCAGGGCGAGCGAGCCGCCGCAGACCGAGGCCATCGAGGTGGAGCCGTTGGACTCCATGATCTCGGAGACGAGGCGGATGGAGTAGGGGAAGTCCTGCTCGGAGGGCAGGACCGAGAGCAGGGCGCGCTCGGCGAGGTTGCCGTGGCCGGTCTCGCGGCGGCTGGTCATGCCGAAGCGGCCGGTCTCCCCGACCGAGAAGGGCGGGAAGTTGTAGTGCAGGAGGAACGAGCGGGTCTTGGGGCCGCCGGTGATGGCGTCGACCTCCTGGGCGTCCTTGGAGGTGCCGAGGGTGGCGAGGACGAGGCCCTGGGTCTCGCCGCGCTGGAAGAGCGAGGAGCCGTGGACGCGGGGGAGGACGTCGATCGCGCAGCTGATCTTGCGGAGGTCGGCGGGGCCGCGCCCGTCGGCGCGCTTGCCGGCCTCGAGAATGGCGGAGCGGTAGACCTTCTCCTGGAGCTTCTCGAAGGCCATCTTGACGTGGCGGGCGTCGAAGGTGGCGCCGATCTCGGCGGCGCAGGCCTCCTTGGCCTTGTCCATGACGGCCTTGACCGCGTTGCCGCGGGCGGCCTTGGACTCGATGAAGATGGCCTTGCGGAGCTGGTCGCCCTCGGCGGCCACGCGCTCGCAGACGGCGACGACCTTGGCGTCGGGCAGCTGGAGGGCGAAGGTGCGCTTGGCCTTGCCGATCTTGGCGGCCAGCTCGCGCTGGGCCTTGATCAGGGGCTGGATGGCCTTGTGGCCGAACTCAAGGGCGGCGAGGAAGTCGGCCTCGGAGATCTGGTCGGCCTCGCCCTCGATCATCATCATGTCGCGCTCGTTGCCGACGTAGATGAGGTTGAGGTCGGACTCGAAGATCTGCGAGTGGGTGGGGTTGGCGACGAACTGGCCGTTGACCCGGCCGACGCGGACGCCCGCGATGGGGCCGTTCCAGGGGATGTCGGAGGCGAAGACCGCGGCGGAGGCGGCGGTGACCATCAGCGCGTCGGGGTCGTTCTCGCCGTCGGCGGAGAGCACGAGGCCGATGACCTGGACCTCGTTGAGGAAGCCCTCGGGGAAGAGGGGGCGCAGGGGGCGGTCGCAGAGGCGGGAGGTGATGATCTCCTTGTCGGAGGGCTTGCCCTCGCGGCGGAAGTAGCTGCCGGGGAAGCGGCCGGCGGCGGCGAACTTCTCGCGGTAGTCGACGGTCAGGGGGAAGAAGTCCTGGTCGGGGTTGCGCAGGCCCTCGGCCGCGGTGGCGGAGACGAAGAGGACGGTGTCGCCCTTGCGGATGGTGACGGAGCCGTTGGCCAGTCGGCCGATGCTCCCGGTGCTGATGGTGATGCCGAGTTCCTCGACGGTCACGCTGTGTTCTTGTTTCATGTGGGTTGGGTTTGGGTTGGTGCCGGCGGGATGCCGGCGGGTGTTGGTTGTGGGTGGGTGAAAACGGGCGGGCGGGCTCGCCTCTCGGCGGGCCGCCCGGGGACCCTGGCTCAGGCGCTCACTTGCGCAGGCCGAGCTTGGTGATGATCGCGTTGTAGCGCTCGACCTCGTTGGCCTTGAGGTAATTGAGCAGCTTGCGACGGCGATTGGTCATCTGGATCAGCCCGCGGCGGCTATGGAAGTCCTTGCGATGGCCGCGCAGGTGCTCGGTCAGGTGGTTGATGCGGGCGGTCAGGAGGGCGACCTGGACCTCGGGGGAACCGGTGTCCTTGGCGTCCTTCTGGTACTGCTTGATGAGGTCCGACTTGTCGGGGGTCGACATGGTGGTGTGGTGGGTTTGTTGGTGTTGGGGCCGTCCTGGGGTTGTTCCCGCGGGCCAGCTACGCGCCGACCTCGCCGTGTGGGAGCGGGGTTTCCGCCGGCCCTTGCGAGAGGGGCTCCGCCCCGCTCACTCACGAAGATTAGAGGGTCTAGATGGCGCCCCACCTCCACAAAGGCAAGGAGAAACGAGGAGGAGAACAGGGGCACGTGCGGCGCAAGCGCCGCGAGGACATGCACAGGGGCTCAGGGGCACGGGGGCACGGGCGGGTGAACCCTGCGGGTTATTCGTTAAAAGGGTGGCGGAGGTCGCGGAGGTTACGGAGGGGGCGGAGCATAAAGCCTAGAAGCCTAGGCCCCCTTCATCCCTTCATCCTTAAACCCCTTCCTCTCGGCGCTCCGCGCCGCTTTAGCTTCCGAGACCTACTTCTTCTCGACCGTCCTAAGGTGTTCCCAGAGGGCCTTGAACTGGGCCTGGGCGTCGCCGTCAAGGACGTCGGTCAGCTGGGTCTGCCCTTCCTCGTCGGCGTACTTGGGCATCTTCGTCAGGGGGTCGACGCGGTTGGGGGCAAGCATCCAGCGCGCGTAGAACGGCTCGCGGAGGCGCTGGGTGGCGGTGGCGAGGTTGGTGGCGGGAGCCTCGAAGGCGCCGGTGGCGGGGCGGGTCGAGACGGGGTGACACTGGATGCAGTTGAAGCCGCCGGCCTGGCCGATCAGGGTCTCGCCCTGCCCCGCCGCCTCGGCGTCGACAGCGGCGGACGGAGAATCCGCGACCGGGAAACCGTGCTGGTGGCTGAGACCCTCGGCGAGGCCCTTGGCGTGGGCGGCGTAACCGGGCATGCGGTGGGTCATCCAATACCGGGGCTTGTCGGCGATCTCGCCCGCGATGAAGGCGGCGGACCACTCGGGCCTCAGTTTCTCGCCGAGCCAGGTGAGCGGAGGGATGCGGCCATCGGGGATGGGATCGCCCTCGGCAGGCGCGGGAGCCTTGGCGCGGAGCGCGGCGGCCTCGTCCTTGAGCCCGACGATGGGGGCGGTGCGGCCGTCGTGCTCGTGGCACTGGACGCAGCGGAGCTCGGTGAGTTGGCGCAGGGCGAACTCGGCGGGGACATCGGCGCGGAGCGAGGCGAAGTCGGTCTTGGCGAAAGCCCTCAGGGCGCTGAGCTGGGCGGGGGACAGGACGAAGTCCAGACCCTTGCCGCGGCCCGCGGGGGCGTCGGCCACGCAGCCCTTGTCCCACCCCTTGGCGAGGGTGTCGGCCAGGCTGGGGTGGCTGCCGACGGGAGCGTTGGCGTGACAGTTGAGGCAGCCGGCGCTGACGAGGAGCGCGGCGCCCTTGGCCGGGTCGCCCTTGGGCGCCGGGGACACCGAACCCTTGGCGTTGGCGAGGAGGTAGGCCGCCAGCTGCGAGGCTTCATCCTGGGAGAGGCGGAAATTGGGCATCCGCGACGAGGGGTGGTTCTTGGCGGGGTCGCGGAGGTAGTCGACCAGGGCGGCGCCGTGCCACTTGGCGGCGACGTGGGCGAGGGGGAGGCGCTCGGCGGCGGCCTTAGGGGCGTCCGGCTGGCTATGGCAGGCGAGGCAGCCGAGGTTGGCGAAGAGGGCGGCGCCCTTGGCGGCCTGCTCAGGGGTGAAGGCGGGCTCGGGAGCGGGCTTGCCTTGGGAGACAAGGAAGGCGGCGAGGTCGGCGGCGCGGGGGTCGATGGCGCCGTCCTTGCCCGCGGGGAAGACGCGGGGCATGAGCGTGCCGGGCCGGAAGTGGTGCGGGTCCTGGATCCAGGCGGCGAGGTAGCCCTCCCTCATGCGCTCACCGTAGTTGGCGAGGATGGGGGCGGACTGGGCGAGCTCGGGCATGCCCTGCCCGGCGGCGGGGACCTTGTCGGGGCTGAGGTGGCACTGGGCGCAGCGGAGCTGGGCGAAGAGGAGGCGACCCTCGCGAAGGCTCATGCCGGGAGCGACCTTGGCGGGGTCGTGCCGGAGCGCCTCGGGCGGCACGGGCTCGCGGGGGAAGGCGCGCGAGGACCAGTCGAGGCGGAAGGTGGCGTCGCCCTGGGCCGGGGAGGCGTACTCGACGACCAGGGAGTTGTCGCCCTTGTTCAGGGTGACGGGCTTGCCCTCCGGTCCCTCAAGCACCTTCTGGCCGTTGACCGTGACGGAAGCCTGGCCGTTGTGGGTGGAATGGAAGCGAACCTCCATGCGGAGGTCGGAGACAAGGACGCCTTCCCAGCGGGCCTTGAAGGGTCCGGCGGGGAGGAAGACGGAGGGCGGCTGGCCGGCCGGCACGTGGATGGCGGCGAGGCGGTCGCGACGCGCGTCGACCTTGCCGCCCGAGGAGAGCTCAAGGGCGAGGCCTGTCTCCGTCGCCGCCGGGAGGGAGGCAAGGGAGAGGGCGAGGGCGAGCGCCAACCGGAACCGCGGCATGCCTTACTTCTTGTCCGAACAGGACCCGCAGCCGCAACAACCGAATCGCAGGCGGAAGAGGCGCCAGAGGACGGCGGCCACGACCACGAGCCCGACCACGAGGATCCAGCTCGGGGTGCCGGAGGCGCCGCCGGCCGGGGCGGACGGCGAGAGGATCGAGACATAGTCCTTGCCCGCCTGGGCGGCGGGAGGGACCACGTTGATGGTGTGACAGATCTCGTCGGGGACGCGCGAGCCGTCCTCGGCCTTGAGGTTGAGCTTGATCCGCGAGACCATGACGGGCTTGAGGCCGGGCACCTCGAGGAAGACCGACTTCCGATCGGGGGCGAGCTTGACGGACTTGATGGCGACCGGGGTAGTGCCGCGGCCCTTGGGATCCTTGGCGTCCTTGGCGTCCAGCTTGAGCTCGGGTGAGCCGTAGTCGGCGGACCACAGGAGATTGTTCTGCTCGAGGGCGTAGTTCTGGAGGTCGGAGGCGGAGGCCGCGTCGAGCGCTCCGGTGAAGCCGACGGTGATCCCGGCGTCGGTCACGCCGAGCGTGACCGGCAGGGTGACGGACTTGCCGTTGAAGCGGACGCGGTGAATGGCGCCGTCGCGGGCCGCGTTGGTCTGCCAGCCCTTGAGGCCGCCGATGTAGAGCTGGCCGTCGTGCGGGTTGAAGCGGGGGCGCATGATGCCGCTGCCGAAACGCAGGGGCAACTTGACCACCCCGCCCTGCTGCACATCGCCCACGCGCTCCTGGAGGACGAGGAAGAGCGAGGACTTGCCGTAGGAGGTGTAGAGCATGCGGCCCTTGAGGGGACCCCACTGGTCGGAGGTCACCCAGGCCTGGCCGCCGTTGGAGTTGTCGACGTCGTAGGGAATCCAGCAGAGGGGCTTGGGCGTCTCCTTGTCGGGGGCGGGGGACCGGTGCGAGAGGTCGGGCACCATGACGAAGTGGGGCGACCTGATGGCGTGCCCGGGCTCGGGAAGGATGCTGATGTAGTCCACGGGCGCCCAGGTGCCTTGGTTGTCGCCGCTGGAGATCTCGCCGTTGGGGCCGACGCCCATGCCGTTGGGAGCGCGTATGCCGGTGGCGATGACATCAAGGCGTGAGCCGTCGGGAGGGAGCCGGAAGATGGCGCCGTGGTGGGGGCTGAGGGGGCCCCAGCCGCGGCCTCCCGGGTTCACCGGGCCGCCCTTGACGTAGTACAGGTTGCCGTGGGAATCCACCTGGAGGTCGAAGGCGAACTCGTGGAAGTTGGGCGTGATCTGGACGTCGTTGTTGAAGTTCTCGTAGAGGTCGGCCTCGCCGTCGCCGTTTAGGTCGGAGAGGCGGGTGATCTGGTCGCGGCCGAGGACATGGACCTTGCCCTTGATGACCTTGAGGCCGAGTCCGTGGAAGAGGCCGGTGGCGAAGCGCCGCCAGCTGACCTTGGCCAGGGTGGCGTCGATCGGCGAGCTGACCCAGACGTCGCCGCTCCAGGTCGAGAAAACGAGGCGGTTGCCCTCGAGGAAGTCGATGGCGCCGACGCGCATCCAGGAGTTGTAGGGATTCTTCTCGGGCACCGGGATGGTGTCGACCAGGTAAGGGGCCGCCTCGAGCTCGCGGATGCGCTCGGGGCTGGGGTTGCTTGCCTTGCGCAGGCGCTCGAGGGCCTTCTGCTGCTCGGCCTCGCCGAGGGTGCCCTCGAGCTCGACGGTCTCGGTCCAGCGGGCGGGGCCCCCCTTGGTTAGGGGCGAGAGCGCGATGGGAGCGGCGGAGCCGGTCGCGGACTTGGCTGCGGCCGAGAGCTCGGCGGCCGGGGCCTTGGCGTAGGTGACCTTGAAGGTGCCGGCCTTGCCGGGACGGAGCGAGAGGGTGTTGTCGCGGATGGCGAGCCCGGCGGCGTCGGCGCCCTGGACCGCGACCACCACGACGTGCTCGCCCTTGCCGGCGTAGATGTGGGCCTGGCCGTCGCGGAGCTCCATGCGACCTCCCGTGGGCAGGTCGGCGAGCCTGACGGCGGCGTCAAGCGATCCGGTGATGACCTCGAAGGTCCGGGTCATGACCTTGCGGCCGGCCGACTCCTCGACCGCGCCGAGCTCGAGCACCTCGGCCTGGCCGACGGAGTACCAGAAGACCACCTGCTCGCCGTTCAGGTAGAGACCCCGGTACTTGGCGACGGAGGCGGGAATGGGGCCGAGCGGCACCTTGGCGTAAGCGGCACCGCCGGAGGGGGGCTGACGGGTGTCGGCGAAGGCGCCATCCTGGCTCCAGCCCGGGCCGGGGTTGGTCTCGTAGAAGATGTCCGCGCCCTGGGCGGGGCCGGGGTTGGGCCCGTGGTCGCCGTCGAAGGTCACGCCGCGCAGGCGGACCCAGCCGCCGGTCCATCCGCCGGCCATGCGGAGCGTCTCGGTGTCGAAGAGGGAGCAGGCCTCGCGCTTGCCGTGACGGACGGCGACGCCCTTGTTGGAAACGCTGCCCTTGCCGTTGAGGGTGCTCTGCCCGCGGGCGTTCTCGAAGCTTGAGCTGAGGAAAGGGCCGTAGTCCATCGCCTCGTGACGGGGCTGGGCCAAAAGCATCGCCGGTGCGAGCAGCAGGAGGGCGAGGCGGAAGGACGGGGTGTTCATGGCGAGAAGAGAAAAGATGGGATGTCGGGGGCTGTCCAGCCAATGGACGCCTCGGAAGCGAGGGTGGTTCCGCGGCTAGGCGAAATAGTCCACCCCGCCCTCGAAGAGAGGCTGGTGCTTGGAACCGGGGATATTGGAGGCGACCCCGTGGCCCCGGCGCTCGCTGTGCCCCATCTTGCCGAGGACGCGGCCGCAGGGGCTGGAGATGCCCTCGATGGCGTGGTCGGACCCGTTGGGGTTGTCGGCGATGGCGTTGGACGGGGCCCCCGTCGGCCCGGCGTACTGGAAGGCGACCTGCCCGCGCGCGGCGAGTTCGGCCAACACGGCGGGAGGGGCGGTGAAGCGCCCCTCCCCATGGGAGAACGGGACGGCGTGAAGCTCGCCGGGCTGCATGCGGGATAGCCAAGGCGACAGCACGGAGGCGACGCGGGTCGTGGCGTAGCGCGAGAGGTGGCGGCCGATCCGGTTGTGGAAGAGCGTGGGGGCGGACGGCTCGATGTCGCGGATCTCGCCATACGGCACCAAGCCGACCTTGATCAGCGCCTGGAAGCCGTTGCAGATGCCGAGACCGAGGCCGTCGCGCGACCTGAGCAGGTCCATCACGCTGTCGCGCACGGCGGGCGAGCGCAGGACGGCGGCGATGAACTTGCCCGAGCCGTCGGGCTCGTCGCCGGCGCTGAAGCCGCCGGGGATGGCGAGGATCTGGGAGCGCCGGATGGCGGCGGCGAAGGCGGCCAGGGATTCCGCGAGCGCGGCCGGCCCGAGATTGCGCAGGACCAGGATCTCGGGCTCGGCTCCGGCGTGGCGGAAGGCGCGGGCGGTGTCGTACTCGCAATTGGTGCCCGGGAAGACGGGGATGACGACGCGAGGACGGGCGACGCGGACCTTGGGACGCGCCGTGGCGCGGACCGCGTGGGCAAGCGCGGGCGGCGAGCCGGCGGGCTCGGCGGCGCGGGTCGGGTAGACCGGCTCGAGGGTGGCCTCATGGGCCGCCAGCAGCTCATCGAGGGCGAGCGAGGCGCCCGGCCAGGCGAAGACGGGCTCGGCGGTGGCGCGGCCGAGCACGACGTGGGGGAGGTCGCCGAGGTCGGAGGCGGAGGCGACCTCGAGGACGAGGGCGCCGTAGCGTGGCAGGAGGAAGTCGCGCGACGGGGCGGCGTCGAGCCGCACGCCGACGCGGTTGCCAAAGGCCATGCGGGCGAGCGCGTGCCCAATCCCGCCCTGTCGGACGGCGGCGGCGGCCCGGACCTTGCCGGCGCGAACCAGGCCGTGGACGAGCGCCAGGCGGCGCCGCACCTCGGCGAGGTCGGGAAGAAGCGCGTCGGTCATCGGCGCGTCGACGAGCGCAAGCACCGAGCCGGCCTGCTTGAGCTCGGCCGAGACCGCGTGCCGGGCGATGCCGGGGGCGATGGCGAAGGCCACGAGCGTCGGGGGGACATCGAGATCCTTGAACGAGCCCGACATGCTGTCCTTGCCGCCGATCGCCGCCGTGCCGAACTCAAGCTGGGCCTCCAAGGCGCCCAGGAGGGCGACGAGGGGCTTGCCCCAGCGCGCGGGGTCGGCACCGAGCTTCTCAAAGTACTCCTGAAGGGTGAGCCGGGCCCGCGCGGGGTCGCCGCCGGCGGCGGTGAGCCGGGCAAGGGACTCGGTCACGGCGAAAACGGCCCCGTGTCCGGGCGACCACTGGGCGATGCCGGCGTTGTAGCCGTAGGCCATGGTCGTGCAGGCCTCGGTCTCGCCGCCCAGCACGGGGAGCTTGGCCACCATGGCCTCCTGGGGCGTGGACTGCGTGGCGCCCCCGAAGGGATGGAGGACGGTGTTGGCGCCGATGGAGGCGTCGAAGCGCTCGACCAGCCCGCGCTGCCCGGCGTTCGGGAGGGCGGCCAGGCAGGCGCGCAGCTCGGCGGGGCCGGGAGCCTCGGCGGGCGGCGCGAAGGGGTGCCGGGTCGCGTCGGGCGCGAGGACGCGCGCCGCGGCGGACTGGGTGACGCCGTTGGTGTCGAGGAAGGCGCGGGCGATGTCCACCACGCGCTGGCCGCGCCACTCCATGACGAGGCGGCCGCTGTCGGTCACGTCCGCCACCGCGACGGCCTCCAGGTTCTCGCGCGCGGCGGCCTCGAGGAAGGAGGGGACATCGGCGGGCGAAAGCACGACGGCCATGCGCTCCTGCGACTCCGAGAGGGCGATTTCCGTGCCGTCGAGCCCGTCGTACTTGAGCGGGACGCGATCGAGGTGGACGTGCAGGGACGGGGCGAGCTCGCCGATGGCGACCGAGACGCCGCCCGCCCCGAAGTCGTTGCAACGCTTGATCAGGCGGCTGACCGCCTCGTCGCGGAAGAGCCGCTGGAGCTTGCGCTCCGTGGGGGCGTCGCCCTTCTGCACCTCGGCCGAGCTCTGGAGGGCCGTCTCGGTGTGCTCCTTGGACGAGCCGGTGGCGCCGCCCACGCCGTCCCGGCCCGTGCGTCCGCCGACGAGGACGATGAGGTCGCCCGGGGCCGGCGCCTCGCGGCGGACCGCGCGGCGCGGTCCGGCGGCGACCACGGCGCCGATCTCCATGCGCTTGGCGACAAAGCCGGGGTGGTAGTGCTCGGCGACCAGCCCCGTGGCGAGGCCGATCTGGTTGCCGTAGGCGGAGTAGCCCGCGGCGGCCTCGCGGCAGATCTTGCGCTGGGAAAGCTTGCCGGGGAGCGTCTGATCGAGCGGCTGCAGGGGGTTGGCGGCGCCGGTGACGCGCATCGCCTGGTAGACATAGGAGCGGCCGCTGAGGGGGTCGCGGATGGCACCGCCCAGGCAGGTGGCGGCGCCGCCGAAGGGCTCGATCTCGGTCGGGTGGTTGTGGGTCTCGTTCTTGAACATCACGAGCCACTCCTCCGGGCGCCCGTCGACCTCGATCGGCACGACGAGCGAGGCGGCGTTGACCTCCTCGGATTCCTCCTGGTCGTCGAGCAACCCCCGACGCTTGAGCTCGCGGGCGGCGAGGGTCGCGAGATCCATCAGGCAAACCGGCTTGCCGTCGCGCCCGAGGCCGATCCGGACCTGGCGGTAGCGCTCCCAGGCGGCGCGGAAAGGCGCGAGCAGGGGCGAGGGCTCGAACTCGACCGAGGTCAGCGTGGCGAGGAAGGTGGTGTGCCGGCAGTGGTCGGACCAATAGGTGTCGAGCAGCCGGATCTCGGTCACGGTTGGCTCGCGGCGGGCCTCGTCGCGGAAATGCGCCTGGCAGAAGGCGAGGTCGGCCTCGGACATCGCGAGGCCCATGCGGCGGCGGAGGTCGGCCAGGGCGGCGGGGGCCAGCCCGAGGAATCCGGCGAGGGAGGCCACCGGCGCCGGGGAAGGCGCGGAGCGGCGGAGCGTCGAGGGCTTGTCGAGCGAGGCCTCGCGCGAATCGACCGGGTTGACGAGGAAGGCCTTGATGCGGGCGAGGTCGGCGGGGCTGGGCGAGCCGCCCACGACATAGGTGCGGGCCGCGGCGACCAAGGGGCGCTCGCCGCCTCCCACGATCTGCAGGCACTGGGATGCGGAGTCGGCGCGCTGGTCGAACTGCCCCGGGAGGAACTCGACGGCGAAGGCGACCTCGCCCGGGGCCAGCGGGAAGGTTTCCCGATGGACATCGTCGACCGGGGGCTCGGCGAAGACGGTGGGGATCGCGGCCTCGAGCGCCGAGGCCGGGAGACCGTCCACATCATAACGCTGGAGGATCCGGAGGCCGCCCAAGCCGGGAAGGGCGAGCTGCTCGCGGAGGTCGCGCAGCAGGCCCTCCGCCTCCGAGCGGAAAGCAGGCTTCTTCTCCACGAACAGGCGCCACATGGGAATCCCACTTAAGGGCAGCCCCTCCCCGGAGGGCAAGAAGGGAGAGGCTCGGTAGGGCGAGGCGCGGAGGCTGCGCCGATGGAGGCGAGGCAAGGGCGCCTGGCAGGATGCGAGCAAAGTCCGTGACGCATTCTGCGGCCCGCGAGGTCGACGGCGATTCGATTGCGGGAAACGCGCCCAACCAGCTCAGGCTCGCTCGGCGATGACCCAGGTTGTCGATCGGTGCCGGCGACAAGCCTCGCAGCATGACGAGGGCGGAACGACGCAGGCAAGGGGTCTTCCTCCTTTGGTAATACGAAAATACCAGATTGACCCGCAGGTACCCGCGTCAAGGATGTCGGGATGTCCCTCCTCCCGCCCAAGCCCTCGATGGCCACGTATGCGCTGGGGGTGCTGAGGCAGTTCCTAGCGGAGGGGGAGTGGCAGGAGCAGCTTCCCGGGGAACGTTCGCTCGCCCTGCGCATCGGGGTGAGCCGCCCCACGCTGCACGAAGCCTTGCTCACCCTGGAGAAGGAAGGCGTGGTGCGCCGGCGGACGAAGGCTGCCTGGCAGATCCTGGCAACCCCCGGCGACGTGGTCCGAGGCCCCCGCAAGGTCATCTTCCTCAGCCCGCTCAAGCTCGAGGATTACGACGCCTTCGCCCTGCACCAGTACACCGTGCTCTCCGGGCACCTGGCCGAACGCGGGCACGAGACCGAGGCGATTCGGCTCCCCTCGGCCGGCAAGGGTGTGTCGACGCGGATGCTGGCCGACCTCTCCCGCCAAAATCGCCCCGACGCGTGGGTGCTTTACCGCTGCTCGCCGTCGACCCAGGCGTGGTTCGCGCAATCGGGCCTGCCCGTGGTGGTGATGGGGTCGGCGCCGGACAACCTCGGCGTCCGCTCCATC
The DNA here is from genome assembly GCA_046315175.1 of Opitutia bacterium. Classification (GTDB taxonomy): domain Bacteria; phylum Verrucomicrobiota; class Verrucomicrobiia; order Opitutales; family UBA953; genus UBA8828. The sequence continues at coordinate 1,012 of JBKDBK010000031.1, read as the reverse complement.
GACGTCGACTACCGGGCGGCCGGCCGGCACGCCATGGCCACGCTTCTGCGGCTCGGTCACAAGCCGGAGCGCGTGGTCTTCATCATGCCGGAGGAGAAGCTCCTCGGCCACGCCCAGGCCCAGGCGGGGATTGCCGAGGCCCACGGGGACCGGGTGGAGCATTCCCGCGTGATCCGCGTGAGCGGCAGGCCCGCCGACCTCTGCGGCCAGCTCGACGGCCTCTGGCAAGGCACGCCGCCGACCGCGCTCATCGTGCAGAGACCGCTCCAGACGCTCACCGTCACAACCTACCTTGCCCGGAAGGGGGTGCGGATCCCGGAGGATGTCTCGCTGGTGGCCCTGGATGACAACCCCGTGCTCGGGCGGTTGGTGCCGGCGCCCAGCCACTACCGCAAGGACATCGCCCATTTCGCCGCCCTGCTCCGCCGGTCGCTCGAGCAGGCCATGTCGGGGCGCAGCTCGGGGCCGCGCGCCATCCGCCTGATTCCCGAGCTGGACAAGGGCGAGACGCTGGCTCCCCCGCCCAGGGAACGCTGAGCCGCGGAAAAAAGGGCCGCCCAACGGGCGGCCCTTCGTGCCGGCTGAGCCGGGCGCTTAGCCGGCCTTGCGCGCCTTGGCCGCGGCGCGCTTCTCCTCGATCGCGGCCTGGGCGGCGGCGAGGCGGGCGACGGGCACGCGATAAGGCGAGCAGGAGACGTAGGAGAGCCCCACGCGGTGGCAGAACTTGACCGAGTCGGGCTCGCCGCCGTGCTCGCCGCAGATGCCCAGCTTGATGTCAGGACGGGTCTTGCGCCCCTTCTCGATGGCGATCTGGACGAGCTGGCCGACGCCGGTCTGGTCGAGCGAGGCGAACGGGTTCTTCTTGAAGATCTCGGCCTCGGTGTAGGCGCCGAGGAAGGAGCCCATGTCGTCGCGGCTCACGCCGAGCGCGGTCTGGGTGAGGTCATTGGTGCCGAAGCTGAAGAACTCGGCGGTCTGGGCGATCTCGTCGGCGGTCAGGGCGCCCCGGGGG
>JBKDBK010000030.1:0-2276 GCA_046315175.1 Opitutia bacterium | reverse complement strand
CCGCTAACACCGCTCCCCCCCTATCAAGATAACGAGCTAGAGAGCTATCCCCCTCGTTCAGTCCTCCGCCCCGTCCGCGCCCTCCGTCACCGCCGCCCCCGTCGAGGCCCCCGTGGGCCCCGCGCGCGCGCCGGGGCGCCGGGGGGCGACATGGGGGCTGCGAAGGGGGGGGTGGTGACGGAGGTCGCGGAAGGGGCGGAGGAATGAAAGAGGGGGATAGCTCTCTAGCTCGTTAGCTTGATAGGGGGGGGAGCGGTGTTAGCGGTGTTAGAAGGGAGCGGGGGGATAGCTCGTTAGCTCTCTAGCTCTCTAACTAAACAGCAGGATGGATCACTAGCGGTGTTAGCGGTGTTAGAAGGAAGCGGGGGCGATAGCTCTCTAGCTCGTTAGTTTGATAGCGGGGTTAGCGGGGATAGCGGGGTTAGAAGGAAGCGGGGAGTCCGGGAGGAGCGGGGTAGAGATAAGGGAATAGGAGATAGTGTTCAGAAAGGAGTGAAGGTGGCAAGGTTTTGTGTTCGAAGAAAAGTGAATTGTACTAAAATGAGGTTGCCTAAAACTTTTTAAACTGTTGCCTATGTTGTGTTTATGTAAAAAATGGGTGCGCTATAATGTCTTTGTAGAAGCGAGTAAGGAAGGGCCTGGAATGGGGGTGCAATCTAGGGCGGTATTCGAAGAAACCACCCCTACCCGAGGCAAGGGGCGGACGTTGCGGCGCAACATCCCTACCGGGAGGGGGCGGTCAGCCTTTGCGGGCGGCGGCGAGGCTGTCGCCGCGGACCCAGTTGGCGATGGTGCGGCGGGCGGCGGCGAGGCTGTCAGTGGGGCGGCCGCGAATCCAGGCGTGGATCTCGCGGATCATGAACTTGGGCTCGACCCGGTAGTGGGTGGGGACTAGCGGCAACTTGGTCAGTTGATCATCGGAGACGACATTGAGGATGGAGACATCATGGGGAACCTTGAGGCCGAGTTCGAGGAGGGCGGTCCAGACGACGATGTACTCGAAGAGGCCGTCGACGACGACGGCGGTGGGCTTAGACTTGCGGAAGGCGCGGATGAATTCCTCGCGACGCTGGCGGGGGGTGCCTTGGCTGGCGGTGATGAGAAGGCCCTCGTCGGGAAGTCGCTCGAGGGGGATTCCGTGAAAATTGGCGTGAAGGAGGCTGATGACCTGGGCGACCTGGGGGTTGGAGCTCCAGAGCACGGCGAGAATGCGGCGGTGGCCGAGATCCGAGAAGGTCTGAAGGCTATGGTTGTAGATGGTGGCGAGGGCGACGCCCATCACGCGGATCTCGGCGTGGTTGGATTTGCCACCGAGAAAGCCGATCCGGATGTCGGATTGGCAGGCGGCCCAGTCGGAGATGGCGGGATTGCCGCCGATGAAGAGCATGTGCGAGGCGGGGTGTTTTTGCCGGAGGCGGTCGAGCGAGCGATGGATGTTGCGGCCGGAGGTGTAGTCGAGCTCCTCGAGGTCGCAGCGCCAGCCCTCGCGCGCATGGGTGCGCATGAGGTCGATGGCAAGGGTGCGCGTCCAGTTGTCCATCTCCTGGAGGGATTTCCGGGTGACGATGACGAGGTAATTGGAGCGGGGCTTGGCCTTGGCGCTGGTCTTGGTCTTGCCGGAGTCGGGCTTGGGAAGGGTGGGGGCGATTCCAAAGGGGCGGCGGGGGCCCTGGGGGACGAGGATGCCGCGGCCGGAGAGGCGCGCGACGGCGGCGCCGATGGTGGGGACGCTGACGCCAACGAGGTCGGCGAGAACCTTGAAGCCGGGAAGTCGGCGGTCCCATTCGCCGGCGCGAACGCGCGCCTCAATATCCTGCTCAGCTTGATCGATGACGGTGATGCGGCGAAGGCGGGTCATGGAGACCAGTTTGTTTAGATAGAGGGAGAGACAAGGGGAGATGTGTGTTGAGGATGTGGACAGAGAAACCGGGGCGCAGGGGCGGCGCCAAGGGCGCGAGGGAGGGCACGGGAGATATAGCTCGTTAGCTCTCTAGCTCGTTGGCTATCTAGCGGGATAGCTCACTAGCGGTGTTAGCGGTGTTAGAAGGGAGCGGGGAGCCCGGGCGTGGCCCGGAAGGAGTGAGGGGCGAGGAGCGAGGAGCCTGGGAGGAGTGAGGAGCGGGGAGCGAGGAGCGGGTTAGATGACGGAGTGGGAAGAGGGGGGATTAGAAGGAGGCGGAGGATACGGAGGTGGCGGAGGGGATATAGCTCGTTAGCTCTCTAGCTCGTTGGCTATCTAGCGGGATAGCTCACTAGCGGTGTTAGCGGTGTTAGAA
>JBKDBK010000029.1:0-10250 GCA_046315175.1 Opitutia bacterium | reverse complement strand
GAGCCGCGCTCGGGATGGGCGTTGAGCCGCGCCACGAGGTCGTCCGTCATCCAGCCCCGGCGACCGAGGATGACCAAGCGCGCGGGACAGCCCCGCGCCCAGGCGGACTCGAAGGCCGCCAGGGCGAAGGCGTGGCCCTTGTGGGGGGCGAGCGTCCCGACCATAAGGAAGTACGGCGCGCCCTCCGCCACCGCGCGCGACAGCCCCTCCCTGGCCGGCGCGGCGAAGTCCGCGCCGTTGTGGAAATGTCCCAACCGAAGGTCGGCGCGAGTGTAGCGCCGGCGAAGCTCGCCCTCGACGAAGCCGGAGACGCCGAGGATCTTATGGGCGTGGACGCCGAGCCAATCGAACCAGTCGGGCAAGGGCGAGGGCCAGCGCACCCATTGGGGATGGGTGAAGGGAATGAGGTCGTGGATGACGGCGACGAGGCGAACCCCCTGGGTCAGGGCCCGTCGAATGGCGGCTTGATTGCGATAAGGGTACTCGACCATCAACAGCACGTCGCCGGCGGAGGGCATCACCGCCGAGTCGCGCAGGGCGGCGACCCAACCGGTGAGTTGGACGAGCAGACGGAGGAAGAGATAGGCTGGCAGGGCGAGGGCCAGAAGCGGCAGGACGGCGAGGTTGCCGGAGCGAAGGCGAACGCGAAGGGTTGCGGAGAGGGTCTGGGCGCGACGGGCGAGATGGCGTAACGCGACGTAGGGTCGCCAGGGTTGGGAGACGCGGCGCCAGGCGCCGAGGGACCAGTGCACCGGAATGCACTCGCAGCCTGCGGGGGCGAGGGTGTGGCGGCGGGCGATCTCGCGGGCGACGCGCTGGACACCCGAGCTGTTGTGGGGTCGCCAGTAACTGGCGGTGCAGTCGAGGAGAATCCGCATATCAGCGCGCAAGCATGTCCGCGAGGGTGGTATCCAGATCGATGTCGTGGCCGCGGCCGGTCAGGCGGCGCAGGAGCGCCGGATTCCCGGCGACGCAAGGAATCTCGTCGGGGCGGACGAGGGCGGGGTCGACGCGGATCTCGGCGTTCCAACCGCAGAGATGGGCGCACGTCTCGACGATGGATCGGATGGTGCGGGGGCGGCCGCTGCAGAGGTTGACGACGGTGCCGGCGGGCGCGGATAGGGAGAGACGGAGGTAGTCGACGGCCACGTCCCTGACATCGGAGAAATCCCTCGCGACATCAAGGGCGCCGAGGGTGAGGACGGGGTCGCGGCGGCGGAAGGCGGCGATAATCTTGGGCACAACGAAGCGGACATCCTGGCCGGGCCCGGTATAGTTGAAGGGACGGGCGATGATGAGAGGCAGCTGGCCGACGTAGCTTCCCGCATGCCGCTCCATAGCCCATTTGCTTGCTCCGTAGGCGTTGGACGGCCCGATGGGAGAAGACTCGTCGAGCATGCCGGGGGCGGGGGCGTAGACCGTGGCGCTACTGGCTAGGACAATCCGGGGCGGATTGGGGAGCCGGGCACAGGCGGCGAGCAGGTGACCGGTGCCCTCGACGTTGACACGAGTGAAGGCGGAGGGGTCAGGATGGGTGGGGGACGCGATGGCGGCGAGGTGCACCACGATGTCGGGCCGGAACCGGTCGACGAAGGCCTCGACCAGGTCGGGACGGGTGAGGTCGAAGGCATCCGCGCCCTGCCCCTCGACGCCGGGAGTCGCAAGCGATTCCCCGCGGGAACGGATGAGGGACGCGAGGTGGAGTCCGGTGAAGCCCGAGGCCCCTGTGACCAGCCAGCGCATCAGAAAGAGAACCCCGCCTTCACGCGACGGAGGTCGGCCGCGACCATCGTCTCGGCGAGTTGCTCGAGGACCATGGAGGCAGACCAGCCGAGGCGCCGGCGGGCCTTGGAGGCGTCGCCGACGAGGAGGTCGACCTCGGCGGGCCGGAAAAAGGCGGGGTTGACGCGGACGCGGACGACGCCGGCGCGGTCGCGTCCGACCTCGGCGAGGCCGGTGCCCTCGAAAACGAGCTCCATCCCGGCGGCGCGGAAGGCGAGGTGGACGAAGTTGCGGACAGTCTCGGTGCGCCCGGTGGCGAGGACATAGTCGTCGGGCTCGGCTTGCTCGAGCATGAGCCGCATGCCCTCGACATAATCGCCGGCGAAGCCCCAGTCTCGCTTGGCGTCGAGGTTGCCGAGCTCGAGCACCTCCTGTTGTCCCAGCCGGATGCGAGCGGCGGCCTCGGTGATCTTTCTGGTCACGAACTCGCGTCCGCGCAGGGGAGACTCGTGGTTGAAGAGGATGCCGCTGCAGGCGTGGATGCCGTGGGACTCGCGGTAATTCACGGCGAACCAGTGGGCGAAGAGCTTGGCAACGCCGTAGGGGCTGCGGGGCCAGAAGGGCGTGGTCTCGGACTGGGGCACAGCCTGGACCTTGCCGAACATCTCGGAGGTGGAGGCTTGGTAGAAGCGAATCACCGGGTCGGTGAGCCGGAGGGCCTCGAGGAGGTTGAGGGCGCCCACGCCGGTGATCTCGGCCGTGGTCAGCGGCTGATTGAAGGAGACGCCGACGAAGCTCTGGGCGGCGAGGTTGTAGACCCGGGACGGGCTGAACTCGCGGAGGAGGCGGAGGCTGGCGGACAGGTCGGTAAGGTCGTGTTCGACCAAGGCAAGGTTGGGATGGCGGGCGATCCCGAGCTCCTCGAGGCGCCAGAAATTCACCGAGCTCGTACGGCGGTAACAACCGACGACTTTATGGTCGAGCTGGAGCAGCCTCGCGGCGAGATAAGCCCCGTCCTGGCCTGTGATTCCCGTGACAAGGTTCATTTCATGAAGTCATATATATGATTCATGCGAATTCAATAGGGCACTCGGGGCGGCCGGGGTCGCAGGGCTGGTCGAGATGGGTGACATCCGCGAGCGTGGGATGCGCGGGGATGTGGCGACGGGCGACCCAGGTGACCTCGATCACGGGCAGGGTGCCGTCGGAGGCCGGAAGGATGTGGTTGTTGGCGTGGACGTGGGCGATGGCGAAGTCGCCTGCCAGCGACAGGGCAAGGGAGCGGAGCCGGGGCAGCTCGCGGTCGAGGTGGTGAAACTCAACCACCAGCGCCGAGACGCGCGCCAGGTCCTCGCGCGAGGGGTTGGCGAACGCGTCATACTCCGCGCCTTCGATGTCCGACTTGACGAGAATCTCCGGGCACGTGGCGAGGAGCGGATGGCGAACGGCATCGTGAAAATCGGTGAAGCCGTTGCGTGAGCGATCGCCGAGGAAAAGCGGCCGGTGGACGCGATTGTCGCGGAAGAATCGGAGATGGGCGGCGAAGGCGGCGAGCAGGTTGCAGGGCCTCCTCAGGACCTTGCGACCGAGGAAAATCGCGCGCAGGGGGGCGAGGAGAAAGAGGGCGAGGGACTGGGCGGGGAATTTCCAGCGGCTGACGCTGCGGTCGTGGGCGACGACCGGGATGCCGGGTAGCCGCCGGACGGCCGCCTCCTCGAAGGACCAATCGTCGTTCAGTCCGAAGCTAAGGAGACCCTTGGTCGCATGGAGAGCGGCCAAGGGGACGAGATAGCCGCCGTCATGATCCCGGCCGAGGCGCACCAGCTCGCCGACCGGCTCGGGCCGGAGAAAGGCGGGCAAGCGGGCCGGCGAGGAAAGGGCGGCGGCCGCGGCGCGATGAGACCGCCGGCGTCGGCGCACCCGCCGGAACCAGGCGAGGAGGGTGATTGCCGCCAGGGTTCCGAGGGCGAGGTCTTGCATTGACCGATGAGACGCCAGGTGAATCGGGGCGTCAAGGACGGGGCGGTTCCGGCTTGCCCGGGAAGGGCCGGCGGGGGATAAAAAGGGCGGCTGCCGCGGGTGTCGTATAACGGCTATTATGTGAGCTTCCCAAGCTTGAGACGAGGGTTCGACTCCCTCCACCCGCACCCGCCGCCGACCCGACGCCCGTTCAGCGGGACGAGTTGCCTACGAAGCGGGGCATGGGGCGGTCGGCGGAGTGGTCGATGCCGGAGCGGGCGAAGACCTTGAAGAAGGTGCGGGCGACGATGCGGAGGTCGAGAAGGAGGCCGCGATTCTCAACATACCAGGTGTCGAGGGCGAATTTCTCGTCCCATGACAACGCGTTGCGACCGTTGATCTGGGCCCAACCGGTGACCCCGGGCCTCACGTCGAGGCGGCGGCGTTGCGCGTCGTTGTAGAGGGGCACGTACTCCATGAGCAGGGGGCGGGGGCCGACCACGCTCATGTCGCCGACGAGGACATTCCACATCTCGGGAAACTCATCGAGGCTGGAGGAGCGGAGGAAGCGGCCGAAGTGGGTGAGGCGTTCGTGGTCGGGGAGCAGGTCGCCGGCGGGATCGCGCGCGTCGGTCATGGAGCGGAACTTGACCATGAGGAAGGGCTGGCCGGCCTGGCCTGGGCGGACGTGGGTGAAGAGAATGGGGGTGCCGAGCTTGAGGCGGACGAGGAGGGCGACGGCGGCGAGAAGGGGCGAGAAGGCGAGGAGCCAGCCGAGGGCGAAGAGGATGTCGAAGAGGCGCTTGGACGCGGCGTAGCCCGCGACGACGCGGACGACGGCCGTGAGCAGGACGACCGGGGCCATGGCGAGGGCGCCGACGAGGAAGAGGGGCAGGAGAAGGATGCGTTTGGCCATGGATCAGCGGACGGGGATGCGGGTTACGGTGATGGAACCGATTCCAGGCAGGCGGTCGACGAAGGAAATCTCGACCTCGGCCTCGGGACCGGAGGCGGCGCTGACGGGAACGAGGAGGATGTTGTCGCCCCGGACAAGACGGATGGTGAAGGGGACGGCTCGGCGCGCGTCGGGCTTGGGGTCGGGGTGGAGGGAAGGCGGCGCGCTCGGGGCGGCGGCGGGCGCGGGGAAGCGCACGGTGAGGAGGGCGCTGCCCGGCTGGGCGGAGGTGGCGGCGTCGACGACGACGGCGACCTCGAGCACCTCGCCGGGCGAGACGGGGAGGCGGCGGTGGAGACGCCCCTGGGGGCCGACGGCGCCGAGGGTGGCATCGCCCGGCACGAGGCGGGAGGCGTCGGCCAGCCAGAGAGTCCAGCCGTGGGCGCGGGGATCGGCGGGCGAGGTCCATCGCGCCGAGGCGGAGCCGGTCGCGGGCGGAAGCGCGCGGACGGCCGAGGCGAGGCGCGCGGCGAGCGGGGCCTCGGCGGGGAGGTCGTCGTTGCCGCGGACGAGGAGGGGCCAGGGATTGGGTTCGGGGAAATCCTGCCAGGTGACGGGGCGGCTGCCGGGCCAGGGCTGGCGGTTGAGCGCGGCGAGGGCGGCGTCGCGGCGAATCTCGGCAGCGATCATGCGCGAGAGGTCGCCTCGGCCGAGGGCGGCGGCCTCGGCCTCGCGGACGCGGAGGCGCTGGGCGACGACGGCGTCCCAGGCGAGCTGGAATTGTCCGAGCCTCTGGCGCATGCGGCGGTGACGGGGATCGGCGGGCGCGGCGGCGAGCGCGGCGGCGGCTTGGGCGAGGAGAGCGGGGGCGCGGTCGGCGAGGAGGGCATCCATGCCAGGGAGGGCGAGGGCGCCGTCGCGCCAGCCGCGCAGCCATTCGCCGTCGAGCCGGGTGGAGAAGGCGGCGGCCCAGCAGGTGGCGACCTCGGCGTGGAGGGCGCGCATGGGTTCGGCGGCGGGGCCGTAGGCGGCGCCGAACCAGCGCGCCTCGAGGCGGGCGGGATCGGCGGCGATGTCGGACAGCATCTGGGCGGCGATCCAGACCTTGGGGGCGTCGAAGACCCAGAGCGGTTCGACCTCGGCGTACCAGGAGTCGACGCCGGCGGCGTGGGCGGCGCGGATGGACTGGGCAAGGGCGCCAAGATGGACGCGGGGGAAGGGCACGTCGCGGCCGAAGCCGTAGTCCCAGGTGGCGAGGCGACGCACGCCGGAGCGACCCCAGGCGGCGAGGTTGTCGGCCTCGAGCTTGGCGTAGTCGGGGTTGGCATACTGGATGCGATCGGCGCAGACAGCGGGGAAGACGGCGGGGTGGACGGGGAAGGAGGGCGCGCGGGCGGCGTCGAGGTAGGCGAGCGCGCCGAGGGCGCGGTCGCCGCCGGGATTCCAATCGGCGGCGGCGACGCGGTTGAGGAAGGCGAAGACGACGTCGGAGCGGTCGGGGCGGCCGTCCCAGACCTTGGCGCCTGGCCAGTGAGCCGGGCCTGGCGGCCAGACCACGCTGTCGTTGATGCCGAGGGGGACGGCGATCTCGGCGGGGTTGGTGGCGAGCCAGCGACGGGCGGCGTCGGCGGCGATGGCTGCGGCGTCGGGATGGGTGAGGTCGGGCTGGGCGGAGCGACCGCGGCGCACGGGGGGGAGCGGCGAGCCGTCGAAACCGGGGAAGAGGTCGGGGCGGGCGGCGAAGAGCTGCGGGGTGAAGGCGAGGTGGAGGCCGTGCGTGGAGCGGGGGCGGGAGCCGTAGCCGACGGCGCGCCCCCAGGCGATGGACTCCGGGTTTTCGAGACCGGAGATGGCCCTCCAGGCGAAGGAGGGCGCCCAGGACTCATCGGGGGGCGTCTCGACGCGCGCGCGCTGCTCCCAGTCGGCGCCGGCGGCGCCGGGCATGGCGAAGGTGACGCCAAGAGCCTGGGCGGCGAGGCGCCCGGCGGCCATGCGGGTCGCGGCGGGTGAGTTGCCGAGGATGACGGGCAGGGCGCCGTGGGAACGGCGCACGGCGGTGTCGCCATCGCCGCCTGGGGGAGAGCAGCGGAGGCGCTGGGCGGCGCGGGTGCGGCCGACGGCGATGCCGGCGACGACAGGCTCGGCGGGTTCGGAACGGACCTCGGGGCGGCGACCGGTGACGCGCTCGCACCAATCGGCGAGTTCCTGGGCGGCGACCAGTTCCTCAAACTCGGGCGAATCGGGGATCCAGACGGGCCCGGACCATTGTCCCTCCGCAAACAAGGGTCCGCGATTGGGCGCATGCGCGCATCCGCCGAGGCAGGCGGCGAGGCAGGCGGCGAGGAGGAGCCTCATCGCGGACGATGTTCCCGCCGCGGGGGAATCTCGGCAAGCAAAGTCCCCATCCGGCGCCGAGGTCTTTTGCCCTGAGGCATGGGGGATGTCGCGGATGAGCCCCGACGGCGATGGGTCGTAGGCATGCGAAACGCTCGATGGACATCCCTCTTCCTTGCCGCGCTCACCCTGCCCTGCCTCGCGCTGTCGGCCGCCACCTGGACCGGCGCGGGCGACGGATGGAGCTGGTCCAACCCGGACAACTGGGAGGGTGGCGCGCTGCCCCTCGGGGGCGAGACGGTGTGGATCAAGCCGGTGGCGGGCGGCGGCTGGGTTGACATCGGCGGCGCGACGGGCGGAGGGACGATCACCTTGGTGATCGAAAGCCCGATGGCGCTCAACCTGATGCTGAACCCGGAGGCGCGGGTGGCGGGGGTGACGACGTTGGACCCGGGATGGCATCGGCTGGGGGGAGCGTCGCCCGAGGCGGCGTCGACCTGGCAGGTGGCGCCCGGCGGGTCGATTGCGCTCGATAGCCTGGCCGCGGGTTCGACGCTTCTCAAAACCGGCCAGGGGATGCTGTCGATTGGCGCCGGGGCGAGCGGCGCGGGCGGACTGCGGGTGATGGGCGTGGATGGAAGCGTGGTGATTGAGGCGGCGGACCCGTTGGCGCTCTCGGAGGCGACGCTGGAGGCGACAAGCGCCTCGTTCAGCTTTGCGGGAGAGGTCGCGCGGGTGGGCAAGCTGGTGATCGGCGAGGGAAGCTTCAGCCCGATGGCGGGAGGCCGGCTTGTGGCGGAGGAGGTGGTCGTGAACCGGTCCGGCTACCTGGATTTGTCGCACTTCCCTCGGATCGCGACCGGGGTGCTGCGAATCGCGGGAGGCACGGTGCGTCTCGGCGGGTCGGTGGAGACGGGGCGCATCGAGCTGGCCAATGCGACGCTCGAGTTGGGAGACGCCAGCCTTGGGGGATTGTTGGAGGTTGAGGGAGGGTGGCTCGACGGCGGCGTGATCGCGGGAGAGATCGCCGTGGACGCCGGCGCGGGGATGTCGGGCTGGATGGGAACGGCGTCGGTGGCCGCGGGGGGCAGGCTGACTTGGCGGCCGACGGAAGACGCGGGGGCGGCGCTTTGGGTGATGGGCGAGCTTGTCTTTGAGTCAGGCAGCTTGCTGGCGATAGCCGAGGCGGACTGGTCGAGTCCTTACTGGGATGCGACTCGGACGTTTGCCTTTCTCGACAGTTGGGGAGATGGGATTGTGCGCGGCATGCCCTTGCTGGAGAACGGCCCTGTGGACGGGGAGGGAAGTTGGAGCGTGGGGGCCGATGGGCAGGGCGGGCTCGCGCTGACCTGGACAGCGGAGGTGGCGCAGGTGCCCGAGGGGTCGGCGCTTGGCTGGGCGGCGATGCTCGCGCTGGCAACGGCTTATGGGCGCCGGGCAAGACGCTGGGGTCAGGAAACCCTCCCTGTGGCCCAGCGGGCTAGGCGGAGTGGCGGGAGCCGAAGCAGCTGAGCAGGGTGGCGATGACGCGGGCGCGCTCGGCATCGGACATACCCGAGCCGGAGGGAAGGCAAAGGCCTTGGGCGAAGAGGTGGGCGGCGACGCCGCGGTCGGCTACCTCGACGCCATGGAAGACGGGCTGGAGGTGCATGGGCTTCCAGAGGGGGCGGCTCTCGATGTTGGCGGCCTCAAGGGCAAGGCGGACACGGTCGCGATCGGTGCCGGCGAGGGTGGGGTCGAGGGTGAGGCAGGTGAGCCAGCGGGTGGAGGTGCCCCAGGGGGCCTCGGGTTGGAGGGTGACGCCGGGGAGGTCGCCCAGGGCGGCGCGGTAGGCCTCGAAGTGGGCGCGGCGGCGGGCGACCTTGGTGGCGAGGGACTCGAGCTGGCCGCGGCCAATGCCGGCGCAGACGTTGCTCATGCGGTAGTTGTAGCCCAAAGTGGTGTGCTCGTAGTGCGGAGCGGGGTCGCGAGCCTGGGTGGCGAGGTGGCGGGCGGACTGGGCGAGGGCGGCGTCGTCGGTGACGAGCATGCCGCCGCCGGAGGTGGTGATGATCTTGTTGCCGTTGAAGGAATGGATGCCGGCGCGGCCGAGGGCGCCCGGGGCTCGTCCGCGGTAGGTGGCGCCGAGGGCCTCGGCGGCGTCCTCGATAAGGGTGACGCCGTGACGCTGGCAGGCGTCGAGGATGGGGTCGATGTCGGCCGATTGGCCGTAGAGATGGGCGAGGACGAGGGCGCGGGGCGCCCTACCCTGCCTTGCCTTGCGGGCGAGGAGCTCGGCGATCAGGGCGGGGTCGGCGTTCCAACTCGTCTCCTCGGAATCGACGAAGACGGGCTTAGCGCCGAGCTGGACAATGGGGGAGGCGGAGGCGACGAAGGTGAGGGTGGAGCAGACGACCTCATCGCCCTGGGTCACGCCGGAGAGGCGGAGGGCGAGATGGAGGGCGGCGGTGCCGGAGGCGAGGGCGACGGCGTGGGCGGAGCCGACGCGCTGGGCGAAGGCGCGCTCAAAGGCGTCGATGTTGGGTCCGACGGGCGCGACCCAGTTGCCGTCGAAGGCTTCCTGGACGTAGGCCCGCTCGGCCGCCCCGATGTCGGGCGGCGAGAGATAGATTCGTGGCTCCTGCAGTGACACGGGGTGGATTGAGCGGAAGGAGGAATGAGGGGCGAGGGAATTATGGCGCTGAAGCGCAGGGGGGCGGATTATGGCTCTCTAGCTCGTTGGCTCGTTGGCTCGCTGGCTCACTAGCGGGATAGCGGTGTTAGCGGTGTTAGAAGGGAGCGGGCGGGAGAGCTCGTTGGCTCGCTGGCTCGTTGGCTCGCTAGCTTGCTAGCGGGATAGCTATGACAGGTGTCGGGGGCACAGGGGGACGGGAGTATGGCTCGTTGGCTCGCTGGCGGGATAACGATGACAGGGGCACGGCGGCACGGGAGATGCACGGAGGCCTCGGGGAGGCCTCCCTACCAAGACGGGTGGCGGGGGCAAAGGGTACAGGGGCACTGGAGGAGCGAGAGGAAACGAGCGTCGGCGATTTGTAGCCCGCGGACACCGCAGACGCCACTGATACCGCAGAGCACAGGGGCACGGCGGCACGGGAGATGCACGGAGGCCTCGGGGAGGCCTCCCTACCCGAGGCAGGAGACATCCTATCGCCCTGGTCCCGTGTTAAGCTATTGCCCTGATCAGCTGCCCACCTTTTTCCGGCGGCGACGGGCGGCGGCGCCGGCGAGGGCGAGGGCGCCGAGGATGAGGCCGTAGGTGGAGGGCTCGGGGATGGCGCGCATCGTGAGCTCCCAGTTGTCGCCGTCCGCGAACGAGAAGACCTGGAAGCTGGTCGCGCCG
>JBKDBK010000028.1:0-5531 GCA_046315175.1 Opitutia bacterium | reverse complement strand
GCGACGCCGTTGACCTTCGCGGAGCCGACGATGGCGAGGTGGGCCATGCGGACGTGCCGGTGCGGGCCCTCGCCGATGAGCGAGAGCTCGGCCTGGCGGGCGCCGTCGCCCGGCCAGCGGGCCGCGACCTCCTCGAGGAAGCGGCGGTTGATCTCGTAGATGATCTGCAGGTGGCGGGGGACGACCCGCTCCAGCAGGTCGACGCCCCAGGTCTCGAGGGCCTCGGGCAGGAGCGTGTGGTTGGTGTAGTTGAAGATGCGGGTGACCTGCGACCACGCGTCGTCCCAGGGCAGGCGATGGACATCGACCAGCAGGCGCATCAGCTCGGCCACGGCGATGGCCGGGTGGGTGTCGTTCAGCTGCACCACCGCCTTGTCAGCCAGGTTGGCCCAGCCGGGGTTGCGTCGACGGTGGCGGCGGAGGATGTCCTGCAGCGAGCACGAGACGAAGAAGATCTGCTGGACGAGGCGCAGCTCCTTGCCCGCCGCCTTGCTGTCGTTGGGGTAGAGCACCTTCGAGACGGTCTCGCCGGCGATGCGCGAGCGGACGGCGTCGACGTAGTCGCCCTGGTCGAAGGCGCGGAAGTCGAACTCCGTGGTGGCCTTCGACTCCCAGAGGCGGAGGAAGTTCACCGTCGACCCGCCCGCGCCCACGATCGGGATGTCCCAGGGCACGCCCAGCAGGTCCTGCGTCTCGACGAGGTGGGGCGCATAGTTGCCCCGGTCGTCCACGCCGTCGACCACCCGCCCGTAGAGGGGCACGCGGGCCTGGTACTCGGGACGGCGGATCTTCCAGGGCGTCCCGCGCCCCAGCCAGTTGTCCGCCTCCTCCACCTGGCGCCCGTCGACAAATGTCTGCCGGAACAGGCCGAACTCGTAGTGGATCCCGTAGCCGATCGCCGGCAGGTCCATCGTCGCCAGCGAGTCCAGGAAGCACGCCGCCAGGCGGCCGAGGCCGCCGTTGCCCAGCCCCATGTCGTTCTCCTCCTCACAGACATCGTCAAGGTCCTTGCCCAGCTCGGACAACGCCGCGCGGGCCGACTCCAGCATGCCCAGGTTGCTCAGGTTGTTCCGGAGCAGCCGACCCATCAGGTACTCGAGCGAGAGGTAATGGACGCGGCGGACATTCTCCGCGGCGTGCCGGCCCTGGGTCTTGAGGAAACGCTCCAGCACCCGGTCGCGCAACGCGAAGCAGGTCGCCAGCCACCAGTCCATCCGGATGGCCGTCGTGGTGTCGCGCGCCAGGGTGTAGGTGAGGTGACGCAGGATGTCGGCCTTGAACGAGGCCGGATCGCAGTTGTGACATTCCACCGCGAAATCCGTCCCGGCCTTGAGCTTGACCGCGACTCTCTTGGCCCGCGCCCCGCCCGCGACGATTCGCCCCTTGGGCTTGGCGGCTTTGGCGGGCCTACGGGCTGCGGATTTCTTAGCGATTTTGGCCATGTTCGGATGCCCACATCATGCCCGTGCGACAAACCCACAGGCGAGGAAAAAGCGGGTAGACAGGGAATCGACAATGGGGGCGAAAATGTGACTTGGCTGCCGCGATTTGGGCATCCATCTAGCCCATTTTCAACTTTTCGTCCCGACCAAGGACTCGAGCCGCAAATCCTACGCCACCTCCGCGACCTCCGCCCCCTGCGCCACCTTGAATCTCATGCTCAGCCCTTAGCCAGGTCCTTGATGGCGCGCAGGTCGAGCTTGCCCGTGCCCAGCACCGGGATGGCAGGCACCCGGACAAAAATCTTGGGAATCCAGAGGTTCGGCAGGCCGGCCGCCACCAAGCCCTCCCGGATGCGCTCAGGGTCGAGGTCGACCGCGTGAAGCACCACCAGCTGCTCCCCCTTGGCCTCATCCGCGCGCCCCGCCACCGCCACGGGCTGAGCCCCCTCCCCCGCCCCGCCCAGCAGTCCCAGGATCGCGTCCTCGACCGCCCCATGGGGCACCATCTCGCCGCCAACCTTCGAGAAGCGCGAGAGACGTCCCTCCAAGTGCAGGAAGCCCTCCTCATCCAGCCGGCCCAGGTCGCCCGTGGTGTACCAGCCATCCGACATCACTTCGGCCGTGCGGGTGGGGTCGCCGAGGTAACCCGCGAACAAATTGGCGCCGCGCACCTGCAGCAGTCCCGTCTTGCCGGACGGGAGCGTCGCACCCGTGTCCGGGTCGAGGAAACGGACGGCCACGCCGACAACCGGACGCCCCACCGAGCCGGGCCGGTTGCCCCGCCAGGTCTGGTTGCCGTCCGACACATCCGGGATGTTCACCGCCAGCACCGGGCTCGCCTCCGTCGTGCCATACCCCTCCAGCAAGGGCGTGTCCAAATCGCGCTCCCAAGCCGCCACCAAGTCGGCCGGCACCTTCTCCGCCCCGGCCACCGCCCACTCGAGCGAGGCGAGGTCGGCCGGCTTCGCCTTCTTGAGCCAAGGCCGCAGGAAGGTCGGCGTGCCCACGGTCACCGTCGCGCCCTCCTCGCGGACGGCGGCGACATTCCCAGCGGTGTCGACCGGCGAGGGCAAGGTGATCAGGGTGGTGTCGCGCGACAGCGCATACCACACCCCCACAGTGAAGCCGAAGGAATGGAAGACGGGCAGGCTCGACAGCAGGCGCGCGCGACGCGGCACCGCGCCCGACTCGTCGATCTGGAAAAGGTTCGCCAGGATGTTCGCGTGGCTCAGCGCCACCCCCTTCGGCTCGCCCGAGCTCCCGCTCGTGAACAGCAGCCCGGCCTCGCGCTCGCCGCCCTCGCGGGGCAAGCCCAGCACCCAGGGAAGCAGGTCGGAGGGCGTCACGCGCGCCACCAGCGCGACCAGCGCGATCTTCCACTTCGGGAGCGCCTTGAGCGCCTCGGCGACATCAATCCGGTCCTCCGTCCAGGGGAAGTCCGGGAACCGCTCGCCCAGCTTCGACCGGAAGGCCTCCGCCGTGATCATCGTCCGCACGCCCGCCCGACGCAGGCACGACTCCGAGGCGGCCCGCCCCACCGTGAAGTTGAGGTTCACCGGCACCTTGTCCGCGAAGGCGCACGCAAGGTTCGCCACCGCCGCGCCCAAGCCCGCGGGCAACACAATCCCGACCCGCTCCTCGGGCAGGCGCCTCAGGCGGCGGGCCAGCAGCCAGGCCAAGGCCAGCAGGATGGCGCCGGACACGGCCCGACGTCCCTGCGTCCGGTCGACGATCACCTCGCGTCCCGCCCTCAGGCCAAGCCCTCGGGCCACCTCGGCGGCCAGATGCCCCTTCAGCTGGGGACGGGTCGCGAAGAGCTCGGAGCCAATCTCCAACAGGCGAGGCCGCGCCTCCTCCGCCTGCTCAGCGGCGAAAGGCTTGCCGTAGGCGACGCCGACGGACCGACGCCACCCGCGCGGCTTCTTCCAGAAGAGACGTCCCTCGCTCAGGCTCAGGATCGAGCCCCACTTGCCGTCCACCCAGGCGGGGACGATCGGGCAGCCCGCGCGACGCGCGATGAGCTCGAAGCCGCGGCGGATCTCGAGCAGGGCGCCGTTGCGGGTGACATTGCCTTCGGGGAAGATGCACACCACCTCGCCCCGGCGCAGGGCCTCCTCGGCCTTCGCCACGGCGTCCTTCGCCCTTGAGGCATCGACGGGTATGGTTCCCATCAACCGCATCACCTGGCGCATCACCGGCATCCGCTCAAAACCGTCCCAGGACAGGAAGCGCACCGGCCTCGGGGAGAAGGTGCCGATCAGGACGGGGTCGAGGTACGAGACATGGTTGCACACGATCAGCACGCCCCCGGTGTCCGGCAGGTTCGCCACCCCCTGCACGCGGATCCGGTAGAAGAAACGGACGAAGAGCAGGCAAAGCGTCTGCACCCCGCAGTAGAACCAGCCCATCTGACGGTGCGAGGTGGCCAACCGGACGACATAGGCGACCAGGAAGATCGCCGCGGCGACAACCGCGAACACCGCCAGGGCGGCGAGCAATCCGAGGGCGGGAATCAGCGGCATGCTTTTTCCTCTCCCAACCGCCGACCAAGGGCAACCCCGCAGAGAACCCCCTGCCCTCGCAACTTGGCCCGCGCCACGGGGTATAACACGCGCAGACCCGTCCATGAGACTCCTTCTCCTGACGCTCGCCGCCGGCCTCCTGGCCGAGGCGCCCTCGCCTGGACCGGGGGAATCGGCGCCGCCCCGGGCCGGAGAGGCGGGCGGCAGGGGCGGCAACCGCGGCCGACCCGGCCCCGGAGCCGGCCTCGTCAAGCCCACCCTGGCGGACACGGTCCGGCTCAACGTCTACGCCGACAATTGGTTCATCCTCTACATCAACGGCAAGTTGGTCGCGGTCGACCCGATCGACTTCCTGCCCCACAACGCGGTCAGCGTGGACGTGCTGCCCGAGTATCCGATGACGATCGCCGTCATGGCCAAGGACAACGCCAACGCCGCCACCGGGATGGAATACGGCGACCACATCGGCGACGGCGGCTTCATCCTCAAGTTCGCCGACGGCACGGTCAGCAACGCCTCGTGGAAGGCCCGCAGCTTCTCGCGCGGGCCGCTGGGTCGCGACACCGCCAACCCCAGGGTGGAGCACGACCCCATACCCGCCGATTGGTTCGCGGCGGACTTCGACGACCGCGACTGGCCAGCGGCGAGCGTCTTCACGGAACAGGCGGTCGGACCCAAGGCGCCCTTCTACGAGGCGGACTTCAAGGGCGCGTCCTGGATCTGGTCCAAGGACCTCGGGCTCGACAACACCGTGATCCTCCGCGCCCGCATCGAGAAACCCGGCTTCAAGCCGCGCTGGACGACCAAGCCCGAAATTGACATCAGCAAGGCACCGCTGAGGTAAGCCCGGCCGAGGGACGGGATTGGGCGTTGAGGGGACAAGCCGAGGTCGCGCCCGGATCAACCGATATCGCAAGCCAGCATCAGGTGGAACAGGCTCGGGTACTCCTCGACGATGGTCCCGTCGCCGGCCACCTCATAGGCGGTCGGCGACGCCGCCTTCAGGCAGACCCGGGAGAGCGCCTCGCGATTGCCGTCGTCAATCACCCAGAGATCAGCGCGCGGCCGATGGGCC
The DNA here is from genome assembly GCA_046315175.1 of Opitutia bacterium. Taxonomy (GTDB): domain Bacteria; phylum Verrucomicrobiota; class Verrucomicrobiia; order Opitutales; family UBA953; genus UBA8828. The sequence continues at coordinate 492 of JBKDBK010000028.1, read as the reverse complement.
AGGGCATGCTCGATCGAATACGAGGCCAAGCTCGCCGCGAAACTCACCCGGCGATGCTGGGCAAGGAAAGCGGCGGTCCCAGGGTCGAGCTTGTCGAGGATTTTCCTCAAGGCGGGCGGGGGATCGGCGTCCCAGGGCTCGACGGCGACCTGACCGGAGTCCGCCATCCGCCGGCGAACCTCGGCCTCAGCCTCGGCCGGGGACAACCGGCTGATGCGCTCGAGCTCCCCGTTGATCTCCGCCCGCATCTCGGCATCCGACTTCCGTCCGGCCGGGGCCGGTCGAAGCAGCGCGACGACCCCCCTGCAAATCACGACGACGAGGCGAAACAGCAGCGCCCCGAAGACAAGGGCTAGCACCAACAGAACAAGGGGGAGAACCCAGGCCACACCCTCAATCTCCCCTCCCCTCGGCCAAGGGCAACCTCAGAGGAAAAACGGGCTCCCAAGCCCCCTTTTTCCCCTTTCCCTCCCCCTCCCCTACCCCCTATTC
>JBKDBK010000027.1:0-12986 GCA_046315175.1 Opitutia bacterium | reverse complement strand
TCTTCAATGCAACCACGCCCAACACGGCAAGGGTCCCGCCGGCGAAGGCGCGCCAGCCGGGACGGCGGCCCTCGACCGCCCATTGCATCGGCAGGGCGAGGAGGGGCGTGGTGGCGACCACGCTGAGCACGACCGCCGAGGGAAGGTCGATCAGCGCCTGCTGGTAAAAGACGACACCGATGGCCGGGCCGGAAAGGCCGTTCATCACCATCCAGAGGGGCGCGCGGCGGACGGGATAGGGGCGGGCGACCCCGGAGAGGAGGGGCGCGAGGCCGCGGGCATGCCAGAGCGCGAAGGCGAGCACGACGGGGGCCCCGCCCAGCAGGCGCATGAAGGCCTGGCTGACGCCGTCGGGAACCGGATGACCCGCGGCGAGGCAAGCCGCCTTGGCCATCGGCGCGCTCACGGCGCCGCAGGCTTGGCCGAGAGCAGCCACCACCGCGAGCGCGATGCCGAGCCGCCGGCCGGAGGGATCGCCCTCGGGCGGCGCGCCGAGGGCAAGGACGACGCCAGCGACAATGAGGGCGGCGGCGCCCGCCTGCGCACCGGTGAGAGTCGTGCCAAGCGCCAAGTACTCAATCACCAGCGCGAAGGGTGCGGCCAGGCACTGCATAATGAGGATGACCATGCCCGGACCGATCAGCGGCAGCGCGCGAAACAGGGCGATGTCACCAATGCCAAGTCCCACGGCTCCGCTGAGCACCAGCCAGTGCCAACCCGGCGTGACCGGCGACCTACCGCTGAGGAGGACCCAGCAGGCCAGAACGAGGAACGCGATGCTGATGCGGCCGAGGTTGGCCAGGTCGGGGCCGTGGTGACGCGAGCTCTGGCGGGCGCAGGTGACCGACCAGGCGAAGAGGGTGGCGGCGAGGAGCGAGTAGGCCACGGCTCAGCGGGGGCGGTTGGCGGGGAGCTCGCCGGGGAGGGCGAGATGAAAGGCGGCGACCATCCAGCAGAGCATGGCGGGGTAGGCGAGGACGACGAAGGCGAGGCTGCCGAGGATGCCGAGCGCGACGGCGGCGGGGACGGAGAGGACCTTGCGCACGACGAGCAGCCCGATCGGCAGGAGCACGACGAGGAGGGAGGCGACGTAGCCGATGGAGGTCGTCCCGGTGTAGTAGCCGTCGGACTTCGACAGGTCCATGCCGCAGCCCGAGCAGGCCGGGCGGAGCCGGAACCAGGAGGCGAGGAGCCCGCGCGCGCCGCAGTTGGGGCAGCGGCAGGCCAGGCCGCGCAGGAGGATGTCGCGTCGCGAGACCGTCATGGCGGCTAGGCAACCGTCCGCCGGCCCCCGGGGCAAGCGGGCTTTCGGACGGGCCTCAGCGGGGGAAGGTGCAGCCGCTCACCAGCTCCTTGGGCACGCCCTCGACGGGGAGGGCGCGGGGAGCCGAGCCGGAGACGAGGGCGACGGCCTCCGCGATGTCGCCCAGCAGGCCGGCGGAGTGCCCCTGCCAGCGGCGGACCTCCTTGCCGTCGGGACCGAGGAGGATGCTGGTCAGGCCGCGCTCGACGCCCGCGCGGCGGATGAGCGCGCGGTCGGGATCGGGCGAGGCCTCGAAATCCATCCCCGCGATGCGCTGCCACTTGGCGGCGCCGTCGGCGTCGAGGTCGATGACGAGGACGAACCGGGCCTTGTCGCCGTAGAGCCGGCGCAGGCGGTCGACCTGGGTGGCGGCGCGGACGCAGCAGCTGCACTCGGCGTTGGCGAAGTGAACCAGGGTCGCGCGGCCGTCGGGCTTGACGAGGGGCTGGGCGGCGGGCAGCGGGGCGACGAGGGCGAGGAGGAGGGCGAGGAGGAGGCGCACGGGGCTCAGGGCTTGGCGGAATGAACGTGCAGGGTCTGGGTCGGGAAGGCGAAGGCGATGCCCTCGCGGGCGAAGGCCTCGTAGAGGGCGAGGTTGATGCCGTGCTGGGTGGCGAAGAAGCAGGCGGCCTCGGGGTCCTTCACCAGGTAGACCAGCTCGAAGTCGAGGCTGGAAGGGCCGTAGGCGCGGAAATGGCAGCGCTCGAAGGCGGCCTTGGGCTGGGTCTCGACGGCGCGGCGGGCGATCTCGGGGATGGCGCGGAGCTTGTCGGCGGGCGTGCCGTAGGTGACGGCGAGCAGCTGGGTGGCGCGCCGGTCCTCCAGGCGCCGGAAGTTGTGGATGCGCGAGGAGGTGAGGTTGGTGTTGGCGATGACGAGCTCCTCCCCCGTGACGCTGCGGATGCGCGTGGTCTTGATGCCGATCTGCTCGACGACCCCGCGCTTGTCGTCGATCTGGATGTTGTCCCCGACCTCGAAGGGCCGGTCGAAGAAGATGACGAAGTAGTTGAAGAGGTCGCCGAGGATGTTCTGGGCGGCGAGGGCGATGGCGATGCCCCCGATGCCAAGGCCGGTCACGACCGCGGTGATGTCGTAGCCGAGGTTGCCGAGGACGAAGACAACCCCGAGGGCCCAGAGCGCGGCGCCGATGACGACCATCATGCCCTTGAGCTGGCCGAGCCGCTCCCGGCCGTTGGGCCGCCTGAGCAGCTGCTGCTCGAGGCTGTGGCGGATGGCGGCGAGCGCCAGGCGCACGGTGTAGAAGACGAGGTAGACCGAGGAGACGGCGTAGAGCGCCTTGCCGAGGCGATCGGAGAGGGCGAGGCTGTTGACCGCGATGTAGAAGGCGCCGTAGTTGAGGACCGGCATGACCGCGCCCTCGACGGCGCGGATGAGGAAGTCGTCGAGCGTCGTCTCCGTCACCTGGGCCAGGCGCCGCAGGCGGATGAGCACCACGGCCCGGAAGGCCTTCAGGGCGGCCCAGAGGACGACGAAGAGGCCGAGCGCCCACAGGTAGGAGCGCACGCTGTTGCCGAGGTAAACCTGCTGGAGAAAGTCGCTTTCCATGCCTGGCTGCTAGCAAGGCGGGCGACCGACCGCAAGCCTCGCGGGGCGCCTCACCGGCGCCGCCGGCTGCGGCGGGCCGCGCTCTCGGCGGCCTCAAGCACGTCCTCGGCGGCGTCGATCACGGCGAGGAGCAGGGGCGAGGCCCTGGCCGGATCCGCGGCGGCCTGGGCCCGGCGCAGGGCGAGGCCGATCTGGCCGAAGACGAGGGACTTGTTGTCGGCGCTCAGGTAGGGACGCAGCGCGTCGCGCACGAAGAAGAGGGCCCAGCCGACGTCGGCGGCGTGGCGCGAGAAGACGACCATCTGGTGCTGCTCAAAGGCGTCCGGGCGCTCGTGGGACTCGTTGGGCACGACCTGGAGGTCGGCCGATTGCCAGTAGGCCTGTTGATCCTGGTCGGGGTGTCGGAGCCCCTCGGTCGAGGCATCCTCCGCGAGGAGGCGAAGAAGGCCGAGGGCCTCCTTGGCGGTTTGGTAGTGGGAGAGCGTCGCCATGTCCGTGTCGGACGGCGGGCGAGCCCAGGGTCGGTTCGACCAAACCCCCGGACTCACCCGACCGCTTTTAGGAGGCCGAGGCGACCGAGGTTGAGACGGCCGCGCGGGAGCGGGAGGGTTGGGAGGCCTTGGGGAGGTGTCGGGGGCGGTGGTGTCGGCTCGGCGTGTGGCGCGGGGGCATAGTTGAGCCGACGTGAAGATGAATGCCGAGGGGCCGCGGGGGTGTCAATCCACCCTAGGTATAAAATTATGCCTTGGCTTGTAAGCCCGGCTCGACCCTGCCCTGCCCTGCGTCCAACCTTGGGCCGTTGTCCATGGCGCGCCGCCTGCCCGAGGCCATCCACTTCTCAAAGCGCACCGGCGCCGAGGCGGACCTCCTTGCGAGGATCGGCGAGGAGCTGGGCGACGAGTGGACGGTGCTTCACTCGCTCAACCTTGGCGCGACGGAGAGGACCGGCGAGCTGGAGGCCGACTTCGTCCTGCTGCATCCCCGGGGGCGGATCACGCTCGAGCTCAAGGGGGGCGCGGTGACGTGCGAGGAGGGCAGGTGGTTCTCGCAAGGGGGAGGCCGGCGGCACCCCATCAAGCCGCCCTTCCGCCAGGCGGCGGTCAACTCGCACGAGATCCAGGAGCACCTGCGGCGGGTGCTCGGCGCCGACTCGCCCGCGGGCAACGCGCCGTTCACGCACGCGGTGGTCTTCCCCTCGTGCGAGTTCGACAGCCCGACCATCGAGGCGCCGCGGGAGCGCACGCTCGACCGGCGCGCGCTCGCCCGGCCGCTCGGCGAAGTCATCCCGCCGCTGCTCGACCTCGCCGAGCGCCAGCGCGAGGGGAGGAAGCCGGGCTCGCCCACGCCTCCGCCGCTGGAGCCGGGGCAGATCGCCGCCGTCGTCGCCGCCCTGCGGCCGGACCTTCGCCTCGTCCCCAACCTGAGCTCGGGCGAGTTCGACGCCCACCTGAGCCGGCTGTCGGCCGAGCAGCTGGCGGCCTTCGGCCTGATGGAGGGCAACGCCCGGCTGCGGATCACGGGCGGCGCGGGCACCGGCAAGACGCTGCTCGCGCTGGAGGCCTGCCGCCGGGCGGCCGAGGCGGGCGCGCGGCGGGTGGGCTTGGTGTGCTTCAACCGGAACCTCGGGCGCCACCTGGCCGCGCAGGTCGAGGCGGCGGGGCTGGCGGGCCGAATCGAGGCGGGGTCGCTCTTCCTGCAGATGGACCGCCTGCTGGGCGAGGAGGCGCTGCCGCCGGGCCTGCCCCACGCGCGCTACGCCGAGCGGGCGAGGCGGGCCGCCGAGGCCGCGGAGGGATTGTCGGACGCGGAGAAGTTCGACCTGCTCGTGGTGGACGAGGGGCAGGACCTGCGCGTGACCCCCGACCACCTGCGCCTGCTGGACGGCAGCGTGCGCGGCGGATTCGCGGGCGGCCGCTGGCGGTGGTTCGAGGACGCGGGCCAGGCGCTGGTGTTCCTGCCCGAACCGCCGCCGCCCCACCCCGTCGCCGACGCCGCGCTGCGCGAGCTGGAGGCGGCGCCGCTCGCCCACCTGACGCGCAACTGGCGCAACGCCGACCCGGTGGCGCGCGCCTTCGCCAAGGTGGCCAAGCTGCCCCATGGCGAGATGGGCTTCGAGGGGCCGGCGGTGAGCCTGGCGGTGGCGAGGGAGGGCAAGGCGCGGGATTACCTGGAGGCCTTGCTCGAGAAAGTCGTGCTGCCGCGGCATCGCGCGGAGGAGGTGGTGCTGCTCAGCGCGCGCGGGGCGGGCCGCGAGAGCTTCGCGGGATTGGCGACGCTGGCGGGATGCCGGCTGGTGCCCTTCGACAGCCTGAGGCCGGCGCAGCCGGGGGAGCTGCGGGTGGACACCGTCGGGCGGTTCAAGGGCATGGAATCGCACGCCGTGGTGCTGGCCGACCTGGACCGGCTGGGATCGGAGCGCGAGCGCCGCGCGGCCTACGTCGGCATGTCGCGCGCGAAGTACGCGCTGTACCTCCTGGCGGGGCCGGAGGCGGCGGACCAGCTGCGCGACGCGCTGGGCTGAGCGGCGTCAGCGCCGACGGACCCTTAAAACGATGCGCTCGGGCACGGGGACGCCGGGGCCGGGATTGGGCAGGAGAAGGAAGTCGTCGGCCGCCACCAGGCCGCGCTCGGCGCCCTGGAGAACCTCCCAGCCGGCGGCGTGGCGCGGGAGGAAGGCGACCAGCGGCCGCCCGCCGCGCTGCGAGCCGTTGGTGTTGACGGGCTCGAAGGTCCGGGCGCCGGCCGCGGGGACGATCACCCACTCCCATTCGCCGGGCGCGACCTCGCGGAGCGTCTCCTCCCAGCGGCGGGTGCCGGGGGCAAGACGGGCGTCCCACTTGGGATCGCCGTAGAGCACGGTCTTGTCGCGATCGAACTGAAGGCCACGCACATCTCCCGCCGGGGCGCGGCCGGCCTTGGCCTCGGCGAGGCGCCAGATGAGGGCGTGGTGATTGGCGAGCCAGGCCTCGGCGACGGTGAATCGGCCGGGCTGCTCGAGATAGTAGTCGAGCACGCCCCAGCCGGCGTAGCCAAACCAAGTGGGGATGACGTAGCCGACCATGGTCCGGACCCCGGCGGTGGAAAGGTAGGCGAGCCCCATGCAGTCGGCCTTGCCGGGAATGTTGCCCATGAGGCAGTTGCCGATGGGGAGGTAGACCTTGGGGTTGGGCGAGCGCACCGGGTGGAGGGAGCCGTCGAGGGCCTTGCCGGTGACGACGCCGTCGCGGTGGATGAAGATGCCGTTGCGGTAGCGGTAGCCGGGCTCCCAGTTCTCCTCGGTGGCGTGGCCGGAGGTGATCCAGAGGTCGGTCTTGCCCTCGTTCAGGCGCGCGGCGATGTCGGCCGTGGAGTCCTTGGCGCCGTCGGCCCGGCGAGCCTCCCCTCCGGCCTCCTTCACCCAGCGCTCGCCGGCCTTGAACTCGTCGAACCACCAGCCTTGCTCGACGCACTCGGCGGCGAAGGCCGTGCTGGCCCCGACGGTGCGGATGACGAGCGGGGCGGGCGCGACGAGCCGCAGGGCGTCGTCGGGCGAGCGGCCGGTGACGATGCCCCAGCGGCAATCGGGATAGGGATCCCCGTCGAGCCCGTTGGCGAGCTCGTGCATCCGGTAGACGGGCTCAGGGCCGAGCTCCGAGGGCCGGGCCACCCAGCAGAGGTGCCGGGGGGCCGAGGCGGCCAGGGCGGGACGGGTCTCGGCGACCGAGGCCCCGAAGGGGACGACCTTGGCGCCGTGGGCGGCGACGAGCGCGGCGACGACCTTCTCCCAGGCCGGATCGGCGAGGGTCTCGCGGGAGACGAGGACGGCGTAGCCCTCGGCGCGGAGAACCGGGGCGGCGAGGAGGAGGGCAAGCAGCAGGCGCATGGGGCATCCTGCCGCGGCGGGCGGCGGGCGAAAAGCCAAAACCTCGCTGCCCGACGGCAACCCAATTTTTATTGAAAAAGTACACTTTATAAAAATCATCGGCAGCGTGGAGGATCCCGCCCGACATCCCGTGGCCCGCGCCGGCAAGGTGCTCGGCCGCTACACGCTGGAGGCGGTCAAGCTGGGGTTGGCCACGTCGCGCTTCCTGCCCGGCGACCACATCTGGGCGGCGGGCGAGGGGCGCTGGGTCACGCTGGCCGAGCTGGGCCGCCTGAACCCTGGTCTTTTCCCGGATGACACCGGCGCGGCGGCGGCGAGAGGCGGCGGGTTCTGGTCCGGGGTGGGCGGATTCCTGGGCAAGGCCGGCGGCGGGGTTGTGACCCTGTTCACCTACCTGATCGTCATCTCGGTCGGTCTGTTCATCGGCATGCTGGTGCAAAGCGGGGGAAGAAACCCGAACCGCCAGGGGGACAACGACCCGCTGCGCGACCCCTACGCGGGCCGCCGCGACCCGGACTTCGGCGACCGGGACGCCTGAGGTCGGTCATTGCCCCGGGCCGGGAAGACGGCAGGCTGTCGGGATGGACTGGCTGCCGAGCATTCTCGCCTTCGTGATGCTCTACCTGCACGGCCTCCGCTCCTTCTCGCAGGAGGTGACGCAGCTGGGCGGGCGGGGATTGAGCGCCTTCCTGCGCAAGGTGACGTCGTCCGACATCGGGGGCGCGGCCGCCGGAGCCGTGTCGGCCGCCCTCGTGCAGTCCTCCGCCGCGGTGAACGCCGTCGCGCTCGGCCTGTCGCACGGGGGCTCGCTCACGCCGCGGGCCGCCTGGTCCATCATGGTCGGGACGAACGTCGGCACCACGCTGACGGCGTGGCTGGTCGCGTTCAAGGTGGCGGGGCTCGGCGCCGTCTTCCTGACCGCGGGCGGACTCGGCTCGCTCTACGGCCCCTCGCGCCTCCGGACGCGCGCGCGCGCCCTGTTCTACTTCGGGCTGATTTTCCTGGCCCTCGACCTGATCAGCTCGACCCTCCGGCCCCTGGCCAGCCACCCCGGGGTGGCCGAATGGCGGACGCTCGTCGACGCGCCCCTGCCCGCCCTCCTCTTCGGCATCGCGCTGACGGTCGTCGTGCAATCCTCCTCCGTGGTGGTCGGGCTGACGGTCATCGCGGTCTCGCAAGGGCTGATGAACCCCCTCGACTCGCTCTGGGTGGTGGTCGGGGCGAACCTCGGGACAACCTCGAGCGCGGTGATCGCGTCGCTGGCGCTCGGCGCCGCCGAGCGCCGGGTGGCCAGGCTCAACGTGGCCATGGAGCTCGTGGGGGTGGCCATCTTCGCCGCGGCGATCTGGCCGCTCGCGCCCCTGATCCTCGGGCTGGTCGAGGACCCCGGACGCCAGGTGGCCCTGGCCCACACGCTTTACAACGTGGCCTGCGCCGTCGCAACCCTCGCCCTGCTGCCCCGGATCTGGCCCCGCCTCCGCGCGGACAGCGGGGACTGACCGCGGGTCGGACGGAACCGCGCGAAGCCATTTGCCAAGCCGCGCTTCGGACACCACCCTGCCGGCATGCGCCTTCCCGCCCTCTGCCTCCTGACGCTCCTGGCCGGCCTGCCCTGCCCTGCCCGCGACGCCGGGAGCCCCCCAGCCCGCTCCGCCGCGCTCGTCACAAGGTCCTTGGCCGACTCGGGCTCCGCCTTTGCCGCCCGCCTCTCGCCAATCCTGGCCGCCAAGGCGTCGGCCGGCGGCGTCGCGGTGGTCGTCGCGGAGCCGGCGGGCGACGAACGGCAGCAGATCCTCGCCGCGCGGTCGCGGGGCGCGACGCTTCTGATCGAGGCCAAGGTCACCTCCCTGGCCTCCGCGAGCGCGACCTTGCTCGGCGAGGAGCGGCGGCGCATGTCGGCCTCGCTCTCCTGGCGCGCGCTGGACATCGCGGGCGAGACGGAGCTGGTCGGCTCCGGACAGGCCTCGGAATCCAGCCTCTCGGACACGGTGGTGAGCGCCGAGGAGCAGGAGTCCGCGCTGGCCGGCGCGCTGGCGGAGGAGGCCGGCGCCGAGATCGCGGCGCGCCTGGCGGCGGCCAAGCCGGCGGTGGTCGCGCGGCTGGCGGTGCCGGTGCGCGTGCTCGCGGACGGCCTCGCCCTTCCCTCGGTCACGGTCGGACCCGACTTCCGCGTGACGCGGGGCAAGGAGGATCTCGCCCTCGAGATGACCGGCTTCACGCTGACCTGCGACGGGGTCGTGGTCGGCACGGTGCCCGCCGAGCGCGCGCCCGAGCTTCCGAAGGGGCTGCGGGAGGTGACGCTGGCCCGCGGCGGCTTCGAGACCTGGACCGCCCGCGTCGATGTCCGCGAAGGCCTTCGCCTCGAGCCCGCCATCCGGCCGACCGCCGAGGGCCTGGCGCGCTGGCGCGACCAGATCGCCTTCCTGCGCGGGCTGGAGGACGGGGCGAGGCTGACCGAGGCCGAGGCGGAGCGCGTCCGCGCCGCGGCGGCGATGCTCCGCAACAGCGGCTTCCGGACCAACATCGACGTCAAGGTGGACGCGAAGGAGCTCCCCGAGACGGTCGTCGCGCCCGCCCGCTGAGGTTCCCGCGATGCGCCCCCTCCTCGCCGCGCTGCTCGCGAGCCTGCTTGGAGGCTGCGTGTCGTCCTACCCCGAGGCCGGCGCCGGCTTCCGCGCGGCGTTCGAGTCGGGCGACTTCGCCGCGGCGGCCGAGCTCGCCGAGAAGCGGGCGGAGAACCTCTCGGACCCATCCGCGCTCGTCTGGCTGCTCGAGGCGGGCGCCGCGCGCCGGGCCGAGGGCCGGGCGGAGGAGGCGGCCCGGGCCTTCGAGCGGGCCGAGGCGCTGATCACCGAGCTGGACCGGCGCCCCGAGATCTCGCTCACCGGCGAGAGCCTGTCGGCCTTCTCCAACCCGCTGGCGCTCGAGTACCGGGGACGCAACGCGGACCGCATCCTGGCCGCGGCCATGCTCGCCCTGACGCACCTGGAAACCGGCTCGGTGGAGCGGGCCCGCGTGGCCATGAACCGGACGCTCTTCCGCCTCGAGGACGCGAAGCGGGTCGCGGAGCGCCGGGCGGCGATCGCCCGCGAGGAGGGCGAGGCGGCGGGCGAGGCCGACGCCGCGTTCCGGCAGAGGCTGGCCAGCCCCGAGCTGGCCGAGGCGGCGCGCGCGGCGACCGTCGGCTTCGGCGTCCTCCCCGCCGACGCGGCGACGGTCAACCCCGCCGCGGCCTGGCTGCACGGCCTCTTCTTCCTGCACACCGCGGAGGGCTCGGCGGACCTCGAGCGCGCCCGCAAGTCGCTCCAGCTGGTCGCCGGCGCGGCCCCGGGCAAGGCGGGCGTCTCGGCGGACCTCGCCCTCGCCGAGGGCGGCCGGGGGCGGCCCGACCCGGGGCCGGGACGCACCTTGGTCTACGTGCTGCACGAGAACGGCGTCGCGCCGCGCCGGGGGCAGGAGACCGCGACGCTGCCCCTGCTGCTGTTCGAGCAGGACACCCCGATGGTCGCCATCGCCCTGCCCACCCTGAGCCCGGCGCCCGCCGCGGGGGAGACGCTGAGCCTGTCGTGGGGCGACGGGCAGCGCGGGGCCACGGAGCGGCTCGCGAGCGTCGACGCCATGATGCTGGCCGAGTTCCGGGAGGAATGGCCCACGGCCGTGACGCGCGCCCTGGCGTCGGCCACGGCGAAGGCGCTGGTCAGCCACGCCGCCAACCGGGCGGCCCGCGAGAACGCCCGGCGCAACTCGGACAACACCGGGGCCCAGCTGCTCTACCTGGCATCCTTGGTCACGACCAACCTCTACGCCGGCACCGCCCAGGCCGACACCCGGGGCTGGTCGAGCCTGCCCAAGGAGTACCTGGGCCAGCGCCTCGAGGCCCCCCGCGGCGCCAGTCTCTCGCTCGGTGGCGCTTGCCTCGGCTCCCCGACCGCGATTACCCTGCCCGACGCCAAGGCCGTCCTTGTCACCGTGCGAACCCTCGGCCCCGCCGTCCCTCCCGTCATCCGCACCGCCATTCTCCAGCCATGAACCGCCTCCTCGCCCTCCTCGCCGCCGCCCTCTGCGCGGCCTGCACCTCGACGTCCGACGTCGCCACGCAGATCGTCGCCTCCGACGAGGCGCCCGGCTTCCTCGTCGTCGCCACCAACCGCATCTTCGCCGACTCCGCGCGGCCGACCGAGCTCAAGCGCGGCGTGGCCGAGGACGGCCAGAGCCTCAAGATCACCCTCCTCCTCGCCAACGCCACGCCCGACGCCCAGCGCCTCAACTACCGCGTCGAGTGGCTCGACAAGGACGGCGCCCCGATCCAGGGCGCCCTGCCCGTGGCCCGCGCCGCCACCGTGCCCGCGCTCGGCTACACCTCCCTGACCGCGGTGGCGACGCACCCCAAGGCGGCCGCGTTCCGCATCATCCTGACCGAGCCCTTCGCCGGCGCCACCCGCTGACCCCTTCCCCATGCGCACCCTCCTCCTCGCCTCCGCCGCCCTCGCTCTCGCGGGCTGCCAATCCAAGGACGCCGCCTACGTCGACCCCGCCTCCGGCGCGGGCGTCGTCTCGCTCGACCAGATCAACATCCAGGACTTCGGCAACGCCGCCGACGGCATGCTGCAGTCGCTGTACGACTCGCCCGCCTTCGCCGGCAAGAAGGCCAAGGACGGCGGCGCCCCCATCCTGATGGTCGGCCGCGTCCGCAACGACACGGCGGGCAACTTCGACACCGACCTGCTGGTGAAGCGCATGACCGTCTCGGTCACGCGCTCGGGCAAGGCCCGCGTGGCCAAGGCGGCCGGCTTCGGCGGCGCCGACGACCCCGCCGCGGCCGAGGCCCGTCGGGCCGCCGCCCTCGAGTCCGGCGCCTCCGCGCCCGCCCTCATCCCCGACTACACCCTCTCGGGCAAGATCCTCGAGGTGCGCGCCCAGGCCGGCTCCACCCGCCAGACCTCCTACGTCTTCCAGCTGAGCCTCACCGAGGTGAAGACCGGGCTGTCCGTCTGGGAGGAGGAGAAGCAGATCACCAAGCAGGGCAAGCGCAACGCGGTCGGCTTCTGAACCCCCTCCGGACCTTTCCCATGAAAAACACCGCCCTCCTGACCCTCCTCGCGGCCGCCACGGTCGCCCAGGCGCAAACCGCCCCCGTCACCCCCGCCGTCAAGCCCGGCGAGGTCGGCCGCCTCGGCCTCGCCTACGCCGACTCGGGAGAGACCGACGGCTACCGCCTGGCAGTCGACGCCCGGCTGGTGCGCGACTTCTACCTCCACGGCAGCTTCGCCGACATCTCCGGCCCGGCATCCCTGGATGACGCGCGAGCCTACAGCCTCGGGCTGTCCTACGGCCTGGACTTCGGGCCGGGCAAGGCCTCGCTCGGCGCCGCCCTCGGCGCGCTGGATGGCGACATCCTCGACGGCGACCAGCACCAGCTGCGCGTCGCCTACGCGCTGCGGCCTACCAAGGAGCTCGAGATCGAGTTCTCGCTCACCCACTACCTGAACAGCCTCGACAACGCGCCGGGCGTCGACACCGACGACCTCACCGCCCCCGCCCTGACCCTGCGTTACACCTTCGCCCGGGGCGTCGGCCTTGAGGCCAGCTTCTCGAGCGAGAACACCCTGCTCGGGGTCGACACGGGCGACGGCGCCTGGTCCGTCGGGGTGAACTTCAGCTTCTGACGTCCGGCCAGACGACCAGGGACCGGCCGCGCGGCCGGTCCCTTTTTGCGTCCGGCGCGGCTGCCGCTCAGAAGCGGAGCGAGAGGCCGGCGATGAAGGTGTCGTCGTCGCCGGGGACGCCGGTCAGCGCGTCCTTCCTGGAATAGCCGAGGTCGAGCCGGAGGGGACCGCCGTTGCCGTAGCGGAGCATGAAGCGGGTGGCGGTGAGGTTGTCGCCGAGCGGCGCGGGGTTCTCGTAGCGGTTAAGCGAGACCTCCAGCTGCCAATCGCGGCCGATGTCGTAGGAATAGATGAGCCGGCCGATCTGGCGGTCGAGCCGGTCGGAATCGAAGTCGATGGTGCCCCAGGAGTAGGTGGCGGCGAAGCGTCCGTAGGAGGTTCTCTCGCTCCAGCCGAGCCCGGCCGCCGACTGGTCGCCGCTCTCCGGGCCGAAGTCGAGCCGGACGACCTCGGCGGAGAGGATGAGGCGCGAGACGAGGGTGACCTCGGCCTCCAGGCCGAGGCCGCGGGTGTCGCCGTTCCTCGCCCAGAAGGCCGCGACCCTCGAGTCTCCCGCCGGCTGCTGCGTCCGGCGGACCTGGCCGGCGGC
>JBKDBK010000026.1:0-19815 GCA_046315175.1 Opitutia bacterium | reverse complement strand
CCCCCGTGCCCCTGTGCCGCCGTGCACCCCTCGCGGCGCCCCGCGCCGCCGTGCAGTCGGCATCTGTTCCCCTACTCCAGGCCAAGCACCGCTTCCATCCCGTGGAGGCCGGCGGGCTTGCCGACGACCCAGCGGGCCGCGCGCAGGGCGCCTTGGGCGAAGATGGTCCGGGAGGAGGCCTTGTGCGTGAGCTCGAGCCGCTCGCCGTCGGAGGCGAAGAGGACGGTGTGGTCGCCGATGACATCCCCGCCGCGGAGGGCGTGGACGCCGATCTCGGAGGGGGTGCGCTCGCCGACGAGGCCGCTGCGGCCGTGACGGAGCTGGTCCGCGCCGACCTTGCGCTCGTCGCGGAGGATCTCGAGGAGCTTCTCGGCGGTGCCGCTGGGCGCGTCCTTCTTCAGCCGATGGTGCATCTCGACCAGCTCGACGTCCCACCCGTCGCCGAGGACGCGCGCGGCGCGCCGGACGAGGGAGTTGAGGAGATTGACACCGATGGAGTAGTTGCCCGCCCAGACGACGGGGATGCCGGCCGTCGCCTTGCGGATGGCGGCCTTCTCGGCCTCGGTGTGGCCGGTGGTCCCGATGACGAGGGGCTTGCCGTGACGGGCGGCCAGGGCGGCGATGCCGGCGGTCGCGGAGTGGAAGGAGAAGTCGACCACGACGTCGACCTGGGGGACCAGGGGCGCGGGATCGTCGCCTTGGTCGACGCCGACGACGGCGACGCCCGCCGCGGGAGCGGCGGCGGCGATGGCCTGGCCCATCCGGCCCTTGGCGCCGTGGAGGAGGATGCGTAGCGTGGGGCTCATCGGCGGTTGGCTAGGAAGGCGTCGGCCGTGGCCTCGACCGCCGCGCGATTGGCGGCGGACATCTCGCAGAGCGGGAGCCGGACCTCGGCGGAGCCGATGATGCCCGCGCGGGCGAGGAGGTGCTTCACCGGGACCGGGTTGGGCTCGACGAAGAGCACCTTGAACAGGTCCGCCAGGCGGATGTGGAGGTTGCGCGCCTCGGGCAGGTTGCCCTCGCGGCAGAGGTTGGCCAGGCGCGTGATCTCCGCCGGAATGAGGTTCGACGCCACGGACACGATGCCCTGGGCGCCGAACTCGGCGAAGGCGACGGTCAGCGCGTCGTCGCCGGAGAGAACGGTGAATCCGGGGTCGAGCTCGCGGACGAGGCGCCCGGCCTTCTCGACCGAGCCGCCCGCCTCCTTGATGCCGACGATGTTGGCGTGGGCGGCCCGCAGCCGCACCACGGTCTCGACCGCGATCTCGACCCCGCAGCGGCCCGGGATGGAGTAGAGCACGATGGGCCGCTCGGTTTCACGGGCGATGGCCGAGAAGTGGCGGAAGAGGCCCTCCTGGCTGGGCTTGTTGTAGTAGGGGGCGACCTGGAGGTGGGATGTGGCGCCCGCGGCGTCGGCGCGGCGGACAAGGTCGATGGCCTCGGCGGTGGCGTTGGAGCCGGTACCTGCCATGACGGGAACGCGGCCGCGGGCGAACTCGACCGTCCGGCGCACGACCTCGATGTGCTCGTCGACGTCGAGGGTGGGCGATTCCCCCGTGGTGCCCACGGCGACCAGCCCGTGGATACCCCCGGCGACCTGGTTCTCAATCAGCCTGCCTAGGTCGTCCCAGGCCACCTGCCCGTCGCGGAAAGGGGTCACGAGGGCGGTGTGCGCCCCGGAAAAAGGGTTTGTCCCCCGGGCGGCTCCGGCGTTCCCTGTCTGTGTTCCTGCGTTGGCCATGCGGTCCCTGTGGGTTGGCTAGCCAACCCTCGGCCTCACCGGGAGACAAACAAAAAGCCCATGCCCCCCATCCCCGATGTCATCCAAGCCTTGCTTCGCCTCGCGGTTGAGGCCGGGGCGAGCGACATCCATCTGCGCGTCGGCCGCCCGGCCCTCTTCCGGGTCGACGGCTCCCTGGTCGCCGCCGAGATGGAATCGCTGGCCGAGGCCCAGGTGGTCGCCTTTGTCGACGCCACCCTGCCGCCCGCCTTCCGGCCCGGTTGGGAGCGCGACCATCAGGTCGACTACGCCTTCGACGCCGCCGCCGCGGGCCGCTACCGCGTCAACGCCTACCGCCAGAGGGGGACCACCGGGGCCGTCCTGCGCCTTGTCCGGACCAACCCTCCCTCGCTCGCGGAGATGAGCCTCGACCCCTCCCTGGCGAGGCTCGCCGAGTTCCCCTCGGGCATCGTGCTGGTCTGCGGTCCGACCGGATCCGGCAAGAGCTCGACCTTGGCGGCCTTGCTCCGCCATCTCAACGAGACGGCCGAGCGGCACGTCGTGACCCTCGAGGATCCCGTCGAGTACCTCTTCGCCGACCAGCGCAGCACCTTCAGCCAGCGCGAGGTGGGCATCGATGTCCCGGGTTTCGCCGAGGGCCTGCGCGCGGCGCTCCGCCAGGACCCGGATGTCATCCTCATCGGCGAGATGCGCGACCGGCTCACCTTCGAGACCGCCATCCAGGCCGCCGAGACGGGCCACCTCGTCCTGTCGACCCTGCACGCCGGCACCAGCCAGCAGGCCGTCCAGCGGCTCTTCGAGTTCTTCCGGCCGGAGGAGGTCGCGACCGCGCGGCGCAACATCGCCTCGACCCTCCGCGCCATCGTCGTCCAGACCCTCGCCCCCCGGGCCGACGGGCAGGGCGTCGTGCCCGCCTGCGAGGTGCTGGTCATCGACTCGCTGGCGCGCCGCGTCATCGCCGAGGGGCAGTTCGAGAAGATTCCCGACCTCGTCGAGGCCGGCAAGGACAGCGGCTCGCGCGGGATGAACGCCGACCTGCTCCGCCTCGTGCGCTCCGGCCAGGTCGACAAGGCCGAGGCGCTTGCCCGGTCCCCGTCGCCCCGCGCCCTCGAGATGCTCCTCGCCGGCATCCAGACCGCCTCCGGCCGAATCGTCCAGTGAGCCTGGACCTGGCCAGCCGGGAGCTGGGCGGCGAGGGGGCGGCCGCGATCGTCGTCCTGCACGGGCTCCTCGGTTCCTCCCGCAACTGGCAGTCCGCCGGCGCCGCCTTGGCCGCGCGAGGGCCCCGGGTCGTCGCGCTCGACCTCCGCAACCACGGCGAGTCGCCCTGGGATGACGACTGCTCCTTTGCGGCGATGGCCGGCGACGTTGCCGCGTGGCTGCGCCGCGCCGACGCGGGCCCCGTCCATCTCGTCGGGCACAGCCTCGGGGGCAAGGTCGCCATGCGGCTGGCCGCCGAGCATCCCGCGCTGGTGTCGAGGCTGACCGTGGTGGACATCGCCCCGCGGGCCTATCCCGGCCGGCTGCGGGTGGAGTTCGAGGCGATGCGTCGGCTCGAGCTCGGCTCGCTTGCCTCGCGGCGCGACGCCGACGCCGCCTTGGCCGACCTCGTGCCCGACTGGGCGCTCCGGCAGTTCATCCTGACCAATCTCGGGCAGGACGCCTCGGGCCGATGGTGCTGGAAGGTCAACCGCGCGGCGCTCGAGCGCGCCCTGCCCGAGCTGACCGGCGACTCCCTCCTGCCCGGCCAATCGTTCGGCGGGCCTTGCCGCGTGATCCGCGGCGGCAGGTCGGACTATGTCGCGGACGGCGATCTGCCGGGTTTCGCGGCGCGCTTTCCCGCGCTCGACGTGGTCACGCTGCCGGACAGCGGGCACAACCCGCACTTCGACGCGCGGTCGGGCTTCGTCGACGCGGTGCTCGGCTAGCCCGGCTCAGCGCTCCAGGGGCGCTTCCAGCTTGGGCTGGGAGGTCAGCTCGTCGAGCAGGCCGACGCCGCCTCCGCCGATGGTCTGGCCGTTGGGCAGGGTGAATCCGGTGTTGCCGTAGAGGGTCGTGCGGGCGTTCTGGCGGGCGACGTTCGCCATGGCGTTGCGGAACGCCTCCGAGGCGGTGTCCACGGGCGTCACCTCGCGCTTCGTCGGGTGGAGGTAGACGAAGTTGCCGCCGGCGACCCGGATGCCGCCGGTCACCTTCCCCTCGCCCGCCTCGGCGAGCTCGGAGAGGGTCGAGACCGTCGTTCCCTGCACCGCCTCGGGGATGTTGGCGGCGGTGAAGGGCGCGGGGGATGTCTGGAGCGCAAGCCCGGTCTCCCTGGCCGCCTCGCCGAAGGACTTGCCGGCGGCGAGGGCCTTGGAGAGTGCGACGCCGGCCTCCTTGGCGCGGAGGAGCAGCAGGCGGGCGCGCTCGCTGGCGCGCCAGTCGGCCAGGGCGGCGGCCTGGACCTCCTCGAACGCGGGAAGGCGGGACGGCGTCCGCTCGGCGACCGTCAGGACGACCGCTCCGGCGGAGGTGGGGTAGAACTCGGTGTGCCAGGCCGTCGACTCGGCGAGGGCGGAGGCGGCGCGGATGGCGGAGGCCGGGATGCCCGGCACGCTCGGTTCCTCGCCGACCGAGAAGGCGGGCAGCTCGCGCGTCGCGCCTTTCTGCGCGGCGATCCAGGCGTCGATGTCCGGGGCGCCCGGGGCCTGGTCGACCAGGGGGAATCGCTGGGCGAGCAGGTCGGAGAGGTTGGCGCAGTCCTCCTGCACCGCGTCGCGGGCGAGGATGCGGGCGGTGATCTCGTCCTTCCGGCGGGGCGCCTCCTCGGCCACCTTGCCATCGGCGATGCCCAGCTCCTGGGCGAAGTTGTAGGCGTGGGTCTGGATTTCCTCATCCGTCACCGTCCGCTTGCGCGGGGCCGAGGCCGGGAAGGTGGTCGCCCTCAGCTTGATGCGCGCGGGGATGCGGTGGCGCTCGACATTCGCGGCGAAGTGCGACTTGGCCTTCGCGAGGTCGTCGGGGAAGGCGGGCTTGAACGCCTCGGCGTCGAGCGCCGCGACCTGGACGGTCCAGCGGGTGCCCATTTCCTCGAGCACGCGGCGGACCTCCCCGGGGGAGGCGTGGCCGGGGCCGGCGAGGAGCTCGGAGGCGGTTTCCCAGCGAAGCTGGTCCTCGAGCACCGCCTCGAGGCGGGCCAGGGCCTCGGCGCGGTCGCAACCGAGCTCGACCTGAAGGCCGGAGACGAAGGCTTCCCATTGCTTGGGGTCGAGGTTGCCGCCGGCGCCGCGGGTGAGCAGCTCGCGGACCCGGGCTTGCACGGCCTCCGCCGTGGGCGTCGGGATCTCGAGGGAATCGGCGAGATGGCGGCGGGCGATGGCCAGGCAGAGCTCGTAGGTCCGGCGCTCGCCGTCGACTCGGAAGCCGGAGAGGCGCAGGGCGTCGTCGAAGCGCTCCACCGATCGGCGGTTGCCGAGGTCGACGCCAAGGTACTTGGTCTCGCCCCGGAAGGTCGGCTGGCTGGGGCTGGTGCCGGTGTAGAAGACGAAGGAGACGGCGACGACGACCAGGAGGAAGCCGAAGATCAGCCGGTGGTGCTTCTGGGTGTTGGTCTGGAGCCAGGTGATGACCATGGGAACCCTACCCTTGGAAGCCGGGCGGGGGCTGTCAAAGGCGAACCCGGGCGGCCGCTTGCCTTCCCGGCCGCCCGCCGCAGGCTTGTGCCATGCCCCTCAAGCCGATCCACTGCATCGTGGCCGTCGCGCCCGACGGCGCCATCGGGGCGGCCGGCCGCCTGGCGTGGGACATCCCCGAGGACACCCGCCAGTTCATCGCCCTGACCGAGGGTGGCGTCATGGTCGAGGGCCCCCTCTGCTACGCCGAGCTGGGCAAGGCCCTTCCCGGGCGCGGCACGGTCGTCGTCTCCCGCGACCCCTCCAAGCGCTTTCCCGGCGCGGAGCGCGCCGCGACTCTGGGCGAGGCGGTCGCGACGGCCCAGGCGATGCCCTGGCCCGGCCCGGTCTGGATCACCGGGGGTGAGCGCGTCTACGCCGAGGGGCTGCCCCTTTGCTCCCGTCTCTACATCACGAGGGTGGGCATCGATATCCGGGGCGACCGTTTCTTCCCCCGGGACTGGGAGGCTCGGTTTCCCCGCCTGCTCAGCTCCCGCCGCTCGCGCCAGGGAGGCGCCACCCTTTCCTTCGAGGTTCGCGCTCCCTTGAACGGTGCTTGACCGTGGCTTGGGCGGGCGTTTGCTCCCACCTCCCGCACGCTCCTGTATTTCAATGGATAGAATTCTGGCCTCCGAAGCCGGCGATCTGGGTTCGAGTCCCAGCGGGAGCACGCGGGGCGCGGCCTTCAGCGTCCGAAGTGGCTGAAGCCCCCCTTCGGGATGGCCTTGCCTCCCCGGTCCGCGATGACGGGGTCGCCGGTCACCTCGCCCAGGCGCGCGAGGGGTGTCGAGGGGAAGGTCCTGCGGAACTGCGCCTCGACCCAGTCGGCCTGCGAGGGCTCGACCGCGAACAGCAGCTCGTGGTCCTCGCCGTCGCACCAGGCGTGCTCGAGCGCGGGAATGCCGTCCGACTTGCCAAGCCGGGACGCGGCCTCGGCGATGGGCGTCGCCCCGAGGTCGACCCTTGCCCCGAGCGCGGGGCCGAGCAGGCCGGGGAGGTCGGCCGCCAGGCCGTCGGACAGGTCGGTGCAGGCGTGGGCGGCCGCCTGCCCGCACAGCCACTCGCCCTCGGCGAGCCGGGCCTCGAAGGCGAGGTGTCGCCCGAGGCGCGAGCCCCCGAGCGCGCCTGTCACGAAGAGGATGTCGCCGGGCTGCGCGCCTTGGCGCGCGAGCACACGGTGGGCGAAGCCCGTCGCCGCGAGGTGCGCGGCGAGGTGCCCGTCGGGGCCGCGCGCGACGTCGCCGCCCACCACCTCGAGGCCGGCTCGGCTGGCCGCGGCGCCGATGCCCCGGGCGAGGGCCTCGAGCCAGGCCAGGCTGACATCCCCGCCCGCCACCAGCGTGAGGAGCGCGTCGGACGGCCTGGCGCCGGCCGCGGCAAGGTCGCTCAGGTTGCGATGGACCAGCTTGTGGCCGACCGCCTCGGCCGGCGCCATGGGGTCGAAGTGGCGGCCGAGCAGGACGCCGTCCGCCGTCACGATGCGATACCGCCTCTCGCCCGCCGTCTCGAGCGCGGCGCAATCGCTGCCGGGCCCGCGCGGGGCGGGCGGGCAGGCCGCCCCCAGGGCGTCGACAAGGCGGGCGACGAGCTCGCGCTCGCCGACGCCGTCAACGCGGTCCGCGGGTTGGCGCGCCAGCGGCCCCATCTCAGAGGTGGCGGGCCACCTCGGGCGCGCGCAGCAGCCAGCAGAACGTCCAGGCGTTGACGCCCATGTGCAGGACCACGCAGGGCCAGAGGCCGAAGCGGTCGCGCACGAGGCAGAGCCAGGCCCCGAGCATCGCGATGGGGAGCAGCGTCGCGAGGTTGCCGTGGATGATGGCGAAGAGGAAGCCGGTGAAGGCCACCGCCCAGCCGCGCGGCAGGATCTCGCGCCACGCCGGGTAGATCATGCCGCGGAAGCCGATTTCCTCGACCAGCGGCGCGCCGATGATGACGAAGAGCCCGAGCACGACGAGCGGCCAGGCGGGGCCGTCGTGCCTCAGGATGAGGTCGACCATCACCTGGTTGTCCTTGGGCAGCTCCATGCCCTGCGCCTCGGCGAAGGTCGAGAATCCGTGCCAGAAGAGCCCGGCGATCCACATCAGGGCGAAGCCCGCCGCGAGCAGGCCGACGAGGCGCCGGGCCGAGGCGACGCCGGGCGCCAGCCGCTCGGCATCCGAGCCGTCGGGCGAGATGCGCACCAGCGCCGGCTCGATCCGGGCCAGTCCGAGGAGGATGGCGGCGGTCAGGAGCTGCCCGAGGAAGCCCGCGACGATCATCTGCGTGGGGAGCGCCCCGCCCACGGAGGCCGTCTGGGATTGGCCCGCCAGCGCGAGCAGGCCGCCCGCCAGCTTGACCAGGAACGGCGTCTGCTGGGTGAGCAGCCCGAACAGCCCGAGGAAGAGCAGCACCGAGAGCGGGGCCATCAGCGAGGCGGGCAGGGCCCCGCGCGGTCCGGGCTCGACGCAGGGCGACGGGGTGGCGTCGCCCCGGGCGAGTCGGACAAATCCGGCGCCGATCATGGCGACGGAGAGGGCGATGAACAGCCAGTCCCAGAAGCCGAGCAGCGCCCACGGAATCTGGCCAAGCTCGCCCATCGGTCAGGCGACCTTGCGGCCGCCGACGAAGGTGGCCTTGACCCGGCCGCGGAGGCGGCGGCCCTCCAGGGCGTGGTTGCCGGCGAGGGACGCGGAGTCCTTCGCGCGGAAAACCCAGCCAGCCTTGGGGTCGAGCAGGGTGATGTCGGCCAGCCGGCCCTCCGCCAGCGTGCCCGCCTCGATGCCGAGGATGCGCGACGGCCCCGAGGTCAGCCTCGCCAGCAGGGTCGGCAGGTCGGCGATGCCGCCGACGACGACCGCCTCGTGGGCGGCGGCGAAGGCGACCTCGAGCGTCGCGGCGCCGAAGGGAGCGAGGTCGAACTCGCGGTCCTTCTCCGTGGCGGTGCAGGGCGAGTGGTCGGACGCGATGGCCTCGATCACGCCCTCGGCCAGGCCGGCCAGCAGGGCCTGCCGGTCGCCCTCCTCGCGCAGCGGCGGGTTGAGCTTCAGGTTGGGGTCGTAGCCGGCCAGCGCGCGGTCGGTGAGGAGCAGGTGGAGGGGCGACACCTCCGCGCTCACGCGCGCGCCGCGGGATCGGGCCCGGCGCACGGCGTCGACCGTCCGCGCGGCGGAGAGGTGCTGGAGGTGGATGCGCGCGCCGGTGAGCTCGGCCAGGGCGCAGTCGCTCGCGGCGACGATCTCCTCGGCCGCCGAGGGGAAGCCGCGCAGGCCGAGGCGGAGGGAGACGGCGCCCTCGTGCATCTGGGCGCCCTCGGTCATGCTGCTGTCCTGGCAATGGTCGAGGACGACGAGCCCGAACATCGCGGCGTACTCGAGCGCCCGGCGCATGATCTCGTTGTTCTCCACGCCGCCGACCGTGTCGGTCACCGCGACCACGCCCGCCTTGGCGAGCGAGCCGATGGGGGCGAGGGCCTTGCCTGCCAGGCCCTTGGTCAGGGCGCCGGCCGGGAGCACGCGCACGGCGGCGTCGGTCTCGCAGATGTCGTGGATGAGCTGGAGGGTGCCGGGGTGGTCGACGCAGGGCAGGGTGTCCGGCATCGCCAGCAGGGTGGTGAACCCTCCGGCGGCCGCCGCGCGGGTGCCGGTCGCGATGCTCTCGCGGGCGGACCGGCCGGGCTGGCCGAGGCGGCAGTTGAGGTCGACGAAGCCGGGTGCGGCGACCAGTCCGCGACCGTCGACCTTGCGGGCCTTGGCGAGCTGGGCCGCGCTGAGGCGCGCCACGAGGCGGCCGTCGACCGCGAAGAGGTCGCCCTTCGCCTCGTCGCGTCCGGAGGCGGGGTCGATGACGCGGGCGCCCTTGATCCAGAGGGGGGTGGGGTCGGGGGCGTTCATCGGCGGGAGGCTCCCATGCAGAGGTTGAGGACGGCCATGCGCACGGCGACCCCGTGGCTGACCTGGTCGAGGATGACCGAGCGGGCGCCGTCGGCCAGGTCGCTCTCGACCTCGACGCCGCGGTTGATCGGACCGGGGTGCATGATGACGGCGCCGGGCTTGAGCCAGGCGGCGCGCGCCGCGTTGAGGCCGAACTGGGAGGTGTACTCCCCGAGCGAGGGGAAGTGCGTGGTGGTCTGGCGCTCGTGCTGGATGCGCAGGAGCATGACGGCGTCGGCCCGCGACAGCGCCTTGCGCAGGTCGCGCTCGATGCGCACGCCGGGGAAGGCCTCCGCCAGCCTGCTCGGCACGAGGGTGGCCGGGCCCGCCACCGTCACCTCCGCCCCGAGCTTGCCGAGGCAGAGGATGTTGGAACGGGCGACGCGGCTGAAGAGGATATCGCCCAGGATGGTGACCTTGAGCCCGGCCACCTTGCCGAAGCGCCGGCGCAGCGTGTAGGCGTCGAGCAGCGCCTGCGTCGGGTGCTCGTGGGCGCCGTCGCCGGCGTTGATCACCGAGATGCCGACCTGTCGGGCGAGGTAGGCCGCCGCGCCCGCCGAGCTGTGGCGAAGCACGATGGCGTCGGCCTTGAGCGCCTCGATGTTGAGGGCGGTGTCGCGCAGGGTCTCGCCCTTGACGAGGGAGGAGGCGGAGGTGTCGATCGAGACGACCTCGGCCCCGAGGCGCTTCGCCGAGATGTCGAACGCCGTGCGCGTGCGCGTGCTCGGCTCGAGGAAGAGGTTGACGACCGTGTGGCCCTTGAGGAGCGAGAGGCCGCCGGCCCGGGACAGGGCGGGCAGGAACTTGTCCGCCTGCCGGAAGATCATCCCGATGTCATCCGCGCCGAGCGGGTCGATTCCGATCAGGTCCTTGGATTTCCAGCGGGTTGTCGGGGCCATGCGGTGATTCCGTGCGGCCCCGGCGAGTCGGGACCGCGGTGAGCGTGAAAACCGACCCCCCTGTGGCAAGGCAAAACCCGGAAACCCGCTCAGGAGCGGCGTTTCAGGCCGGCGGCCAGCTCGCGCACCTTGGCCCCGACGGCCTCCGCGGCCTTGCCGGGCGCGGCGCGGTTGGCCGCGACGACGTTGACCAAGGCGCTCCCCACGACGACGCCGTCGGCCACCGCGCCCACCGTCCTCACCTGCTCGGGAGTCGAGATGCCGAAGCCCACGCAGACGGGCAGGGCGGTGTGGCGGCGGATCTCCGCGACGCCCGCGGCGAGGTCGGCGGCCAGGTCGGATCGCTCGCCGGTGACGCCGGCGCGCGAGACGTAGTAGATGAAGCCCGAGGCGACCTTGGCGATGGAAGCGATGCGCGCAGGAGGCGTGGTCGGGGCCACGATGAAGATGGCCTGCAGGCCGTGCTTGGCGCAGGCGGCCAGCAGGTCGCCCGCCTCCTCGGGCGGGCAGTCGAGCGTCAGGAGCGCGTCGGCCCCGGCGGCCTTGAGCGCGGCGCACGTGGCGTCGAGCCCCCGGGCGAAGAGCAGGTTGTAGTAGGTGTAGAGGACCAGGGGCTTGTCCGTTCCCGCCCGGACCTTGCGGAGAACCTCGAGCAGGCCCTCGTGCGTCATGCCGCCCTCGAGGGCGCGCTGGGCGGCCAGCTGGTTGGTCAGGCCGTCCGCCAGCGGGTCGGAGAAGGGCACCCCGACCTCGAGGATGTCCGCGCCTCCCTTGGCCAGGGCCAGGAGGATGTCGGCCGACGTCGGCCCGTCGGGGTCGCCCGCGCAGACATAGCTGACGAACGCCGCCCGGCCCTCGGCCTTGCAGCGCGCAAACGTGTCCTCGATGCGACCCATGTCCGCGATGGAAACGCCCCGGGCTGGGGGAGGGAAGGACAAAGGTGGGAAGCCGGTGCGCAGGGGCACAGGGGCTCGGGGGCACGGGCGAAGAAGCCGGTGCACAGGGGCGCGGCGGCACAGGGGCACGGGAAACGCAAGGGTAGCGGATTGCGGATGGGAGACGGCAGGGGGAATGGAGAGCCGGGGGAATAGGGGAATGGGGATGCTGGTGACCGGTGACAGGTCACCGGTGTGAGAACTCGCGGGTGCTCGTTGCCTCGGGTGGGGCGGTTTCTCCGAAGCCGCTTCATCTTCCCATGCCCCTCCCCACCTGGTGAACAATCTCGCTAACCCGCTGATTAGACATGTCCGCTATCCCGCTAGTGAGCTAATTTCCCCGTGCCCCTGTGCCGCCGTGCCCCTGATTCCTGTTAACTCCCGTAATGCGTCCAGAGCCGCAGCACCTTGACGTGGCGGTTCGCAGGCAGGACTTGGTAGACCAGCCGATGCTGGAGGTTGATTCGGCGCGAATAGGCCCCGCTGAGGTCGCCGAGGAGCTTCTTGTAGGGGGGTGGGATGCGGAAGGGGTCTTTGGCCAGCAAGTCGAGCAGGGGCTCGATGCGCGGCCGCAGCCCGGCCTTGGCCGCGCGGGTGGCGTCCTTCTCCGCCTCTCGGGTGTAGACCAACGTCCAACTCACCAGCGGAGGCGTTTGCGCGTCTTGCCCAGCGGGGTCGCCAGGCCGCGGCGGATCGAGGCGGCCATGCCGGGTACCGCGAGCAGGTGCAGGGTTTCCTGGATATTGGCCCAGTCCTCGGATGAGACCAGCACGGCGCTGCCGCGCTTGCCGGTGATCTGCACCGGCTCGTGCGCGGCGGCGTCGATGAGCTTGTAAAGCTGGGCTCGGGCCCGAGTGGCGGGAATCGTCTGCATATCCCAAGTCGTACGGTTTTGCGTACCTATGGCAAGCGAGGGTTCGGGTGAGCGCAGGGACATGCTCCCGAGGCTGGTGCCGAGGTCGCCCTGCTTCGACGTCCCCCTTTCCCCATCTCGGATGCCTCGGCGGCGGCCGGGTCCTTTTACCCAGTCCTGTTTCCCCAAGCCCTTGCACACCCGTGCCTCTTCCCTCCGCCACGTCCGTCGCCTCCGCAACCTCCGACACCTCCGCAACCTCCGCCCCCTTGTCTCCCCTGATCCCCTGTCTCTCCATGCATCTCCCGTGTCCCTGTGCCGCCGTGCCCCTCTGCTCCTCCCCGTATTCAGCATTTTCATCTCCCGCGATTGGCCTACGCTGAACCCATGCGCCGTCTCCTACCCTTGTTCCTAGCCTCGGCAGTCTGCCTTCGCGCCGACCCTCCCAGGCCGGCCGATTTCGGCGATGGTTGGAAACTCGAGGCTGATACCCGCCTGTCTTCCGGCACGGGCGACCTCGGCCGCAAGGAATCCTCCTCCTCGGCGCGCATCGAGGCGATGAGCCATCTGACCAACGTCGGCGACTGGCGCCTCTCGCTCACCGGTTCCGCCGCGGCCGAGGCTCACGACTGGAAGGGCGCCGCGCTGCCCGCCCCCTACGAGTTCGTCCGCGAGCTCGACCTCGGCGTCGCCGCCGCCCGGCGGCCCGGACCCCAGGGCGGGCCCTCGCGCTTCCTCGCGCTCGAGCTTGGCACGCGCACCGCGGACAGCATCCCGATCGAGAAGGACCTCGCCGTCTCCTTCGTGGGCGGCTCCTCCTGGAAGCTTTCCGAGACCTTCGACCTCGGTTTCCTCGTCATCGCCGAGACCCGCCGCGTCGAGAACGACCTTTTCCTCGTCGTCCCCACCTTCCGCTGGGCCTTCGCGCCCGACTGGAGCCTGGCCACCGGACGCAAGGCGCTCGTCCTCGGCCACAAGCTCTCGCCCAACAGCCAAGCCAGCTTCAGCATCGGTTACCTTGGCGAGGAGACCCGGGTCGAGCCCGTCGGCGGGGCGGCCGCCCGCGTGCTCGATGAGCGTCTCGTCGCCGCCGTCGGCTATGCCTGGGAATGGAAGGGTTGGCAGATCGGCGCGCGCCTTGGCTGGGAACTCGATTCCGAGCTGAGCTTCCGCGTCGACGGCGAGCCCGAGACCAAGGTGGACCCCGGCCAGGGCATCCACCTCGGCCTCTCCGCCCGTATCCGGATGTAAGCGGGTAGGGTCATGGCTACGTCCATGACCTCCTTCGGGAGTCCCCGCGCCTCTTGGGTTGCCTTGTCACCCGCTCCCCGAACACTCGTCCCCCTTCACCGGCCCCGGTGGTGGAATGGCAGACACACGGGACTTAAAATCCCTTGCCCAAAAGGCGTGCAGGTTCGAGCCCTGCCCGGGGCACCTTGGGGAGAGCCTAGTTCGCCGCCAATTTTGCGGCGATGGCCAGCACGGCGAGGATTGCGGCCAAAGCCAGAACGGAGCCGACTTTGCGCAGGGTGGAGTGGGGCGGGTTTAGCTTTCCTGCGCGACGCCCGATCTCCAACCCCAGCATGGCGTCCATCAGCGCGGCACCGAGGGCGATGTTTAGCCAATCGGGAGACGTGCCGTCCGGGTTGGGGGCGAGGCCCAGGATGCCGCAGGTCAGGGCCACAATGAGCGCGGAGATGCCGAGCGCGAAGGCGACGATGCCAAGGCCGGGGCGTGCTTCGGTTGTCATGAGGGTCGAATCGTAGGACAAATTCTCACGCCGTCCAGCGGACGATCAGGGGGTCGCAGAGCTTGTAGCAGCCGGCGGTCAGGAGGCAGGCGAGGAGCAGCGAGGCCCAGAAGCCCAGGCCGAGGCGAAGGCCAAGGGGCAGGAGGAGAAAGAAGGGCAGGGAAGGGAGGGTGTAGGCCAGGATGGAGTGGCTCAGCGTGGTGATTCGCGCCGGGTCCGGCGCCTCGATCCAGATCCACGAGAAGGTCAGGATGGAGGTCAGGGGGAGCGAGATGATGATGGCCGCCAGGGCCGGGCTGCGCTTCGCGATCTCGGAGGCGCCCGCGATGATGCCGGCGGAGAGGAGGAGCTTGAGGAGGGGGAGCATGGCGGGAGCGTGGCGGAGGGCGGGGCAGGGGGCAAGCGGCGGAAAACGCGTATCGGGTTGTCAAACATCCGTTTCACCCTCCTGTTTGCGGCATGTCCCGGCGCGCCCCCCTTTCCCTCGGAGCCCTTGTCCTTTGCCTCGCCGGTTGCGGCGAGCCGCCGGCCGCCCCTCCCCAGGGCCCCCTCCAGGTCAACGTCGTCGCCGTCTCGCTCGGCGAGCTCGGCCAGTCGGCGCTCGCTCCCGGCCAGGTCGAGGGTGTCCGCGAGGTCGAGGTCCGGGCCCGCGTCACCGGCATCCTGCAGGCCGTCGATTACCGCGAGGGTGGCAGGGTCAAGGCGGGCGACATCCTTTTCCGCATCGATCCCGCGCCCTACGAGGCCGCCCTCGCCCTCGCCAAGGCGCAGCTTCGCCAGGAGGAGGCCCGCGCCACCCAGGCCCGCGCCGAGGCCGCCCGCCTCGAGCGCCTGCTCGCCGCCAAGGCGGCCGGCAGGAAGGAGGCCGAGGACGCGCTTGCCGTCGCGCTCGCCTCCGAGGCCTCGCGCGACGCCGCCGCGGCAAGGGTGCGGATGGCCGAGCTCGACCTCGGCTACTGCGAGCTGCGGTCGCCCATCGACGGCGTGGCGGGTCGGCGCCTCCGCACCGAGGGCGCGTTGGTGACGCCCGGCGGGCCCGACGGCCTCCTGACCACCGTCGTGCAATCGGACGAGGTCTGGGTGCGCTTCGGCCTTTCCGAGGCCGAGTTCGCCCGCCTCTACAAGGGCGCCGCCTCGGCCATGGGAGCCGAGGTCCGGGTGATCGGCGCCGACGGCGCTCCGGTGGGCGCGGTCGGCAGGGTCGACTTCGTCGCCCCCGGGGTCGACACGCGCCTCGGCAACATCCAGCTCCGCGCCCGCTTCGCCAACGCCGGCGGCGCCCTCCTTCCCGGCCAGTTCGTCCGCGTGCGCGCCGAGGGGCTCAAGGCCCCCGGCGCCTGCCGCATCCCGGAGGTCGCCCTCGTGCAGACCCCCGCCGGGCGTTCGGTCTTCGTAGCCAACGCCGAGGGCAAGGCCGAGGTGCGCGTGGTCGCCGTCGGCGGCGTCGCGGGCGGCCAGGCCGACATCTTGGGCGGCCTGAGCGAGGGCGACCGCGTCATCGTCGACCAGCTCCAGCGGCTCCGTCCCGGGTCTCCCGTCGCCCCCCGCGCCCCCGCCGCCAAGTAAGCGACCATGCGCTGGGAATTCTTCATCCGCCGGCCGGTCCTCTCGATCGTCCTCTCGGTCATCCTCGTCCTCATCGGCGGGCTGGCCCTGACCAAGCTCCCCCTCTCGCAGTATCCCGAGATCGCCCCGCCGTCCGTGACCGTGGTCGCGAGCTATCCCGGCGCCTCACCCGAGGCCGTCATCCGCACCGTGGCCGCCCCCCTCGAGGAGGAGATCAACGGCATCGAGGGTCTCCTCTACTACAGCTCCAACGCCTCCTCCAACGGCACCCTGACCATCACGGTCACCTTCGAGAACGGGACCGACCCCGACATGGCGGCGGTGCTCCTCTCCAACCGCGTGCGCATCGCCGAGCCGCGGCTCCCCGAGGAGGTGCGCCGCCTGGGCGTCATCACCAAGAAGCGCTCCAACGACATCCTCCTCTCCGTCTCCATCCTCTCGCCCAAGGGCACGCGCGACACCGTCTTCCTCAGCAACCTCGCCTCGACCGTCGTGGTGGAGGAGATCAAGCGCATCCCCGGGGTGGGCGACGCGGGTGTCTTCGCCTCGCGCGACTACGCCATGCGGGTCTGGCTCCGCCCCGACCGCATGTCCGCGCTCGGCGTGGCCCCGGCCGACGTCGTGCGCGCCATCCGCGCCTCCAACACCCAGTACGCGGTCGGGCGCCTCGGCCAGGAGCCCTCGGCCGACGCCTCGTTCGTGATTCCCGTGGTCACGCGCGGCCGCCTGTCGACCGCCGAGGCGTTCGGCGACATCGTCGTGCGCTCCGACGGGCCCGCCGGCACCCTCCGCCTGCGCGACGTCGCCCGGGTCGAGCTCGGCTCGCAGAGCTACGAGCAGCTCGGCGCCCTCGACAACCAGCCCTGCGTCGGCACCCGCGTCTTCCTCCAGACCGGCGCCAACGCCCTGTCCACCGCCAACGCCATCTATGACAAGGTCGCGGAGCTCCGGAAAACCTTCCCGCCCGACGTCGAGGCCGTCATCCCCTTCGACACCACCCGCTTCGTCCGCGCCGCCCTCGGCGAGGTCCGCACCACCCTCATCGAGGCCGCCCTGCTCGTCGCCCTCGTCGTCTTCCTCTTCCTCGGCAGCGCCCGCGCGACCCTCATCCCCATGGTCGCCGTGCCGGTCTCGCTCATCGGCGCCTGCGCCGGCCTGTGGCTGATGGGCTTCGGGCTCAACATCCTCACCCTCTTCGCCATGGTCATCGCCATCGGCATCGTGGTGGACGACGCCATCATCGTGCTCGAGAACACCGAGCGCCTGATGCGCGAGAAGGGCCTCCCGCCCCTCGAGGCGGCCGCGGCGTCGATCCGCGAGGTCTCGGGCGCCGTCATCGCCATCGTCTGCGTCCTCGTCTGCGTCTTCCTCCCCGTGGCCTTCCTCGGCGGCATCTCCGGCGCCCTTTACCGCCAGTTCGCCGTCACGCTCTCCCTCTGCGTCATCCTCTCCGGCTTCGTCGCCCTGACCCTCACGCCGACGCTCTGCGCCCTCTTCCTCAAGCCCCACGCGGCCCCCTCCGGCCCGCCTGGCCCCGTCGGGCGGTTCGTCGACGCCTTCGGCCGCGGCTTCGCCGCCCTCGCCGCCTGGCACGGGCGCGCCGTCCGCTGGCTGCTCGACCACCCGGTCAAGGCGGCCCTCGCCTTCCTCGCGGTCTGCGCCCTCAACCTCCTCCTCCTGTTCTCCATCCCCCGCGCCTTCCTTCCCTCCGAGGACCAGGGCTACCTGATCGGCATGGTCAACCTGCCCGACGGCGCCAGCGTCGGGCGGACCAAGGCGTTCATGGACCGCATCACGCCCCAGTTCCGCGCCGTGCCCGAGGACAGGCCCGCCGTGCGGCACACCTTCGCCATCAGCGGCTTCGACCTCATCGGCGGCGGCGAGAAGTCCAGCGCCGGCACCATCTTCCTCCCGCTGAAGGATTACGGCGACCGGGACATCTCCGGGCAGGACCTGGCCAAGCGCCTCCTCGGCATCGGGATGTCGCAGCCCGACGGCATGTGCCTCGTCGTCAACCCGCCCGCCATCCGCGGCATCGGCTCGGCCGGCGGCTTCGAGCTCTACCTCCAGGCCCGGCAGGACGACGACCCGGCCAAGCTCGCCGCCCAGACCGAGCGGCTCGCCGCCGCCCTCCGCGCCCGTCCCGAGCTGACGGGCATCAACACCTTCCTCCGCCCCGGCGTGCCCCAGCTGCGCGCCGAGGTCGACGAGGCCCGCGCCGCCGCCCTCGGGGTGCCGCTCGACGACCTTCACCAATCGCTCCAGGCCACCCTCGGCGCCCTCTACGTGAACGACTTCAACCTGGCCGGCCGCACCTACCGCGTGCTCATGCAGTCCGAGCCCGGCGAGCGCGTCGGCGCGGCCGACGCCGGCCGCGTGCCGGTGCGGGCCTCGGACGGCTCCCTGCTCCCCGTCTCCACCTTCGTCACCTTCGAGCCCTCCTCCGGGCCCGAGCAGCTTGAGCGCTACCTCGGATTCCTCGCCTCCCGCCTCATCGGCTCCGCCGCCCCGGGCACCAGCTCCGCCGAGGCCTTGGCGATCGTCGAGCAGGTCGCCGCCGAGACCCTCGATCCGGGCTACGCCATCGAGTGGACGTCCCAGGCCCTGCAGGAGAAGCGGGCGGCCACCTCGGCCCTTCCCGCCTTCGTCCTGGCCCTCCTCATGGTGTTCCTCATCCTCGCGGCGCTCTACGAGGACTTCCGCCTGCCCGTCGGCGTCCTTCTCACCGTGCCCTTCGCCTCGCTCGGCGCCCTCCTCGCCCTGCTCGTGCGCGGCATGCCCAACGACATCTATTTCCAGATCGGCCTCGTCACCCTCATCGGCCTCGCCGCCAAGAACGCCATCCTCATCGTCGAGTTCGCCGAGTCCGCCCGCCGCGCCGGGATGGACGCCGCCCAGGCGGCGGTCGAGGCCGCGCGGATCCGCCTGCGCCCCTTGGTCATGACCTCGATGGCGTTCATCCTCGGCGTGCTCCCGCTCGTCTTCGCCTTCGGCGCCGGCTCCGCCGCCCGCCGCTCGATGGGCACCGGCATCATCGGCGGCATGCTCCTCGACACCTTCGTGGCCACGCTCTTCATCCCCTGGTTCTTCCACCTGCTCTCCGGCCGCCGCAAGGCCCCCGCCCAGACGACGGAGGTGGCCCCGTGAGCCGCCTCGCCCTCGCCGCCCTTGTCCTGTCCGGCTGCGCCGCCGGGCCCGACTACGTTCGCCCCGGACAGGCCTTCCCCGAGACCCACGGCGCCCTGGCCCGCGACGGCGCGGAGCTTGGCGACGGATGGTGGAAGGCCCTGGGCGACCCGGTGCTCGACGACCTCGTCGACCGCGCGCTCGCCGGCAACCGCGACATCCTCGCGGCCTCCGCCCGCGTCGACCGCGCCCTCGCCATCCTCGGCGAGGTCGAGGCCGCCGGGCTTCCCTCGCTCGCCGCCAACGCCGCCTACGAGCGCCGCCGCGCCAGCGTCGACCTCGCCACCAATTTCCCCGCGGGCACGCCGCGCATCCGGCCCGTCGCCGAGGTCGGCGTCTCGCTCAACTATGAGATCGACCTCTGGGGGCGCGCCCGCCGCGCCCGGGAGTCGTCCCGCGCCCTGCTCGAGGCCGGCCGCGAGTCGCTGCGCGCGGCCGAGCTCTCCGTCGCCGCCCTGGTCGCCCGCACCTATGTCGGCCTCCGCTCCGCCGAGACGGAGCTCGACGCCATGGCCGGCGCGCTCGCCGCGCGCGACGAGGCCCTCCGCGTCGCCCGCGAGCGCGAGGCCGCCGGCGCCGCCGCTCCCGACGAGGTCTCCCGGGCCGAGGTCGCCCGCTCCGACGCCCACACCCGCCTCGCCATGGCCCGTCGCCAGCGCGCCTCCCTCGCCCATCTCCTCGGCAGCCTGACCGGCGAGCCCTCGCTCGAGATCGCCCCCGCGACCTCGAAGCTGCGCGTGCCCCCGCCGCCCGCCTCGGGCCTCCCCTCCGCGCTCCTCGAGCGCCGCCCCGACGTCCGCGAGGCCGAGCAGCTGGCCGTCTCGGCCAACGCCCAGGTCGGGGTCGCCAAGGGCTCGGCCTTCCCCCGTCTCTCCCTCACCGGAGCCGTCGGCACCGCCAGCCGCGAGCTGAGCGGGCTCTTCGCCTCGCCCGCCGCGACCGCCGCGCTCGGGGGCGCGATCCAATACGACCTGCTCGACTGGGGCGCCTCGCGCCGCGCCACCGAGGCCGCCAAGGCCGCCGCCAACGAGGCGGCCGCGAATTACTCGAGGGTCGCCCTCGAGGCCCTGCGCGAGACCCGCGACGCCTTGGCCGACCTCGGGGAGGCCATCGAGCTCGCCGAGTCGACCGAGCGCCGCGCCGCCGCCTCCGCGGCCTTGCTGGAACTCGGCCGCCGTCGGTTTGAGGCGGGCGAGATCGGGCCGCGCGAGTGGGCCGAGGCCCGCGTGGCCCACGCCGACGCCGTGGCGGTCGCCGCCGCGGCCCGCCGCGACCGCATCGTCGC
Source organism: Opitutia bacterium (assembly GCA_046315175.1). Taxonomy (GTDB): domain Bacteria; phylum Verrucomicrobiota; class Verrucomicrobiia; order Opitutales; family UBA953; genus UBA8828. The sequence goes on along the minus strand of JBKDBK010000026.1, from coordinate 42 downwards.
GCACCTTCAGGTGGTCAAGGCCCTCGGCGGCGGCTTCTGAGC
>JBKDBK010000025.1:0-3043 GCA_046315175.1 Opitutia bacterium | reverse complement strand
ATGCGGATGGCTGCCAGGTTGGCGGGCGCCACGCTGAAAGCGTTCGTTCCGCCTGCCGGATTGAGCACACCGGCCACCGTGTAGTTGGTGACAATGACGCCGTCAACCGTGACCTTCAGATCCGAGGCCTGCAGGATCTTGAAGCCGTAGGTGAAGACGGTGCTGACACCGTTGCCGACGTGATTGTTAAACGATGGTGCTGCGGTAACGGTCACTAGGGCCTCGCGCGTTGGAACGCGCGGGCCGATCAAGACAGGTCGAGCTCGACCTCGTGAACCCCGCCGTTCGGGCGCCAATCCTGAAGCGAAGGCCCCGGCGGAATCCCGCCTTTTTGCCCGACCACTTTGCCAATGCGTACAGGCTCAGCAAGGATGGCGCGCGCCGCGCAGTCCAGGTAATCGTCCGGCTGCTCCGTCACTGCCGGGTTCCAGTCGCGCATCTGGTGCTCGATCGTGTCGATCACGGACACATGCGCCCATAGGTAGCCGGAGGTCAGCGGCGGTTCGAGCGCGGCCAGGATGTCGGCATTCTTGTTGCTGCGCACGGCGTCCTCGCCGACCCCGCAGGCGAGCCGGCGGCGCTTGATCGCACCGCGCAAGATGCTCGGAACGTGCCCGCCGATGCTGTTCGTTTCGACCTCGATGCGGCCAATCTGAAACATCTCGATCACGTCGCAAATCTGCTCGACCTGCCCGCCTTGCACCACTCCGTTGTCATCAATCTCGGCCAGTTCGCCGCGCAGCGCGATGGCCCGGTGCCAGTACAGCCGGCCGAGCGCGTCCTGCAGGATCAACGCCAAGGCGGACACGTCCGAGTTCTTTTTCCCGCTTGACGGGTCCATCCTCAGCCGTGCTGACACAATCTGCACGTTGCCAAGAACCATCATTGTCGTGCGATTGACTGTGCGCACCTGCGGCTCGGCGTCATAGGCCACCAGTCGGTCAGGATCCAGACGCACCTGCGTGAGCGGCTTGGCGTGCAGCTGATACTGCGAGTCCCACTCGTTGATGGTGCGGCACGTGCGGCGCCGCTTCGCCAGCGCTTCGCCATCAAACCGCTCAGGCCAGGCGCAGCCGGCGTAGCAGTCGACCAATGCGCCGGACGGCTTGGTCAGTCGGATGCCGGCAGTGGTCAGCCGGTAATCCCTCCCTTCGACCAACAGGCGCGCGCGCTCGCCGATGCCTTCGAACACGAACTCAGGTTTGAACGGCACCAGCTGGTCGGCCTTGGTCGCCGTCTCGATGCGGTGCTCATGGCCGAACAGCCGGATGATCAGCGCGTCCGCTCCCATGCGGATCTGCTCCGCGTACAGCGAGTCGTGCGTGTGTGGCGTGCCAACGAATAGCGCGCGCCCTCCCGGCGCCAAGATGTGCGTCTGCTCGCTTAGGCGATAGCGCAGCTTCTCGCGCGCGTCGACGGTGCCGATGTTCTTTGGCACCTCCACGTCGTCGTTCTGCACCTCGTCGGCGCGTGAGCTCGTGATGTTCGACAGGATGCCCGCCGCCTGCATTGATGGGTTGCGCTCGTCGTTGGCGCCCGGCACCCACCAGAACGATATTTCGCCGCGCACGTCGCGGAACTGCTTGGCCGTCAGCGGGTGACGCATCAGCACCGCCTTGGTGTCGCGCGCCGTCTTGTGCGCCGTGCCGTCCTGGTCGCCCTGGTGCAAGATCCGATAGCTCGGGTCTTGGTAGTAGCGCCAGGCGTTGTAGATGGCCAGCAGCGTCGATTTCGCGGCCCCGCGAAACATCATCCAGACCGCCAGATCGCCGCGGCTTTCGAGCCACATGAGCGCCCGGTAGTGGAAGGCAGGCACCTTCCACCCTCTGAGCTTGGCCCAGATGTGGAAGAACTCGACCAGCGTGGCCTTACTCGTCACCACGCTTGCGGCGCGGCTTCGCACCTGCGCCCACCTTTTCAAGGATCTGCTGTACCTCGGCGCGGGCGGTCTTCACGAGACTGGCCGCAGCCTGGCTGTCGTCCTCGTCATCGCTGCCCATGCCCTCACGATTGCGCAGCATGATGAACTGCTCGATCTTCACCGCCACGCCGACCGACTTGGCAGCCATGCCAGTGAGAAACCCACGGTCGCCGCGGTCTTGCTTGCTGTCCAGACCACGGCCATGCGCCGCGTTCATTTCCTCGATCGCGTGGTCGAGCGCCATTGTCTGCACGTCGCGCAGTTCCTGCTCGCGTTGTTTTTCCAGCATCACTGCCCCACTGCGTTTGCAAAATCTGGCGCGCGGTCGGGTGTTAGATCGCCAGGTTCCCAGAAAAACTCGTTCCCGTAGTCCTTGCGCGCGCGCTGCTTCATACGCGCCAAGTATCCCGGGCTCAGATTCTCATGCAAGTCGTTGATCAGCGCCCGCTCCAGCGCCGTGCGCAAGTACCAGAGGTTGATGAATGGCGCGTGAGACTGCGCAAACCGTAGCGCCTCGGCGCCCGCCTTGGTGTCCTTGCCGGCGGACCACTCGTCGAAGTTGCCCTTCGTCAGCTCGTACAGGTCTGCCGTGCTGCCAGCAGTCGGGCCCAGCAGGCGGAACAGTGGGTCAGCGCGGCTCAGGCTGTCCTTCGTGTTCTCAAGCATCAGGTCGCCGTAGAAGCCCGCCGCACCGCCCTGCGACATTGCCTTGACCCAGAACTTCGGCTGGGTCATGTCGACCGGGTCTTTGCCGCGAGCCATCTCCTTGGCCTGGAACGACATGGCACCTAGCAAGGTCAGCGACAGGCCCAGGGCCGAGGCGTAGGCCAGCCGGTTCGATGCGCCGGGTGCCTCGATCGCGCGGCGCCAGTGGCGCGAGATCATGGCGATGGGAAAGCTCTTGAACTGCATCGCCGTGCGCCACAGCTCGCCGCGCACGGTGCCGCGCTGCTCGCCACCCGTCGACAGCGCACGCATTGCCAGATCCGGGTTGACGACGGCGGTGTAGCTCTCGTCGACGTACAGCGCCAGCAGCTTGGTCGCCACTTGCGCCGCATTCGGGTCGTTGACCTCCCGCACCGCCTCCGGCGTCAGCATCGGGCGGCCGTCCAAGTCGTCTAG
>JBKDBK010000024.1:0-7183 GCA_046315175.1 Opitutia bacterium | reverse complement strand
TATCCTCCGCCTCCTCCGCCTCCTTCTTATCCTCCGCCTCCTTTAGCCCCCGAGCCATCGAGCTAACGAGCCAACGAGCTATACCCCCTCCGCCTCCTTCGTATCCTCCGCCTCCTCCCCCTCCGCTCCCTTCTAATACCGCTAACACCGCTATCCCGCTATCAAGCTATCGAGCTATCGAGCCAACGAGCCAACGAGCTATCCCCCCTCCCCCTCCTTCGTATCCTCCGCCTCCTTTAGCCCCCGAGCCATCGAGCTAACGAGCCAACGAGCTATACCCCCACCGCCTCCTCCGTATCCTCCCCCGCCGATTAGCCACGGCGCTAGCATGCTAGTAAGCCATAATGCCATGCCCCTTCGCCCCCGCCCGCGCTCCCGTGCACCGGCTTCGCTGCCCGTGCCCCCTGTGCACTTCTGCCCGAGCCCTTACCTGCGCCACGCCCATGACCCCCATCGAATTGACTGCAGTTTTTAGGTTAGACTGGAGAAGCATGGTGTCTAAATACTAACGACAGTCATGCGCCCCCAGCCCAAGCTCCTCACGGCAGTCGCCCTCGCATCGCTCTCGTCGCCCAGCCAAGCCTGGGCGCAATCCACCCTTCTCCATCAGTGGGATTGGAACACGTCGTCCAGCTCCCTGGTCTTCCGCACGGCTACGGGCGGCACCCTGGCCAGCGGCGTCGCCACGGGCTACGGGCAGTCCAATCCCTCGACCCCCCTCTCAAGCGTCATCACCAACGGGTCCCTCCTGGACCCGGGAACGCTCATTGGCGGGACGACCTACAATCGGTCGGTGATTGTCAATCCGCCGCTGACCACCGCGGCCAACGGCACCATCGGCATCCAGTTCTCAGCCCCGACGACCGGCATGAGCGCCGGCGAGGCCGTCAACATCACCTTCAGCATGTCCGCCGGGTATCGCTCGAGCCGCTATTGGCAGCTGCTGGTGAGCACCACCGGGGCAGCTGGCAGCTTCTCGGCCCCGACCGGCGGCATCGGCTCCTCCATCAGCCAGTCCATCACCGGGATGGACGGCTCCGGCGGCGCCATCTCGGGAACGGCCACCGTCAATGTCAGCAGCGGCGGGCTGATCGATTTCCGCACCCTCAACAACCTCTCGCTGAACTCGGCCCAAATCACCACGACCAACACCCCGGCCAACTTCGCGACGGGCTTCGTGGACAACATCTCCTTCACCCTGCCCACGGGACAAGCCTACGAGAACAATGCGAGCCTTGCCATCGCTCTCGTGGCGCTCTGGGACCCGAACGGGACCGCCACCACCGGCGCCAACGGCCTGATCTCCTCCTTCGCCGGCACAGATTCCACCGACACCCTCAACGGCTACAACCGCGCGCCGGCCAGCGGCGGCTCCATGCGCCTCGACCTGGTGTCCATCTCCGCCATCACAAGCGTTCCCGAGCCCTCGACCTACGGACTCACCCTCGGCGCACTCGTCCTTTCCGCCGGCCTGCGCCGCCGCCGCAAGAAGGCCGCCAACTGACCCGCCCCCCCGCGGGAATAAAATCCCTGCCCCAGCTAAGCCGGTTTCTCCGAAACCGCCTGTCTCCTTCTGCCCCCGCTCCCCGCTCCTCCCGGGCTCTGCCAGGCTAGTGAGCTAGCAAGCCCTACCCCCGCAGCCACCGGCTGCGACTCCCCGCATCGCCACGCGATGCGACTCCCCGCGGCTTCAGCCGCGACTCCCCGGCTGCCCCGCCGCCGCCCCTTCCGCCTCCTACGCCTCCCCCTCCTCCATTAGCCATCGAGCTATACTCCCGAGCCCCTGTGCCCCTGTGCCTCCGAGCCCCCTATTCTAGCCATCGAGCTATCCCGCCAACTAGCCAACTAGCCAACGAGCTAACGAGCCAACGAGCTGTACCTCCGCCTCGCCACCGCCCCCGCCAAGGCCAAACCGCCGAGCAGCAGCCCGTAGGTCGAGGGCTCGGGGACCGGCGTCCACTGCAGGAACACCCCGCTGTCCGTGCCATTCGTGCCGAGGATATCCCAGCGGCCGGCGGTGAGCCCCAGGCGGGTGGTGCCGTTGGCGAAGACAAACTGCCCCGTGATGTTCGTGTTCTCGCCGAGAGACACGAAATGGAACAGCCTCGTGGTCGTCCAGAACGCCGCATCGTAGTCGTAGCTGGTGGGAGCCACGATGGAGAGCTGCGCGCCCGGGGCGATGCTGAGCGTCCCTCCCGTGATGTCGATCGCGTCAAAGCCGTCGCCGCGGCCGGTCTGCAGGGAGAACTCGTCGACATAAAGCTCAACCGTGCTCGCGTCGAACTCCCACTGGGTAACGGAGGCCGCCCCGAGCGACAAGCCGTCCTCGTAGGCCATCAGTCCCGGGGAATTGCCCGGGGCCAGCGTGCCGGACACGCTCACCGACCCGGCGAAGGTCCCCGAGCCCGCCAGCGTCGAGCCCGCCTGCACCTGGATGTTGCCGTAGATGGTATCGATGGGCTGGTAGGCGTCGACATCCAGGGTCGCGCCCGCGCCCACCGTCACCGTGCCCGCGTAGCCCGCGGTCGAGAGCCCGCCCAGCGCGCCGCCTTCGAACAGGATGTCCCTGGTGAAGCCCGCCGAAACGACGGCCGACGCCCCGGAGCCGATCTTGACCGTGCCGGCGCCGATGCCGGCTCCCAGCTGCACGCCGGTGCCCGACACCACCAAATTGCCGGTGAAGTTGGCCCCCACGACCGAGCCCCCGGCATACAACACATTGCCGGAATACTCCCGGCTGCCAAAGTTCAGCGTGCCGCCGGTGGCGACCGAGATGGTCACCTCCGCGGGCAGCTCCACAGTCGAGAGATCCAGGGTGCCCGAGCCCGCGACCAGCGAGCCCGTGCCGACGAGGAAGGATCCCTCGGCCAGGGTGAGAAGATTCGAGAACGACCGCCCGTTGAGGTCGAGCGTGGCGCCCGCCGCCACCGAGATGCCCGCCGTACCCAGGGCGTTGTCCGCCGTCAGGCGAGCCGTGCCCGCCAGCACGTTCATCGTGCCGAAGAAGCCGCCGGACGTCCCGAGCAGCAGAAGCCCCGCTCCCGACTTCGTCAGGGTGCCCGCCCCGGTCAGGGCACCGCCGATGGCGTGCTCCGAGGCCACATCAAGCTCGAGCGTCGCCAGGCTGGCGACCGAAATGGCGCCCGAATGGGCACCCGCACCCGCCAGCGTCAGGGTGCCGGCCGACACCGTGATGGCGCCGAGATCGAGCGCGCCCGAGAGCGTCTGCGCCCCCCCGCCCACCTTCGTCAGGTTCAGCGCCGAGACGCCGCCCACCCCGACCGAGCCGGAATACGCGCTGCTGATCCCCGCCTGCGTCGTCTCGCCGAGGGTCAGCGTCGCCGCCGACACCCCGTCGTTGCGCACCGCGCCGCCGTCGCCGACGAGGGCGCGGAAACCCTCGCTCCGGGCGTTGAGGTCGAACACCCCGCCCGTCACGCTGACGTGCGTGTTGGTGAAAATCTGGTCGCCCCCGGTGCCCCCGAGTCGGGCCGTGCCGCCCATCACCCAAAGGCCGATTTGGTCATGGATGCCGATGGCGTGGACCGTCGCGCTCGAGGCCTTGGCGAGGACCAGCGTGCCGGAGGTCACCTCCGCCAAGGCGCCGTCGTTGTCGACCGGACCCGACAGGGTCTGGGTCCCGGTGCCGGACTGCCGTAAGGTCGACAGCGAGACCCTGCCCGAATCATCGTAGTTGCCCCCGCCGGTGACGGTGAGTCGGCCTCCCCCGTTCAGCAATCCCCCCGTCTGCCCCTCGCTGGCCAGGCCGACCACGGAGGACTGCAGGGAGTTTAGGTTCACGGTGCCCGAGCCGCCGATCAGCAGCGTGGTGCCCGACGAGAGGGCGCCGGCCGCGCCGACGCGCAAGGTGCCCCTCGCCACCCGGGTGTCGCCCGTCCAATTGTTGGTCACATTGCCCAGGACCAGCGTGCCATCGTCCTCCTTGCGCAGGCCGCCCGCGCCCGTCACCTGCCCCTGCACGGTGTGGAGGCGCGTGCCCCAGACGTAGAACGTGCCCTGCTTGCCGGCGTTCAGGGTGATGGTGCGGGCCGCGGAGAAGGTCAGGTCGCCCGAGTTGACAATCTGAACCGAGGCGCGGCCGTCGCCGTTGCCCCAGGTGGTGACAGTCTCGCCGTCGAAGACGAGGTCGTTCTCCAGGTTGCCCAGCGAGGCGTCGGACGCGAAGCGCATCCGGCCGCTCCGTACCGTGATCGTCCCGACGAAGTCGTTCGTCGTCGCCCGGATGTCCCACGCGTCGGTGTGGGACGTCGCATTGGCGTAGGTCAGGTTGCCCGTGCCCGTGATCTTGCCGTCGAGCGACTGCGTGCCATAGTGCGAGGGCTTGAGGGCGCCGGTGGACGTCAGGGTGGCGCCGGCCGAGCCGAGGTTCAGCGTGCCGCCCGTGGCGCTCGACAGGCCGCGCGACGACGAGGAGAAGCCGTTGATGTTCAGCGTGCCGGCGTGCACGAACACCTGGGCCGAGGGCGAGAGCGCGCCGGCCGAGCCGATCCGCACCTCGCCGTTGACGATGTTGAGCGAGCCCGACCAGTTGTTCGCCGCGTTGCTCAGCAACAGCACGCCCGAATCCTGCTTGCGCAGCCCGCCCGCGCCCGTCACCTGCCCCTCGACCGTGGTCGTGGTGCCGCCCCAGACATGGAGGGTGCCCTCCTTGCCCGAGTTGAGCGTCAACGTGCGGCCCGAGCCGAGCGTCAGGTTCGTGCCGTTGGTCACCTGCAGGCTGGCCCGGCCGTCCTGGTCGCCCCAGGTCGTGACCGGGTCGCCGTTGAAGACCAGGTCGTTCGCGGCGTTGCCGAGCGCGCCGTCCGCCAGGAAGCGGATGCGCCCTGCCGTGACGACGACATTGCCGATGAAGTCGTTCGCCGTGTTGCTAATGTTCCAGACTGCGGTCGGCGAGCCGGTGTTAACGTACGCGAGATTGCCCGAGCCCGTGACCTTGGCATGGACCGTCGCCTCGGAGTAGCCGCTGGTCATGCCGGCCGGCAGGGAGTTGGAAGTCACGGTCAGCGTACCGGTCGAGCCAACCGATCCGAGGTTGACAATCACATCAGTGTCGCTCGCAGACCCCGTGGTCAGGGAGCCCATGGTGTCCGTCCGGCCGTTCACGTTGAAAGTCGTGCCGCCGTACATCAGCACCGTCCGGGCGTCCGGTAGCACGTTGTCGGCGTCGAGTCGCAAGGTAGTGCGATTGGTGATGTGCAGGTACCCCGTGTACCCCTGCGCGCCGGATAGCGCCAATGTGCCCGCAGCGTTGATGAGGTTGCCGGTGAAGTTGCTCGTGCCTGCGAGCGTCAGCGTCCCTCCGTCGGTATGCCGTACATTGCCCGCACCGGAGATCGCGCCTTGGACGGTCAGGGTCTGGCTGCCGTAGACGCGGAAGATCTTGTCCCCGCCGCCCGACAGGATGATCGAGCGCGTGGAGGCGAGCGTGCGGTTACCTGTGGCCACAAACCCGCCGCCCTCGATGGTGATCGTGTTGGCCGCGTTGCCGAAGGCACTGTCGCCGTTGAACGACACCACCCCGGACTTGATCACGATATTCCCCGTGAAGTCGTTCCCAGTGTTGCCAAGATGCAGGTTGCCACCGACCCCGCCCCCGGTGTCAGAGGTGTTCCCATGGGCGAAGATATTCAACTGGCCCGTGCCCGTGACCTTGGCGTCGATGTTGTAGGCTGTGCCTCCACCCAAGGCCGTAGACCTCAGCCAAGCCCCACCCGAGCCGAGGGTGATCCCACGGTTCACGCCGAGGGTCATCCCGGCGGTGACGACCAGAGCCCCGTTGTCGAGGGTCAGGTGGTTGGCGACATAGGAGCCCGGGGCCGCGCCCAGTCCGCTCTCAGCTGAGATGACGAGCTCGCCGCCCTTGACCGACGTGCCGCCGGTGTAGGTGTTGGCCCCAGTGAGGGTCAGCGTGCCGACGCCGACCTTGGTCAGCGAGGTGCCAGTCCCGGCGATTACGCCCGCGAAGGTCGTGGAGGTGCCCAGCGCGCCGACCTCCCAATTGGCCGCCCGGCCACTGGCGTCAATGCGACCGCCGGTGCCCGAGAGCTCTCCGATACGGACCGTTGCCCCGGCGACACCGTTCCAGCTCAGAGCCCGGTTGGTCGGAGTGCCAGCCATCACAACCTTGGCCTGCGAGAGGTTGGACGCATTGGTCAGGTCATTGGACGTGGTTAGGCCAGGCGCCCCGCCCAGGCGATAATTCGTGCCGTCAGTGTACTGGGTGAGACTCAGAGTGCCTGTGAAGCCGCTCCAGTCGCCCTGCAGCCAGACGCTGCGGCTGACATTGGAATTGAGGACCGCCGTGCCCGAACCTGACGCGGCCCCAGTGTAGAGGATGTCGCCAGCTGGCGAGCCGACCAAGCCACTCGAAGTCGAAGCCCGGAAAGCAAGGCTGTTGGCGACGACTCGGTTAGACCCGTTCGTCTGCAGCGTCCCTCCCGCAAATGTCAGGGTGCCGGATCCGAGTCCTGCATTGTCGCCCAAGGTGATGGAGCCACTTGAGAGCGTCAGACCTCCAGAGAAGGTGTTGGCCGCATTAAGAGCCAGCGTCCCCTCGCCGGACTTCGTGAGCGCGAACCCGCCGCCGATTGTGCCGCTTACCGTCAGGGTCTTGGTATTAGCGACCGACCACGACGAGGCAGCGCCAAGGGTGATGCCCGAGCTGATCGTGGCCGAGCCGTTCGCCGTGATGCCCCCGCCCAGGGTGAGCGTCGAGCCGGTGAGCGTGTAGCCATCCACCGAGAAGGTCAGCCCCTGAGCCGTGATGTCCGTGCCGAGCGTGACCGTGCCGGCCGTCGTGCCGAAGATCGCCGAGTCGGCCGACGTCCAGGCCTGGGCGGTCCCGGCATTGTCCCAGGTCGACCCAAGCAGATTCCAAGTGCCCGTGCCGCCCAGCGCAGCGGAGGCCGCGCCATCGGCGTCCCAGGTCAGCTCAGCCGCGGGCGCCGCGGCCGAGGCAAACAAGGAGGCCGCCGCCAAGGCGGCGCGACTTAGGGCAAAAGCCCGACGTGGAGTTTCCATGGGGTGGGGAAATCGGGGGTAAGATTACATCGTTACCATGATGTAACAATTACCATTTGTAACAGTCTTCGACCCCCCTGACAAGCCCCCTCCTCCCTCCCCCTCCCTTCGTATCCTCCTCCTTCCCCCTCCCACCTCCGCC
>JBKDBK010000023.1:0-3645 GCA_046315175.1 Opitutia bacterium | reverse complement strand
CGCGGCCCGCTGGGTCGTCGGCAAGCCCGCCGGCCTCCACGGGATGGAAGCGGTGCTTGGCCTGGAGTAGGGGAACAGATGCCGACTGCACGGCGGCGCGGGGCGCCGCGAGGGGTGCACGGCGGCACAGGGGCACGGGGGGATAGCTCACTGGCTATGTGGCTCTCTGGCTCACTGGCTATCAGGCTTTAAAGCTATCTGGCTAGTTAGCTAACCTGCGGTGTCTGCGGTGTCTGCGGGCGAGAACTCGCTACGCTCGTTGTCCAAGGATATGGCAACTGCAGCCCGCATCCTACGCCACCACCGTATCCTTCGCATCCTTCGCATCCTCCGCCTCCTTCGCATCCTTCGCATCCCTTATCCTCCACCACCTCCGCCCCCTCCGAATCCTCCGCCTCCTTGCATCCGCCCTCATTTCCTTTGCCTCGGCTGGGTTGGGTCGGCTAGGAATCCGCCATGATTGTGACCCTCGAGGGCAAGCTGATCGCCTGCACTGTCCTGCGCGCGGTGGTCTCCTGCGGCGGCGTGGGCTACGAGGTGAGCATCCCGGTGACGACCGCGGAGCGCCTTGGCAAGGTCGGCTCGACCGTCACCCTCCACACCCACCAGGTCTTTCGCGAGGACAGCCAGTCGCTCTACGGCTTCGCCACGGCCGAGGAGCGCGACTTCTTCGCCCTCGTGGTGGAGAAGGTGAGCGGCATCGGGCCCAAGACGGCGATGGCCCTCTTCAGCCGGCTATCCCTGCCCATCCTGACCCAGGCGGTTGCGACGAGCGACCTCGCCCTGCTTTCCTCCTGCCCCGGCATCGGCAAGAAGACCGCCGAGCGCCTCATCCTCGACCTGCGCGACAAGGTCTCGGTCGGAGGCACCGCCGCCGCCCCCGCCCTGCCCTCGGGGGCCGCCCACGCGAGCTCCGCCGCGGGCGACGCGGTGGCCGCGCTGGTCGCGCTGGGGACAAAGGCCGCCGACGCCGACAAGCTCGTGCGCGGCGCCCTCGCCAAGCTCGGCCCCGCCTGCACCGCCGATCAGTTGGTGAAGGCGGCGCTGGGGCGCTAAATCGGGGGCACAGGGGCACGGGGGCTAAGGGGCTCGGGAGAAGGACCTCGCTGCGCTCGTTGCCTGTTGCCGCGGAATAAAGGGATGAAGCGATGAAAGGATGAAGGGACAGAACCCCTCATCATCCTCCGCCTCCTTCGCCTCCTCCGCCTCCTACGTATCCTTCGCCTCCTACGTATCCTTCGTATCCTTCGCATCCTCGGCCTCCTCCGCGACCTCCGCCACCTCCGCAACCTCCGCGACCTTGTATCTCCCGAGCCCCTGAGCCCCCGTGAAGCGCCCGACGTTCAAACCACTTCCAGAATCAGCCCCTTCAAATACCGTCCCTCGGGGAAATTGAGGAGCTCGGGATGGTCGGGCGGCTGGCCGACGCGCTCGATGACGCGGACGGCGCGGCGGGCGTCGGCCGCGGCCGAGGCGGTGGCCTCGGTGAAGAGGTCCTCCGTGACGCGCTGGGAGCAGGAGTAGGTGGCGAGGATGCCGCCGGGCCCGAGCATCTTGAGCGCGCGCAGAGCGAGGTCCTTGTAGCCCCGGAGCGCGCCCTCGACCGCGGTCTTGGACCGCGCGAACGGCGGGGGATCGAGGACGATGAGGTCGAAGCGCTCGTCGGCGCGCAGCCGCAGCCAGTCGAAGACGTTGGCAACCTCGAAGGCCGCCGTGGTCAGCCCGTTCTCGACCGCGTTGGCGCGGGCGGCGGCGACCGCCTCCTCGGACTGGTCGACGCCGAGGACCTCGCGGGCGCCGGCCTTGGCGGCGGCGAGGGCGAAGCCTCCCTGGTTGCAGAAGGCGTCGAGCATGCGGCGCCCCTTGGCGAGCGACGCCACGCGGGCATGCTGGGGAAACTGGTCGAGGTAGAGCCCGGTCTTCTGGCCGCCGAGCAGGTCGACCTGCCAGCTGAGCCCGCCGAAGGCGAGCCGGCGGGGGGCGAGGGGCTTGCCGCTGGCGGTCGACACGGACAGGCCGAGGCCCTCGAGCTCGCGCGCCGGGGCGTCGTTGCGGAGGACGATCTCCTCGGGCGAGAGATGGCGCCGCAGCCAATCGACGATGGCGGGGAGGCGGCGGTCCATGCCGAGGGTGTTGGCCTGGACGGACAGCAGGGGGCCGAAGCGGTCGACGATCAGGCCGGGCAGGTGGTCGGCCTCGGCGTAGACGATGCGCGAGAAGGCGGCGGAGCCGCGCCGGGCGACGGCGGCGGCGAGGCGCTCGCCGAGCAGGGCGTCGTCGAGCGGCCGCGCCACGCTGCTGTAGCGCCGCCAGACAATCTGCGAGCGGGCGTTCCAGAGGCCGGCGCCGAGGGTGTAGCCGCGGGGATCGGTCAGCTCGACGCAGTCGCCGTCGGCCGGCGGCGGCCCGGCCAGCTCCACCTCGGCGCGGTAGGCCCAGGGATGGCCCCGAAGGGCGCGGGCGGGGCGCCCCTGGGCGAGTCGGACGGCGCGGAGCATGGTCAATTGACACCCCTCAGGCGGGGCAAGGCCCAGAGCGCGAGAAGGACGGGGGCGATCCAGGCGGCGACGGCCGGCGGGAGATGTCCCGCCGAGCCCAGGGAGTCCAGGATCATGGTCAGGAAGTAATAGCCGAGGAAGAGCCCGAGCGTCTTGCTCACGCCGATCATGGGGTTGACGCGGCCGCCGACCACGGCGAACGGAATCGCGATGGCGACCACGACGAGGCAGATCATCGGGCTGGCGAGCGTGCGGTGGTAGCGCATGGCGAACTGCGCCATCTTGCCCTCCGGCGCCCAGCCCGCCTGGCCGGCGATCATCTCGAGCTCGCGGAAGGAGAGCTTCTGGGGCCGAAGCACGGTCGCCGCCATCACCTCGGGGTTGTCGTCGACCTCGGGAAGCTCCAGAAGGTCGAAGCGGGGCTGGCGGACCAAGGCCTGGGTGGCGGGGTCGAAGACCATCTCGCGGACATCCCGGAAGGTCCAGCGCCAGCGGTCGCCGTCGCGGCGGAACTCGGCGTAGGACGCGGCGAGGCGGCGCAGCTCGCGGCCGTCGGGGGCGAGGAGGTGGAGATGGACATCCGAGGCGCGGCCGGTCGAGAGGCTCAGCTTGCCGATGATCCAGCGCCGGCCGCCCTCCTTGTTGTCGAACGCGACCAGCTCGGAGTCGCCCGAGACCCTGACCTTGCGGCCCTTGTCGGCGAGCGCCGCGAACTCCAGGCGCTCCGAGAGCTGTCGGGCGGCTTCCTGGGAGGAGGAAACCCAGGCGGCGTTGAGAAAGGCGAGGAGGCCGGCGAGGACCGCCGCCGCCGCCCAGAGCGGGGCGGTCAGGCGGAGCACGCCTTGCCCCGCCGCGCGCGCCGCCGCCAGCTCCTGGTTCCGGTTAAGCTGCCCCAGCACAAAGATGACCGAGATCAGCAGGGTGACAGGCACGAGCATGGGGAGCTCCCCGACGAGCCGGAAGACCAGGAACAGGGCGAAATTCCCCGCGCCCGCGTCCCAGTCGATGAAATCACGGGCGTGGCGGTAGGAGATGGAGATCGCCGCCAGGCCGGAGAGCGCTGCCAGGCAAAGCCCGAAGACCTTGGCCCACTCGCCCAGGATGTAGCGGTCGAGGATGCGCACAAGGCAAGGGTGACCGCGGGTCG